>UQYE01000118.1:0-2175 GCA_900545145.1 uncultured Collinsella sp. | reverse complement strand
TCGCGCCCGAACTGCTTGAGGGCATTGGGTCTCCTTTGCGCGAGTTGCTCGGCAGTGTGTGTGCCGCGGCCTAATATCTGCCAGGAAGGGACAGGTTAATTTTGGTAGGTAAAGCGTTTGACCTGCCAAAAGAAACCTGTCCCTTTTTGGTCGGTCGCCGTTTGGGGGCGGATTGGCAACGCTCGCTGATTACGGTCTTGACCTGCGCTAGAATAGGGCTATCTGATTATCCGGGCGCATGGAGGTATGCGCCCGTATGTTGAGGAGGACTTTATGGCAACTGTTGCCGCACCTATCGACGCTACGTCGACCGCCGCTTGGAAGGCGCTCGAGGCCCATCAGGAGAAGCTCGAGGCCGAGGGCATCGACCTCAAGGCCTGGTTCGCTGCCGATGCAGAGCGCGTGAACAAGCTGAGCTTTGACGCCGGTGACCTGCACTTCGACCTGTCCAAGAACCTGGTGACCGATGAGACCGTCAAGCTGCTGTGCGATCTTGCCCGCGAGGTGAAGCTCGAGGAGCGCCGCGACGCCATGTTCTCCGGCGAGCACATCAACACCACCGAGGACCGCGCCGTCCTGCACACCGCGCTGCGCCGCCCGGCAAGCGAGAAGGGCCAGCTCATCGTCGACGGCCAGGACGTCGTCGCCGACGTGCACGAGGTTCTCGACCGCATGTATGCCTTCGCCGAGCGCGTGCGCTCCGGTGAGTGGAAGGGTGTTACCGGCAAAAAGATCGAGCACCTGGTGTCCATCGGCATCGGCGGCTCCGATCTGGGCCCGGTCATGGCCTACGAGGCCCTGCGTCCCTACGCCGACGCCGGTATTGACTGCCGCTACATCTCCAACATCGACCCCAACGATCAGGCAGAGAAGCTCAAGGGCCTCGATCCCGAGACCACGCTCGTGATTATCGTCTCCAAGACTTTCACCACGCTCGAGACCCTCACCAACGCTCGTGAGGTCAAGACCTGGATGCTCGAGCAGCTCAAGGCTCAGGGTGCCATCGACGGCTCCGATGAGCAGAACGCCGAGGCCGTGGCCAAGCACTTTGTCGCCGTTTCCACCGCACTCGAGAAGGTCGAGGCCTTCGGCATCGACCCCGCCAACGCTTTTGGTTTCTGGAACTGGGTCGGCGGCCGCTACTCTGTCGACTCCGCCGTGGGCCTGTCGCTGATCGTCGTGCTCGGCCCCGAGCGCTTCCAGCAGTTCCTTGAGGGCTTCCACGCCATCGACGAGTACTTCTGCAACACGCCGCTCGAGAATAACGCCGTCGCGCTGATGGGCCTGCTCAACGTCTGGTACGTCAACTTCTTCGGTTCCAAGAGCCACGCCGTGCTGCCGTACTGCCAGTATCTGCACCGCTTCCCGGCCTACCTGCAACAGCTCACCATGGAGTCCAACGGCAAGCACGTCCGCTGGGACGGCAGCGCTGTGACCTCCGATACCGGTGAGATCTTCTGGGGCGAGCCCGGTACCAACGGTCAGCACGCCTTCTACCAGCTGCTGCACCAGGGCACCGTGGTGGTCCCGGCCGACTTTATCGCTTTCGCCAACACTGCCAACCCCGCAACCGACAGCGGCCAGGACGTCCACGAGCTGTTCCTGGGCAACTTCCTGGCCCAGACCAAGGCGCTCGCCTTTGGTAAGACGGCCGACGAGGTTCGTGCCGAGGGCACGCCCGAGCAGATCGTCCCGGCCCGCTGCTTTGAGGGCAACCGTCCGACGACCTCGATCTTCGGCGACACGCTGACCCCGTTCGCACTCGGCGAGCTCATCGCCCTGTACGAGCACATCACGTTTGTCGAGGGCACGGTCTGGGGCATCGACTCCTACGACCAGTGGGGCGTCGAGCTGGGCAAGCAGCTTGCCAAGCAGATCACGCCGGCCTTCCACGACGACGAGGCCCTGGCCCAGCAGGATGCCAGTACCCAGGCGCTCATTGCCTACT
Source organism: uncultured Collinsella sp. (assembly GCA_900545145.1). Taxonomy (GTDB): domain Bacteria; phylum Actinomycetota; class Coriobacteriia; order Coriobacteriales; family Coriobacteriaceae; genus Collinsella. The sequence goes on along the minus strand of UQYE01000118.1, from coordinate 227 downwards.
ACCGTGCCCACCGCAGGTAGTGCTTCTCGCCTGGTTTCTTGCTTGATATAGCGGCTCAAATTGACGGAGGCCCCGGGGACACAGTCCCTGAGGCCTCCACTTTGGCAGCTGCCAAGCTGTAACGCTCTACAGTGCGAGGGCACGCGTTTCGCGAACTCCGACGTGCGCTCGCTCCCTGCACGGTTAGTATGTTGCCCGGTGGCGGCTTGCCTAAACCTGCCCGCCCG
>UQYE01000117.1:0-2462 GCA_900545145.1 uncultured Collinsella sp. | reverse complement strand
TCCTCGTTGGCCTCTTCCCTGCCGCGCGAGGTGAACTCGTAGTGATACAGCTCGGCATAGGGCGTAAAGATGGTGCGGTAGCCAGCTTCCCGCACGCGCAGGCAAAAGTCAGCGTCGTTAAAACCGACGGCAAATTCCTCGTTGTAGCCGCCGACCTGCTCAAATACGTCGCGTCGCACCATCTGGCAGGCACCCGTTACGGCGCTAAAGTTGCCCGGGCGCACAGCGCGGGCAAGATAGCCCTCGCGCTTTGCCGAGAAGTCCTGGTTGGCATGGGCAAGTGCGCCACGCACGCCAACCACAATGCCCGCGTGCTGCACCAGATGATCGGCAAAGTAGAGCTTGGCGCCCACCACGCCCGCATCGGGACGCTGCATATAGCCCATCATCTCTTCGATAAAGTAGGGGCTTATGACCTCGGTGTCGTTGTTCAGCAGCAGAAGGTAATCGCCCTTGGCATGCTCCACGCCAAAATTAATGATCTGAGAGTAATTGAACTCGCCCGGCCAGTACACAACGCGCGCGATGCCCTTGCCTTCAGATGCTGCAGCCACGCGCTCTGGCAGGGTTTCGTAATACGCAAACGTCTCCGGGGCTTCGCTGTTGTTCTCCACCAAGACAATCTCGTAATTGGCATACGTGACTCTCTGGGCGATCGACATTACACAGGCGTCGAGCGTCTCAATGTGATCCTTGGTGGGAATCACAATGCTCACCAGCGGCGCAGGCTCCGGCAGCGCATAGCGCATGCGGTAGACAAACGGCGTCTCGGTCTCCTCGACCGTCCCGTGAACGCCCAACGAATCAAAGTGGCGCTGCAGCGCAAGGCGCCCGGCCTCGATGGCATACGGCTTGCTATCGGCAGAACCATCGGCGGTCGATCCCGGATGCACGCGCCAGTGATACAGCACGTGCGCAACATGTTCAAACCGCGCGCCCGCCGCAAGGCAGCGGAGCGTCAGGTCGTAGTCCTGGGCACCCGCAACATCTTCCGGAGACATGCCAATGCGATCGATAAGTGCCTTCTCCACCATCAGAAAATGCGTCACGCAGTTATGGCTATAGAGCAAGTCTACATTGAGCTTGGTCTTAAAGACCGGCTGGCCCCACTCCCCCGTTTTCTGAAACATGTCCTCGTCGCAGAACAGGACCTGGGGACGCTCGCCCTCGGCAACCTTGTTCAGCGCGGCAACATAGTGGAATAACGCGTCCGGTTCCAGGATGTCATCGTGGTCCAAGAACGCGATGTAGTCGCCCGTCGCTTGCTCAATACCAGCGTTGGTGTTGAGCACAATGCCGCCGTTGCCGGGAAGCTCGATGCGACGAACGCGCTCGTCGTGAGCGCCTGCCGCAAGGGCGGCCACCGCGTCCCATTCGGGCGAGGCGTCCATAAGCAGCAATTCCCAGTTGTCATAGCTCTGGGCTAGCACCGAGTCCAGCAGCTCGCGCAGGTAGACCCGATCAGTCTTGTAGCACGGCACCACAATGCTCACAAGCGGCCTATAGGCAAAGGCCGCCGAAGCGACACGCTGGCACACCAAATCGGCCGGCTTTGCGCGATGTTGCTCAAACCAACGCCGATAAGCTGCGTCGTCTGCACGCGCATCCTTCATGCGGTTCCAGCTGTCGTCAACCATGCCGTTGTACAGGCGACCATCCATGGCGCAAAAACCGCTCTGGATTAGGCCCGTGGGATCGCTCACAATCGCGACAAAATCTCGTATATCCCGAGGCATCTCTACGCTCAGATACGTTTTATTGACACGGCATCCGTTCTGCTGCGGCACATCGAACTGCGATTCAAACACATGCACGGTGGCATCGATGGCGTTCATATGCGTATCGAAGATCAGGAGCTCAGGTGCGCACTGGGGGTCTCCCGCCCAGGTAACCTCATAGCGCCACACCGCGCCGGCGTCTGCCGGCAAATAGCGAATGGCATCGATCTCGTAGAGGCCGCAGTGTTCGACACGCTGCGCATCGCGGATAAGCGCACACAGCGCAGGCTTAGCTTTGTAGTTAATCTTGGATTCCAGCTTGGCCACGCGGCTATCGAGGCGAATGGAGCCCAGCCTTTGGCCACCGGATGCAAATGTGACGTCAATCGTAGAGCCGTCCAAAAAGGGAAGCACCAAGACGGCGAGCTCGCGCTCGTAATCGGAAACGGAAGGGCAAAGCGCCAGTACACGGCCATGATCGACCGGGAACGCCAGCGACGGCACAGAAGAACCGCTCGTCGTCGCATGGGCAAACGCTTGAGAACCCTCCCGCTCAATAAGCGCGGCGACATCCTGACCGGCAAAACGAAGCAGCACAAACAGACGGCCCTGACTGCGGCAAAGTGCCAAACGCTTGATACTCATCTACACTTCTCGCTTTCCCAGGGCGTTCGCTGCCATGCGCTTGCAGGCACCCAGACGCCCAAACCTCAAGACGTCGTAATCGAACATGAGCTTTTTGCA
>UQYE01000116.1:0-2530 GCA_900545145.1 uncultured Collinsella sp. | reverse complement strand
CCGGAAGCCCTCCCGGATGGCCCCAAAAAATTTTTCAAAAAAGTTGTTGCGCGCCGGACAGACTTCTGTGTATACTAATCCCCGCAGCGCACGCGAGCGGAAACAAACGCGAACGTCTGCCTGGGGAGTTAGCTCAGTTTGGTTAGAGCGCCGGCCTGTCACGTCGGAGGTCGCGGGTTCGAGCCCCGTACTTCCCGCCAACGCAATTAAAGCCACGTCTTCGGACGTGGCTTTTTGCGTTTGATGCACTTTGTTTCGGTAGAACGATCGCCCTGGCGCATCTTCGCCCAGAATCCCCGCCCCTTCGGGAACGCAAGTAAAATCTAATAAGCATATTTGTCTGAACAACAGCTTTGTTGCGCAACACCTGTTCAACGAGACAGGGGGTTAGGTTATACTAAATTGCACTGTAGGCCGCATCTGATGCATTTCGCTCCAAGCGCGGCACTCAGTGGATATCCGATTTACCATTTGGATGTCCTGCGGTCATTTAGCGTCTCGACACAAGCTCGGCCCCGGAGCTCGTTCGAGCTGTTCGTATTCCTTGAAAGGGGAAAAATGGACATATCGAGGAAGACTGATTACGCCCTTCGTATGTTGGCGATGCTTGCCGAGGATCCGGAGCGTTTGCTTTCTGTTCGCACCGCTGCCGAAGAGGTCAATGTTCCGTATTCGTTTGCCCGCTCGATTCAGCACGGTTTGGTCCAGGCCGGTATTGTGGAGAGCCTGCGTGGCGTCCACGGTGGCATGCGTCTCAAGGTCAGTCCGGACGACGTCACTATCCGCCAGGTCGTCGAGGCCGTTCAAGGCCCTATGGTTATGAATGATTGCACCGCGCCCGATGGTGACTGTGCGCGCATGGGCACGTGCTGCTATCATCCCCTGTGGGCCGGAGCTCAAGCATTGATGCGCGACTACCTCGATTCCGTTTCGCTCGGCGACATCGTCGCTCACCGCCAGTTCCCGGCCGTCGATCCCAAGTTCGCCGACCGCGAAGCGTTTCCCGAGTACGCCACCTGTGCGTATACATGCCGGGAGGAATAGCGCCGCATAAGGAGCATAGATATGATTCAGGACCCCTTTCGTTCGATGATTCGTTCGGAAGGGGTCCTGCGTTATCGCGACCTTCCGTGGCGCCGCACGCGCGATCCGTACATCATTTGGCTTTCCGAGGTCATGTTGCAGCAAACACAGGTGCCACGCGTGGAGACGCGTATGCCGGCGTGGCTCGATCGCTTTCCGACCGTGCAGGCGCTTGCCCAAGCCGCGCCTTCCGATGTTTTGGACGCTTGGCAGGGCATGGGCTACAACCGACGCGCTCTGGCGCTCCACAAGGCCGCTCAGCGCGTTGTGGAGGACTGGGACGGTGAGTTTCCGCGTGAGACGCGTGACCTGGTGGCTCTGCCTGGAATTGGCCCGGCAACGGCGCAAGGTATCCGGTCGTTTGCGTTTGACCTTCCAGGCGTGTATCTGGAGACCAACGTGCGCACGGTCTTTCTGCATCACTTCTTTCCCGATGTACCGGCTGTTCCCGACCGCGAGCTGGTGCCGCTGATTCAGGCGGCCTGTCCGGCGGTCCCCGGTGCGGCGACCGACGAGATCGCTCCCTTTGCCGTGCCGCTCGATGATGCCGACACGCCGCGCGCGTGGTATTACGCGTTGCTGGATTACGGCGCATATCTAAAAAAGACGTTGCCCAATCCGTCCAGGCGCTCGGCGGGCTATAGCCGTCAATCAAAGTTTGAGGGCTCACGTCGCCAAAAGCGCGCGCATATCGTGCGCATGTTGCTGGCAGCGCGCGATGGCCAACCGGCGGGGATTACGCTTGCTGATGCCGTGGTGGGCGTTAACGATATGGAAGCGGCGGCTGGGCGCGGGCCGGTCGAGCGCGAGCTTGTCGCGGGCATTCTGGCCGACCTGGAGCGTGAGGGCTTTTGCCGAGCCGAGGGCGATCGCTGGCTGAGCATCTAGCCCGTGCAAATCTGAAGAACAGGATTGTAAGGTTTAGATTTCCGACATGAGGGCATCCTAAAGACGAGGCCGCTCGAAGCCTACGGGCGGCATGCGTTGAATGGAAGTACAACTATGGATTTTGAGAATTCCCAAACCAAGAAGAACCTCGAGACCGCTTTTGCCGGTGAGTCCCAGGCACACACCAAGTATCGCTACTATGCCTCCAAGGCAAAGAAGGACGGCTACGTTCAGATCTCGAACATCTTTGCCGAGACGGCTGGCAACGAGTCCGAGCACGCCAAACTGTGGTTTAAGTATCTGCACGATGGCGTCGTCCCCGATACCCTGGACAATCTGCGCGATGCCGCCGCGGGTGAGAACTACGAGTGGACCACGATGTACGACGAGTTTGCCAAGACCGCCGAGGAAGAGGGCTTTGCCGAGATTGCCGCAAAGTTCCGTGGTGTCGCCGCCGTCGAGAAGGCCCACGAGGAGCGCTACAACAAGCTCGTCGAGCGTATCGAGTCGGGCGAGGTGTTTGAGCGCGAGGGCGTAAAGGTGTGGAAGTGCCTGAACT
>UQYE01000115.1:0-2674 GCA_900545145.1 uncultured Collinsella sp. | reverse complement strand
GAGTTCCGCACGAGCCGGAGAGCACTTAATGTGCTCTCCGTGCGAGCAGGACTGTCCGAACAGGCGATCAAACCCCGCGCCCCATCCCGGCGAGCGCTCGGGGATCGATAGCTTACAGATGCGAGACGATCAGTTCCATCTTGCCTTCGAGGTCGATGGAGCTGACGGTGCTCGGGGCTAGCAGGTGGCTTCCCTTGTGGACGGGGTCGCCGCAGACGGTGCCTTCGCCGTCGATGACTGACAGGCACATGAAGGGCCAGCGCTGCTCCAAGGTCTTGCTGCCGTTGACGCGCACGCGATCGACGGTGTAGCAGGGGTTGGACTCGAGTTCGGTCACGCCGTCGACTTCGGGCGCGGTCACGGTGCCGTCGGTCGGGGCCTGAGAATCAAAGTCGATGCAGTCGAGACTCTGCTCAATGTGCAGGGGACGCAGTTTGCCGTCGGTGCCGGGACGGTCGTAGTCGTACAGGCGATACGTCACGTCGCTCGACTGCTGCGTCTCCAAAATGAGCGTGCCGGTCTTGATGGCGTGGACGGTACCGGAATCAATCTGGAAAAAGTCGCCCTTGTGGATCGGCAGCACGTTGAGCATGTCGTCCCAGCGGCCGTCTTCGATCATCTGTGCAGCCTCGGCGCGGTCCTTGGCGCGCTGGCCGACGATGATTGTGGCGCCGGGCTCGCAGTCCAGCACATACCAGCACTCGGTTTTGCCCAGGCTGCCGTTCTCGTGCTCGGCGGCGTACTCGTCGTTGGGATGGATCTGGATCGAAAGGTCGTCCTTGGCGTCCAGAATCTTAATGAGCAGCGGGAACTCCTTGCCCTCGCAGTTGCCAAAGAGCTCGCGGTGCTCGGCCCACAGCCATGACAGCGTGTGACCGGCGTACGGGCCCTCCGCGATCTGGCAGTCGCCGTTGGGGTGGGCCGAGATAGCCCAACACTCACCGATGGGACCCTCGGGAATGTCGTAACCAAATACGGTTTCGAGCTGGCGGCCGCCCCAGATCTTCTCGTGGAAAATCGGCGTCAGTTTAATCAAATCGGACATGTTCATACTCCCATGGTGTTGCGCGGCCGCCCGCTCTAATCGAGTCATAACGAGCGCCCGCATGACTACAAAAACCTATGCCAACGTTACGTTGTGCAGCTCAAAGCGGTCGCCGACGTTGCGCGAAATCGAGTACTCAAAGGCGTTGCCGCCATCCAAGAAGCCAATCTGGTTGAGTTCGAGCAGGGGAGAGCCGGGTTTGGTATCCAGGCGCTCAGCCTCTTCCTCAGTTGCCGCGACGGCGCGAATGGTGCGGTGGAAACTCGAGATCTTGAGTCCGCACTGCTCGCGGATGAAGCTGTAGACCGACGCGTACAGGTCTTTTTTCTTAAGACTCGGAATCAGCTCGAGTGGCATATAGGTGTACTCGATAACGATGGGCTGACCATCGACCTCGCGTACGCGCACGATGTGATAGGCAAAGTCGTCCTCGGCAATTCCCAGCTGGGCAGCGACGTCTGCTGGCGGATTGACAATCGAGAAATCGTAGACCACCGAGGTCACCTTCTCCCCGCGGTGCTCATACGAAAAGCCCTGGGAGCGATCGTTCTTGCCCTGGAAAAACGCCTGGCCGGGAAGCCCCGCCGTGTCCTTAACGTAGGTGCCCGATCCGCGCCGGCTGGTAACAAGACCTTCATCGGTAATCTGCTCAATAGCTCGTTTGACGGTGATTTTGGAAACGCTATAGAGCTCGCAGAACTCAACGACGGTGGGCAGCTTGTCGCCCGGCTTTAGAGCGCCGTCCTCGATGCTTCGACGGATATCTGCAGCTATTGCCTCGTATTTGGGAATCATGGAACCTCCTTTCCGGCTTGATTGAGTACAAACGAAAGTATAGTTCACGCCTAAGCATCCCTATTGCGTTTTTGAAAAGTTCGAGAAAGATATAATCAAAAAACGCTTTTCTATATCAACTAGAGCGCTCTAAATGAATATGCATTCGAATAATGTGGTATTGAGCAAATTGATCGGCTCGAAGATGGGGTTGGGCCGTTTTGCCGCCCAGCGAACCGAATCTCATGCCTTGCGTTTTCCCAGATAAAACCTGCCAAAACAAACCTGTCCCTTTTTGACAGGTTTTTGCCTGGGGAGCGGTACCATACAGGCAATGTTTAAACGAGAAAGGTGGGCTCCCATGGAACCTAAGCAGTACTACATCGGCATCGACGTTGGCGGCACTTCGGTTAAGGAAGGCCTGTTCGACGAGGACGGCAACCTGCTTGCCAAGGCCAGCGTGCCCACGCCTCCTATCGTTGACGCCGCGGGCTTTGCCGCGGTGACCGAGGCTATCGATCAGGTGATCGCCAAGGCACAGATTCCGCGCGCCTTTGTGGCGGGCATTGGTCTGGCCGTTCCGTGCCCCATCCCGGCTTCGGGCGATGCCAAGGTCAAGGCCAACATTGCTATCAACCTGCCTGAACTGAGGATTGCCATCCAGGAGCACTGCCCCGACGCGATCGTTAAGTACGAAAACGATGCCAACGCCGCTGCCATGGGCGAGGCCTGGCTCGGCTCTGCCAAGGGCGTACAGAACGTGGTGATGGTCACCATTGGTACCGGCGTGGGTGGCGGCGTTATCGTCAACGGCGACGTGGTGTCGGGCGTTGTGGGCGCCGGCGGCGAGATTGG
>UQYE01000114.1:0-2730 GCA_900545145.1 uncultured Collinsella sp. | reverse complement strand
TATCCGGCTCGTGGCGGTTGCGCAGGTAGGTGGGGATGGAGTCCATGGGGCCGGGACGGTACAGCGAAATGGCGGCGGTAAGGTCTTCGATGGACTGGGGGCGCAGCTGGGTGAGCATCTGGCGCATACCGCCCGATTCCAGCTGGAACACACCGGAGGAATCGCCGCGGGAGAGCATTTCGTAGACCGCGGGGTCATCATCGGGGAGCCTGTCCATTGAAAAATCCGGTTCCCGGCGGCGGATCATCCGCTCGGCATCGGCGATGACGGTGAGATTGCGCAGGCCCAAAAAGTCCATCTTGAGCAGGCCCATGTCGGCAACGGTATGGCCCTCGTACTGGGTAATCTCGACGCCGCCCTTGGTGTCGAGCTTGGTGGGCACGTGCTCGTTGACGGGGTCGCGGCAGATCAGAACGGCGCACGCGTGCACGCCCTCGCCACGGGTGAGGCCCTCGATTGAGAGCGCCGTGTCGATGATGCGGCGGGCGTCGTCGTCCTTTTTATAGGCCTCGGCAAAATCGGGGTTAAACAGATCCTCTTTGCCGGGCTGCTTGTCGAGCACCTGCTTGAGCTTGACCTTGGGGTCGCTCGAAACCATCTTGGACAGGCGCTGACCCATGTAGACCGGGTAGTCCAGGACGCGCGCGGCGTCGTTGATGGCCTGCTTGGCCTTAATGGTCGAGTAGGTGATGACGTGGGTGACCTTCTCGGGGCCGTAGAGCTGGCGAACGTGCTCCACGACCTCGAGGCGCCGCTCATCGTCGAAGTCCATATCGATATCGGGCATCTCGGTACGCTGCGGGGACAGGAACCTCTCGAACATCAGGCCGTTCTCGAGCGGGTCGAACGCGGTGATGTTCATGGCGTAGGCGACGATAGCGCCGGCGGCCGAGCCACGGCCGGGGCCGACGCCGATGCCGTTGTCCTTGGCCCATTGCACGTACTCGGCAACGATCAAGAAGTAGGCGGCAAAGCCCTTGTCGCAGATGACTTTGTATTCGTACTCAAAGCGCTCTTTGATGTTGACGCCACCAATCTCGCGCGTGGCCCAGTCGTCGCCGTAGTGCTGGCGCAGGCCCTTCTCGCACTCGCGGCGGAACTGGCTCTCGTGCGTCTCGCCGGGATCGAGCAGCGGGAAGCGCGGCAGGATGATGGAGTCCCAGTCCAGCTCAACGTAGCACTTGTCGGCGATCTCGAGCGTGTTGTCGCAGGCCTCGGGGCAATACGGGAACATCGCCCGCATCTCCTCCTCGGTCTTCATGTAAAACTCCGAGCCAGTCATGCGCATGCGGTTGGGGTCGTCGACCTTGGCGTTCATGCCGATGCACATGATGACGTCCTGCACGGGAGCGTCCTCGCGGCGCAGGTAGTGGAAGTCGTTGGTGGCGATGACCTTGACGCCTACCTGCTTGGCGATGTCGATGAGCGTGCGGTCCATCTGCTCATCGGTCAGGCCGTTGTCGGTGGTGATGCCGTGTTCCTGGATCTCGATATAAAAGTCGCCAGGTTCGAAGGTATCACGGAAGGTCTCGGCCCACTTGATGGCGCCCTCCATGTCACCGCGGTCGATGTATTTGGGAATGATGCCCGCGATGCAGGCGCTGGTGCAGATCATGCCCTTGGCGTGGCGGCGCAGGTTGTCGAGCGTCACGCGGGGCTTGTAGTAAAAGCCCTGCACGGCTGCCTCGGAGACCGTCTGCATCAGGTTGACGTAGCCCTCCTGGTCCTTGGCCAGAAGGATCATGTGGTAGAGCTCAGGCTTATGGTCGCGGGCAAGGGTCTCGTCCGGCGTAAAGTAGACCTCGCAGCCAAAGATGGGCTTGATGACCAGGGGCGGCTTGAGCTCGTCGATGTTGCCCTTCTCGTCCCACATGGCCATGTCCTTCACATACTGGGCATGCTCGCGCGGGTTTTCCTCGGGATCGGGCTCCACCAGCTCGTCGCGGCGATCCTTTTCCAAGAAGGCCTTGTCGTGGCTCCAGGTTTTGTACTCGGGCGTGTTGTGGTTGACGGCGTCGCAGGCCAGCGCCAGGTCGGGCACGCCATACATGTAGCCGTGGTCGGTAATGGCGACGGCGGGCATGCCCAGCTCTACGGCACGGTTGACCATATCCTGGATACGGGTTGCGCCGTCGAGCATGGAGAAAACGGTGTGGTTGTGCAGATGGACGAATGCCATGTGATGAGCTCCGATGCGGGTTCGTGTTCTGACTGAACGATTTTACCGCACGGCGCGGATAGCACCCGAACCTAGCCAAACCCACACGGGCAGTCTTTTTGGGACCTTCAAAAAGGGGAATGAGGGCATCCAGATATATCGAGTATTACTGGAACCCCGGCGATGCGCGGAATGATTTGTGACGAATAGTCATGTCCATCAAGAAGGCTCGACGCTTCGGATAGCTCGTCAATCGATATATCAATTCTTGGAGACCTGTATTCCAACCATTTTTAATGAAACAACGGCGGTAATTGCTATCGCGATTGCACCAATAATACCGAGCGCTATCTGAATGGGATATAACCCCAACACATGTCCAAATATGGAGAAAAACACTGCAGAAAAGAGAGCCCTTACCAGAGACGCGACGGAAAGGATCGTCGCGCGGAGATCGTCCGCTATAGCGTCTTGGATTAAGTTTTCCGAAGTGATGTACACCACTTCTGGGAGAAAACAAAGCACCATGCTAAGGCCAAACAAACACAGCGGATTTGAAGCGAACCACGGAA
>UQYE01000113.1:0-2829 GCA_900545145.1 uncultured Collinsella sp. | reverse complement strand
TCGACACTGCCGAGTTCGCGATCCCCGGCCTTGACGACGAGTTCCGCGTCATCGTCTCCCCGTGGATCCTCTCCTCGCTGATCACCGATCGCCTTGCCGCTTACTACGAGACGGTCACCAAGCACAACCTCAACTACCGTCGCTACTATCACCAGTTCGACTACTAAGAGCAAATAACGTTTGTGTAATCGGGCCTCGCTCCTATATGGAACGGGGCCTCGCTTGGGTTGGAGAGTAATTATGAGCTATCCCCAGCTTGCCGTCATGAATATCAGCCATCGTTATTTTGACCTTGAGGAGTTCTTTTCTTCGGCGTCGGCTTCGGGCTACACGTGTTGCGAGCTTTGGACCGGGGCGATGCATCTGTATGTCGATTGCCATGGATACGATTCGCTCGAACGGGTACGGGAGCTGTCGCAGCGGTATGGGGTTCGGATTGTGGGGCTTTGTCCCGAACAGAACAACCCCAAGCCGTGGAATATCGCGGCGCGCGGGAATGAAGCGCGTACCCGCACGCTCGCGTACTTTAAGAACGTTGTGGATATCGCGGCGGAACTTGGAGCCGAGCAGGTCATGGTCTCGAGCGGCTGGGCATTTTTGAACGAGCCGATCGAGGACGCGTGGGGTCGCAGCGCCTCGATGCTGCGTGCGATTGCCGAGCATGCGGGAGAGCGCGGCGTGCGACTGGTGCTCGAGGCCCTACAGCCGGTTGAGTCGATGATCGTGAACTCGGCGGCCGACACGAAGCGCATGATCGAGGCAGTTGATCATCCGGCACTTAAGGCGTGTCTGGATTTGGGCGCTATGGCGGTGGCAGGGGATACCATCGACGATTATTTCGATCTGCTTGGCGATGATGTCGCCCACGTGCATTTTGTCGATGTTGCGGCAGATGGCACGACGCATCTTGCCTGGGGTGACGGCGACCGCGATATGCGCGCCGACCTGGATAGGCTGGTGGCGCGCGGCTATCGCGGAGTTGTTTCGGCCGAGACCTATGACTGGCGCTATTTTGCCGACCCCGCAGCTGCCGATGCGCAGGTAATGGCAGAGTATCGTCGTGCGATTGGCGTCTAGGTGGGGTTGGGTTGCGACAATCCGCTCCTATGTTTCCAAATGAATACGGTGTGAGCCGAGGAGGACGATTCTCCCCGCAAACACTCTAGTATGCTAAAGTACCCAGAAGACCGGCGAAGCTATGCCGGTCTTCTGCTCTAGGTGAAACACAGCATGAGGAGGCTCACCAGATGACGGCCACACCGTGGGGATTCCGGGACATATTGCCCGAGGAGGCTCAGGCGCGCGAGGAGATTGCGCTGACGGTGAAGGGCTGCTTCAGGGAGCATCATTACCTTCCGGTCGAAACGCCGCTGCTCGAGGACAAGGGTTCACTCGAGGAAGGCGGCCGCATCGCGGACACGCCGTTTAAGCTTTTTGACGATGATGGCCGTCTGCTGGTGGTCCGTCCCGACAACACATTGCCGATCGTGCGTCTGGTTTCGACCCGCATGCGCGCGGCCGACCTGCCCCTACGCCTTCGCTACGAGGCACCGGTGGTTCGCGAGTGCCAGCGCAATGCCGGTGGCTCGCGCCAGTTTACACAGCTGGGCTTTGAGCTTATCGGTGCGGGCGATACCGCGGGCGATATCGAGATCGTCTCGCTCGTGGCCGAGGCGGTGCGCAAGCTCGCGCTGCCCGATGCGCGCATTATCGCGGGCAGCGTGCGTCCGTTTAAGGAGTTGCTCGCGGCCTGTGAGGATCGCGAACTGGCTGCCGAGGCATTGCGTTGCGTGCACGCCAACGACTTTGTGAGCCTCGATGCCCGCGTGGCGGCAAGCGCCGAGTCCGATGCCGTCAAGGCCGCCATTAGCGAGCTGCCGCGCTTGCACGGCGGCGCCGAGGTACTCGACCGCGTCGATGTGCTTCTGGCGGCGGCGGGCATTGTCGCGCCGCTCACGCGCGAGCTGCGCGCCCTGGTCGAGGGCCTGGCTCCCGAGGACGCCCAGGTGCTGTCGTTCGACTTCTCCATCATGAACTCGTTCGATTACTACACGGGTCTGGTCTTTAAGGCCTATGCCGGTGGCTTGCCCGATCCGGTCGGTTCGGGTGGACGCTACGACTCCATCTTTACCGGCGCATTTGGCGACGGCATCGAGGTACCGGCGGCGGGTTTCGCCTTTTCGCTCGAGCGTCTGGAGGCTGCGCACACCTCGGCCGAGGACGCTGCTTCCGATGGCGATCGCGCCGCGGGCCGTGGCGCCGAGGGTCCGCTGCGCATTGCCGTGCCCAAGGGCTCGCTCAAGGTCGACACGCTCGACGTGCTCGAGGCCGCGGGCTTGGATGTCTCGGAGCTGCGCGATCCCGGCCGTCACCTGATCGTGCGCGGCCGCGACACGCGTGCCGGCGAGGGTACGGTCGGCGATATCGAGTTTGTCATCGTGCGTCCCAGCGATGCGCCCGCCTTTGTGGGCTGTGGCGGTGCCGACTGCGGCATCTGCGGTTGGGACTCGCTTATCGAGGCAGACCTCAACCTGCTGCAGCTGGTCGATCTGGGCTACGGCCTGTGCACTTTCATTGAGGCGGAGCCCGCGTGGCGCGCCGGCCAGGCCGAGCGCAACTATGCCCGTCGCGGGTCGCTTCGCGTGGCCACCAAGTATCCGCGCATCGCGAGCGCCTGGTATGCCGAGCGCGGTGTGAACGCCGATATCGTCTCGCTGCACGGTAACATTGAGCTGGGTCCCATCGTCGGCATGACCGATCGCATCGTGGATATTACCGCCACGGGCGCCACGCTGCGCGATAACGACCTCGTTATTACTGGTCGCATTA
>UQYE01000112.1:0-2926 GCA_900545145.1 uncultured Collinsella sp. | reverse complement strand
CGTGGTGCCGAGGTCGAGGTGTTCCGTCGCCAGGAGCGCAAGGTGGGTTCGACGACGGCGCCCGAGACGGTCGCCACGTCCGATGCCCCCGCCGGCGAGCTCGTCAAGCTTGTACGCAACTTCCGCAGCCACGACGAGGTGCTGCGCTATGTGGCGCGCGTCTTTGACGGCGACACCGGTGGTTTGATGCAGGGGTTCTTGGATCTTGAACCGAGCGACGAACGCGAGGACAAGCTCAAGGCGAAGGCATCGCGCCGCCAGGCGCTGCTCGTTGCCGGTGGCAGTACGCAGGAGCGAACGCAGGCGAAAGCTCGCGCGATTGCGGAGCGATTCCAAGCACTCGTTAAAGCGGGCCAGCCCCAGGGCAGCATGGTCCTGCTGCTGGGCCGCATGACCAACGCCGATGTCTATGCGCAGGCCTTCCGCGACCAGGGGCTCGACTGCGTGATCGCAGGCGGCTCGGTCTTTGCCCAGGCAGCCGAGGTGCAGACGGTGCGTGCCCTGGTCTGCGCACTCGCCAATCCGGCCGATACGGCGCAGGGCCTTATGCCGCTGCTCGCCTCGCCGATGTTTGCGCTCGGCGCCCAGGAGTTCCTGGCGCTGGCGACCAAGCTCGATAGCGAGACGGGGGAGACCTCGCGCCGGAATATCGACGCGGGCATCATGAGCGATTTCGACGTGCCGGGTTTGCAAGACTTGCCGCTCGTGACGCGCGCCCGCGAGGTGCTGCGCTACGCGCTTCGCCGTGTGGGGCGCGATTCGTTCGCCGCCATCGCGCGCGATACTGTCAACGCCTCCGGCTGGTTTGTGCGTCTGGCACAGCGTGGCCCCGAGGGCAAGGCCATCGCCGCCAACGTGCTCAAGGCGCTTGATGCTGTGGTTGAGGCCGAGGCCGAGTTCGGTAACTCGCCGCGTTCCATTGCGCTTGCCTTCGACCGCTTCTTGGCGGGCAAGGAGGCCCCAGGCGCCCTCAACGAGGAGGGCGACGGCGCGGTACGCATCATGACGGTGCACGCCTCCAAGGGTCTGGAATATCCGGTCGTGGCGGTCGCCGAGTGTTTTGGCGTGCGCAAATCGTCCGGTGCGGCACAGATGGGTCGCGTCGACGGCGGGGCGCAGGTCGTGGCGCTGCCGGCACGCTTCGACGGCGTTAAGCTCGCCGACGGAACCTTTGTGAAGGGCGACGACGTCAAAAAGCAGTTTGAGCATGCGTTTAAGGGCAAGGGCACGTCGCTGTGGCTGTCGCCGGAGCTCATGGAGGATGTCTGCGCGACAGGTTCTCCCGCCGAGGCATTCGTTCGCCTGCGCAACGATGACCTGCGGCTCTCGCTCGAGGAGCGGGCCCGCTTGCTCTACGTCGCCATGACGCGAGCGCGCGAGTTGGTCATTCTGGCGATGGATGCCGGCGTGAGCCGCGGCAAGGTGTGTGCGCCGACCTTCGATGCCGAGACCGATCTGACCTACGACGTGCTGCGTCGCATCCTGCCGACCGACAGTCTGGACATGCCGCAGCTCGATAGCGACCGTTTGGTGTTCGACAACTCCAAGCCGGGCGATTACGAGCTCATCTCGCTGGCGGACTTTACCTTTGGCGAGCAGGCGTTTGAGGCTAACGCTTCGCTGGATGCCGAGGGTAGGCTTGTTCGCGGCGATGTCGATGTTGCTGATAATGCTGCGCACTCAACTGTGCCCGGTCCTGCCGACCCCGAGCCCGATTCGTTTGAGCTTGTGTATCCCCAGGCAGTGGGCGTGCGCATGGGCGCCTGTCCGTTCCCGGCGCGTGACTCGTATAGCTACTCGTCAATCGCCGCGGCGCTCCATGCCGAGACAGAAGACCGTGCCGCCGAGGCGCGTGTGCCCATGGACGAGTCCGGCGATGATGCGGAGTCGGATGGCTCGGAGATGGCCGATGCAGACGTGGCCGCCGTTGAGCCCGCCGGCAACCCCATGGCGCTGGGCTCGGCGTTCCATGCCGCCTGCCAGTGGCTGATCGAGATGGGTGCCGATGCGCTGCCCGCTGAGCGTGCCGATGCGCTGGCGCGCCTGTGGTGCCTGACGCCGGAGCAGCGCGAACGCTTCGACGTTGCCCTGGACCGCTGGCTCAAGTCGGCTGTTCGTGCCGACCTGCTCGCGTGGCCGTGCGTTCGCGCCGAGGTGCCGTTCTTCTCGCTGGGCTGCGAGGACGAGGACATCGCCCGCTACGGTGCATATGCCGAGGGCGCCATCGACGCTTTGGCGACGAACCCGGCGGATTCGTCATGCGCGCTGGTCATCGACTACAAGACGGGCGGGACGCCGGACGAGACGCCGGAACAGCTGCAGGAGAAGCACGCCCTGCAGGCGCGCGTCTACTCCGATGTGTTGCACAAGGCGGGCTTTGAGGCCGTGACCGTCAAGTTCGTCCGCGTGGAGCAAGTCGACCCCGCCAACCCCTGCGAGCCTCAAGTAGTCACCTACAGCCTCTAGCCACCTCAGACTTTATGGTGCTATTTGGTTGGTTTTGCGGCCGTAAGGCCCTCAATCGTCCAAATGGCACCGCAACGCATGGGAGAGCTTGGGGCGGTACAATGGCCCGAACGGTTCAAACGAATAAGGGGCCATCATGCAGCTCACCAAAACGCTTAAGGTGACGCCGGAGGAGCTTTTTGACGCTCTGGCGGGGTCCATCATGCAGGATATCGAGAACGCCACGGGCAAGTGTCCCAGCCGCAACAAGCTCAACGGCTATAAGTACGAGAAGCGCCCATACCGCAAAAGGTAAGGTGACTCTTCATCGGAAACCGTGAACGCTTCGGGTTTCGAGTCAGTAGCGAACAGCCCGACAAAAAATGTTGTTGGAAGTGCCAAATGAATAAGAATGCCGCTACGCAACTGCACATCTATTCCGCCTTTTTCGTTCTCGCGGGATTTGTTTTAAATCGGGGAG
>UQYE01000111.1:0-3042 GCA_900545145.1 uncultured Collinsella sp. | reverse complement strand
GCGAGACCGATGCGCCCGAAACCATCGTCAAGCTGGAGTGCGACATCGACGATGCGTCGCCCGAGGTGCTCGCCTATGCCGCGGACCGCCTGCGCGAGGCGGGCGCCCGCGAGGTGCACTGGTTGCCTCTCTACTGCAAAAAAGGCCGCCCCGGTTGGCAGCTGCAGGTAATCTGCGCCCGCGAGGACATTGACCGTCTGCAGACGATTATCTTTTTGGAAACCACCACGAACGGCATCCGGCGCCAGGTGATGGAACGCGTCTGCCTGCCGCGTCGTTTTGAGCAGGTCGCGACGCCTTGGGGCGAAGTGGCCGTCAAGGTGGCCACCCTGCCCGACGGCAGTGAGCGTGCGGCGCCCGAGTACGAGGACTGCGCCTGTCTTGCCCGCGAGCATAACGTGCCGCTCCAGCGCGTGATGCAGACGGCACAAGCCTCGGCACTGCGATTTGAATAGCGCGGCCGGCGACATCTCGCGCCCGGCCACATCAGCCCCACCCGAAAGGACCACCATGAAATACCTCATCGCTTCCGACATTCACGGCTCGGCATACTGGACCGAGCGTCTGGTCGCCGCAATCGAATCCGAGCAGCCCGACCGCATCGTGCTGCTGGGCGACCTGCTCTACCACGGCCCGCGCAACGACCTGCCGCGCGACTACGCCCCCAAGCGCGTGATTCCGCTGCTCAACGCCCTGGCCGACCGCATCATCGCCGTCCGCGGCAACTGCGACGCCGAGGTCGACCAGATGGTGCTCGACTTTCCCGTCATGGCGGACTACGCCACGCTGTTCGATGAGGCCGGCCGTGAACTGTTCCTGACGCACGGCCACGTCTTTGGCGCCGGCATGCACAACAGCGTCGACCACGTGCCCGCGCTGCCCGAGGGCTCCGCGCTCGTCTACGGCCACACGCATATCAAGGTTAACGAGGCAAGCGAGGCACGCCCGGGCCTATGGCTCTTCAACCCCGGCAGCGTGAGCATCCCCAAGGACGGCACGCACAGCTATGGCATCTACGAGGGCGGCGCGTTCCGTCACGTGATCCTGGAGGAGAAATAATCATGGCGCAGCACATGGCTCGGCAAAATGCCGAGGGCTCGCGCGATCTGTCCACGCTGGTCGACGTGTCGGCCGAGCTGCAGCATTTGGTGCAGACTATCTGGCGTCTGCGTCAGCCCGATGGCTGCCCGTGGGACCGCGAGCAGACGCACCGCAGCATTGGCAAGAACATGATCGAGGAAGCCTACGAGGCGCTCGATTGCATCGAGGCGGACGACGTGGCGCATCTGCGCGAGGAGCTGGGCGACGTGCTCATGCAGGTGGTACTGCATGCGCAGATTGCGGCGGACGCCGGCGAGTTTACACTTGCCGATGTGGCACGCGATATCGACGCCAAGCTCATCCGTCGTCATCCGCACGTGTTTGGCGATGCGGACGCCGAGAGCTCCGATGAGGTGCTCAAGATCTGGGACGAGGTTAAGCTTGCCGAGAAGGCTGCAAAGGACAAGGCCGTGGCAGCGGGCGAGGCTGCGCCCGAGGGCCTGCTCGACGGCGTGCCCACGCATCTGCCGGCGCTGATGCAGGCTCAGAAGGTGTCGCGCAAGGCGGCTGCCGTGGGCTTTGAGTGGGAGACAGTCCAGGACGTGTGGGACGAGGTCGCCGAGGAGCGCGCCGAGTTTGAGGCCGAGACTCCCGGCTCGCCCGAGCGCGAGATGGAGTTTGGCGACCTGCTCTTTGCTCTGGTCAACGTTGCGCGCAAGGAGGGAATCGACGCCGAGAGCGCCCTGCGTGCAAGCACGGCAAAGTTCCGCCGCCGCTGGGCCGCGATGGAGCAGATGGCGGCCGACGCCCACGTGGATCTGGCCGAGCTTTCGACCCACGGCCTCAATGACCTCTGGGATGCCGCAAAGGCAGAGGAGTAAGACTGCGGGGGCGACGGGCTGACACGCCTCATCGTTCCCGCTAAATTTTTCGAAAATCAAGTGTATCCCTCGGTTAACTTAGGGCATAATGCAAAAAGTGCGACATGGCTAACTTACGGAGGCGCACCGACGGTGCACGGTCAGCCGGTCGCTTGCATCCACTATGTTTCCAAGTGAGAGGGAGACAACATGAGCGATATTTTGGACGTCTACGGTCGCGAGGTGCTCGACAGCCGCGGCAATCCCACCGTCGAGGTCGAGGTCGTGCTCGAGGACGGCAGCTTTGGCCGCGCAATGGTGCCTTCGGGTGCTTCGACCGGCGCCTTTGAGGCCTGCGAGCTGCGTGATGGCGACAAGGGCCGCTATCTGGGCAAGGGCGTCTCTCGGGCCGTCGAGCACGTCAATAACGAGTGCGCTAACGCCGTCGTGGGCCTCGACGCCTTCGACCAGCGCGCCGTCGATGCCGCGCTGATTGCCGCGGACGGTACCCCCAACAAGACCAAGCTCGGTGCCAACGCCATCCTGGGCGTGTCGCTGGCCGTCGCCCGCGCCGCTGCCGAGTCGGCGGGTCTTTCGCTGTACCAGTACCTGGGCGGCGTCAACGCCCATCTGCTGCCCACGCCCATGATGAACATCCTCAACGGCGGCGTGCATGCCGACAATAACGTCGACTTCCAGGAGTTCATGATCATGCCAGTGGGCGCCCCGAGCTTTGCCGAGGGTCTGCGTTGGTGCGCCGAGGTCTACCACACCCTCAAGGGCGTGCTGCACGAGGCAGGCCTGGGCGGCGGCGTGGGCGACGAGGGCGGCTTTGCGCCCAACCTCAAGACCAACGCCGAGCCGTTCGAGTACATTACCAAGGCCGTCGAGAAGGCTGGCTTTAAGCCCGGCGTTGACTTCATGTACGCCATGGATCCGGCCTCGACCGAGTTCTACAACGCCGAGACCGGCATGTACGAGCTCAAGGGTGAGGGCGTGGAATACACGAGTGCTCAGATGGTTGATTACTGGGAGAAGCTCGTCGACACCTACCCCATCATCTCCATCGAGGACGGCATGGCCGAGGAAGACTGGGAGGGCTGGAAGGCGCTCACCGACCGCATCGGCAACCGTGTGCAGC
>UQYE01000110.1:0-3051 GCA_900545145.1 uncultured Collinsella sp. | reverse complement strand
CCGTGGCGCCCTCGTCGCGCAGGCGGCAGATGCCCTCCAGGATGGCGTTGCGGCTTTGCGGGTCGACCGCCACCGTGGGTTCGTCAAAAAAGATGAGCTCGGGCTTGTGCGCGATGCCGCAGGCAATGTTGAGACGACGCGCCAGGCCGCCCGAGAGCTTGCCGGGGCGGAACTTGGTAAAGTCGCCCAGGCCGACAAAGTCGATCGCCTCGTCCACCAGCGCGCGGCGGCGCTTGCGGTCGTTGACGTAGAGACTGCAGAAATAGTCGATGTTCTCGCGCACGGTGAGCTCGTCGAACACCGCCACCTGCTGCGGCACCACACCGATGCGGCGCTTGAGGTCGTAGCGGGCGGGCGTCATGCGCTCGCCGAACAGCTCGATGGCGCCCTTGTCGTAGGCGAGCAGCTGCAGGATGCAGTTGATGGACGTGGTCTTGCCCGAGCCGTTGGGGCCCAGCAGGCCAAAGATCTCGCCGGGGGCGATGCTCAGATTAAAGTGGTCGAGCGCAATAAGGTCATCGTAGCGCTTGACGAGGTTTTCAACATGGACGATGTCTGTCATGAGGCGGCCCTTCTGTTGGTCGTGGCCCGGTACGATTGCATCATCGCAGGAGCGGACGGCGCGCACCAGTGAGCTTTGTCACGAGTGCGGGGCGGTCGCGTAGCCTGCTGACGCGACCGCCCCGCCGCGTGGGAGGAATGTCACGGTTGCTTTGAGTGGTGCCTCCCCCGTGCGCGGCATCGCGTACAATACCCGTATGAACAGGCTATTCGACAAATCGATCGTGCTGGCGTGCTGCATCGCAGCCGCCACGGGCCTTGCTGTGGATGCTCGCCTGGTCGCGGCGTTTTGCCTTGGCGTTGTCATCGCCGCACTGGCCGAGGTCGCGCAGGGAGAACGCGCCCGTCGCGCCAGCGAGGCCGGCAGCTACGCCTACGTCATCGCGGCTGTCTTCGTGCCGCCGTTTGTGCCGTTCGTACCTCTCGCCCTCTATGACATCGCGCGGCGCGTGCGCCGTGAACGCATCTGGCCCGCGCTGGCGATTGGCTCCGTGTTTGCCTGCGCACTTGCCACGGACCTTCGCTGCGGCGCGCTCACCACCCGAACGCTGTTGCTAACCGCCATCCTTTCGGTCGCCGCCACGTTGCTGTCGCTGCGCACCGCGCAGCTGGAGCGCGAACAGGAACGCATGCGTCGCACCCGCGACAAGCTGCAAGAGCGCGCCCTGGCACTCGAGGCACACAACCGCGACCTCGCCGACCGCCAGGACTACGAAGTCGAGCTCGCGACGCTCGCCGAACGTGCCCGCATCGCGCGCGAAATCCACGATAACGTGGGCCACCAGCTCACGCGCGCTTCGCTTCAAACCGAAGCCCTGCGCGTGGTCCATGCCAACGAGCCCGGCGTTGCCGCCGATTTCGCCGACGTCAAATACACCGTTGACGAGGCGCTCCAGCTCGTGCGCGCCAGCGTCCACGCGCTCAACGACAATGCGACCAACCTCTCCGTGCAGCTCGAACGCATCGTTGAAGGCGCGCGCTCGGACAGCGGTCCGCAGATTGAGCTTGAGGTTTTGGCCGAGCATGCGCCCGCCAACGTCGCCAACTGCTTTGCGGCGGTGCTGCGCGAGGCGCTTTCCAACGCCATGCGCCACGCCCATGCCAAAACCATTACCGTGCGGTGCATGGAGCATCCGTCGTTTTACCAGCTCATCGTTACCGATGATGGCGCAGACGCGACCCCGGCGAGCAGCAGCAACGTCGCAGAAGGCATGGGGCTCGTCTCCATGCGCGAGCGCGTCGAGGCGCTTGGCGGAACCTTCACCGCCGGCCTGCGCGCCGGCGCCCCCGGCTGGCGCGTGTTTGCCACCGTCCCCAAACAGCAAGGAGATGACGCCCGATGAGGCTCATAGTTGTCGACGACGACCGCTTGGTAGTCGATTCGCTCAAGATTATCCTGGGCGCCCAGCCGCAGATCGAAGTGGTGGGCACCGGAGCCGACGGCAACGACGCGGTGGCACTCTACGCCGAGCACGCGCCCGATATCGCGCTGCTCGACATTCAGATGCCGGGGCGCGACGGCCTTTCGGCGGCGGGCGAAATCCTTGAGCGCGACCCTTCGGCGCGCGTGGTGTTTCTGACGACATTCTCGGATGACGAGTACATTGTGTCGGCGCTCAAACTGGGCGCCCGCGGCTACTTGATTAAAACCGATGTCGCCGTCATTCCTCCGGCGTTGGCGCAAGTCATGGACGGCAAACGCGTGCTCGAGGGTAAGGCGATCGAAGATATCAACTTTGATGGGACGGGCGTCGATGCCGGCACGACCCGCCGGCCCGCGGCCTTCGCCAGCCTAACCGACCGCGAGTTCGAAGTCGCCGAGCTCATCGCCCGCGGCCTCGACAACAAGGAGATTGCCGCCACCGCCTATATGGGCGAAGGCACCGTACGCAACCACATCAGCTCGATCCTGGCAAAGATGGGCCTGCGCAACCGCACGCAGATCGCCATCGCCTACCTGCGAGGGTAGTTGCCCGACGATCAACCGCTCCGGCATAGCAAAATGGCTGCCACCGATTTAATGCCATTTCAAAACTATGCCGGTTTCCGGGGCTGAGTCACGAGTCCCCAACCATGCCGATATTCGTGAAAATAAAACCGCAGGTAGACGAGCCGTCATTTTGCAGAAAACGCGGATATGGATGGGAGTCCTGAGTTTAGCCCCGAAAACGGCATAGTTTTGTTTGAACGGTCCTGCGCGAACGCACCCACCAGCCGCGTGGGGCCAAAAATGATCCGTTTTCCTCCGTCCCCGGGGGATCATTTGGCGGCGCCAACCACGAAATCGGCCCATCTACTACGTTTGACTCGATACCCCCGACCATACCCCTGTTTTCCAGAAAACCGCAGGCGTTCTACCTGCGGTTTTGTTTTCGCGTTTTTTGGCATGGTTGGGGGTAAGGGGATAAACGTAGTAGATGGGCCGATTTCGTGGCGGCCCTTCCTCCCCTGCGCACAAAAGTGCCGCCACGGAGAAGGGAGACGTCTCCG
>UQYE01000109.1:0-3291 GCA_900545145.1 uncultured Collinsella sp. | reverse complement strand
TACAATAACCGTAACTGTTTCATCCTTAGCGGGATGCCGCATGATGGATATTATCTGCCATCGTGAGGTGTGTCGGTCGCGCACGGCGCGTTAGATGCTCGTGCTCGGTTTGAGGAGGCTGCTATGGCGGGCAAGGGTCGTGCGAGTGTTAACGATATGAAGCGTGTCGAGGTGCTGGTGTTGATGGAGATCGACCAGCAAACCGAAGACAATGGCGGGCCGTATGGTTTCTCGCGCAAAACGCTTGCCGAGCGCGTGGGGGTTTCGCCGTATCGTGCCCGCGCCGCAATCGATCGCTTGGATTCCGAAGGTATGATTGATGTCGTCTCGCGTTATAGCGACGACGGCGGTCAGCTTGCAAATGGCATTTGCCTCACCGAACGTGGTGAGTGGTATCTTGAGGGCGTCCGTACCGGCATGCTCGTTCAAGAAATGCTTGAGGACGAGGTTGCTGATCGATAGCAGCATGTAACCCTTGCCATAGCGACGCCGCCTGGGAAACCGGGCGGCGTTTTGTTTCGAGATGGAGAAATGCGATTGCACGTAAGAAAAATTGCGTGCGGCGCGCGTCGCGAGTATTACAATGAAGACCCGTAAGATGTGAATGGACAACTTCTACGGGAAGCGCAGGTAACTCAATATGACCAAGCATGTGTTCGTGACCGGCGGCGTGGTTTCGTCTCTGGGCAAGGGTATTACCGCGGCCTCGCTGGGCCGTCTGCTCAAGTCGCGCGGGTACAAGGTAACGATGCAAAAGGCCGACCCGTATCTGAACGTCGACCCCGGCACCATGAGCCCGTTCCAGCATGGCGAGGTCTTTGTGACCGAGGACGGCTACGAGTCCGATCTGGACCTGGGCCACTACGAGCGCTTTATTGACGAGAACCTGACCCGTGATTCCAACTTTACGACTGGTGCCATCTATAAGAGCCTGATCGCCCGTGAACGTCGCGGTGACTTTTTGGGCGGCACCGTGCAGGTGATTCCGCACGTCACGAACGCCATTAAGGATAAGTTCCGCCGTATTGAGGAACAGACCGGCTCCGATGTGGTCATCACTGAGTTGGGCGGCACCATCGGCGACATTGAGTCGCAGCCGTTTGTCGAGGCCATTCGCCAGTACCGCAAGGAGGCCGGCCCCGAGAACGTCTGCTACATCCACGTGTCGCTCGTTCCCTATATCGCCGCCGCCCACGAGGTCAAGACCAAGCCGACGCAACACTCCGTCAAGGAGCTCCGCAGCTTTGGTATCCAGCCCGATATTATCGTTCTGCGTTCCGATCACCATATCGACGATGCCATCCGCGGCAAGATCGCAAGCTTCTGCGACGTCGACACCGACTGTGTCTTTACCAACGAGGACTGCGCGAGCATCTACGATGTTCCGCAGCTACTCGCCGAGCAGGACTTTGACCTGCGCATTTGCGAGCGTCTGGGTCTCGATCCGCGTGAGCGCGACATGAGTGAGTGGAACGAATTCCTGCGCAAGCAGAACCATGCCAACCAGCACGCCGACAAGGTGAAGATCGCCGTCGTGGGCAAGTATACGCAGCTGCCCGATGCCTACCTGTCGGTTATCGAGGCCCTGCACCACGCGGGCGTGTTCTACGATCGCCACGTTGACGTGCAGCTGGTCGATGGCGAGAGCCTCGACGAGCAGAACGTCTCCGAGGTTCTGGGCGACGCCTCGGGCATCCTGGTCCCCGGCGGCTTTGGCAAGCGCGCCCTGGAGGGCAAGATCCTCGCGGCCGAGTTCGCCCGCGAGCACAAGATTCCGTATCTGGGCATTTGCCTGGGTATGCAGGTGGCCGTGTGCGAATTTGCCCGCAACGTCGTCGGCCTTGCCGGCGCCAGCTCTTCCGAGTTCGATCCGGATGGCCCGTATAGTGTCATCGACCTGATGAGCTCGCAGGAGGACGTGACCGAGAAGGGCGGCACCATGCGTCTGGGTGCCTATCCGTGCAAGCTTGCTGCCGATTCCCTCGCGCGCGAGGCCTATGGCGAGGAGCTCGTCTACGAGCGTCACCGTCACCGTTTTGAGTTCAACAACGCCTTCCGTGACCAGCTCGAGGACGCCGGTCTGGTAATCTCGGGCCTTTCGCCCGACGAGCGTCTGGTCGAGATGGTCGAGCTGCCGCGCGATGTACATCCGTGGTATGTGGCCACCCAAGCTCATCCCGAGTTCAAGAGCCGTCCGACCAACCCGCAGCCGCTGTTCCGCGAGTTCGTGCGCGCCTCGATTGGCCAGCATGAGGGCGTCGATCGCGTGCAGGTGACGCCCAAGAACCTCGCTACGGACTAAGGGTGTCGGCGAACCAAGAACATATCGAAGCTGCTCCCTCGTCGCTCACTGTGGTGGCGGGGGAGTATCTCGATTACCTTGCGGTCGAACGGGGTTTGGCGCGCAATACGATTGCGGCCTACCGTCGTGACCTGACGACGTATTGCGCCTATCTGGAGCGGGCTGACATTGCGTCTTTTGAAGATGTGAGCCGTCAGGTCGTGGAGGGCTTTGTTGCCGATCGCCGCGACGGAGGCTATTCCGATGCCTCGGTGGAGCGTGCGCTTGCTGCCGTGAAGGGCCTGCATGCCTTTTTGGTGCGCGATGGGATTGTGGCCCAAAATCCAACGGCGGCGTTGCGTCTGCCTAAAAAGGCTGAGCGTTTGCCGGAGTATCTATCGGTGGAGGATGTCTCGGCGCTGCTCGATCAAGACTTCCCCGAGGGCGAGATGGGCTTGCGCGACCATGCCATCTTGGAAGTGCTCTACGGATGCGGCTTGCGTGTGAGCGAGTTGGTGGGGCTCGATGTGGGCGATATCCATACCGACGATGGCTTTGTGCTCGTTCGCGGTAAGGGCTCAAAGGAACGCCTGTCCCCGCTGGTGGGAAGCGCGGCGCGAGCTCTGACGCTCTATGTAACTGAGGGGCGTTCTCGCTTGGCGGCCCATGCCCACGGAACCGAGACCTCGGCGGTCTTTTTAAATAAGAACGGCCGCCGTCTGTCGCGCCAGGGCATCCATGCCATCTGTGAGCGCTACGGGCGCCAGGTAGGGCTGGTGGGACTCCATCCCCATACGCTGCGCCACTCCTTTGCCACCCATATGCTTGCGGGCGGCGCAGACCTCCGTGTGCTACAGGAGATCTTGGGACATGCCGATATATCGACCACGCAGGTCTACACGCATGTCGATCGTACGCAACTGACCGAGGTCTATCTGGCGGCGCACCCGCTGGCACATCGTTAACACATCGCTGGCCTGCATATCTATAGGTATTTGGGGACGGGCCCC
>UQYE01000108.1:0-3299 GCA_900545145.1 uncultured Collinsella sp. | reverse complement strand
GCCGGCGTAATGCCGGTGTTCTGCAGCAGGTGGTTAATATAGTTCTGGGTGTTCGCCATGTGCGCTCCACATCCATAATCCGACAAATAGGCCCAATGCATGCACATTAGAACCGTATATAGTCGAAAGTATACCCCGAGCGAGCGTAAACGACCGAATTCGGGCCATCTTAACGCCGCGAGCGGACAAGGATATAGCCTAATCTCCATATCGGACTAAAATCATGGCATCAAACGACCTTCTCATGCGAGGATTCTATGACGGCAAGCGACGCGACCGCGACAATTAAAAAGGGGGCGCCCGAGCCCGGTTTCGATAAAACGGCTCAGCGCATCCTCAACCTTTTCTTTGTACTCAACAGTTCTCCCGAACCGCTGACGACCGAGCAAATCGTCCTGGATTCCGATTTGGGATACGGCTCGGGCAATATCGACTCAGACAAGCGCAAGTTCCGCCGCGATCGCGACAAGCTGCTCGAACGCGGCATCGTTATCAGGGAGGTTCGTGCTGCCGGAGCGCAGGAAACCGAGGAGAGCGCGTGGACGATCGACCGCGAGCACACGTTTGCCGCGGGTGGCCTCATCACCGCAGACGACGCCGACATCCTGCTCGATGCCATCGACCAGACACTCGCGGCAGGCTCATCCGCCTTTGCCGCGCCGCTTGCCGACATTCGCTCCAAGATTGCCTACCTCACCGGCCTGTCGACGACAGGAGAGGCACCGATCCGCCGCTCTCCCGCCGTCGATGCGGTATGGAGCGCCTTTGCCGAGCGATGCGCGCTGCGATTTTTATATCAGAACGGACGCGGTGAGCAGAAAGAGCGTACCGTCTGCGTCTACGGCATGTTCGAGCGCGAGGGCGTTGCGTACTTCTGCGGCCTCGACAATGCCACCGACGACATCAGGACATTCCGCTGCGACCGTATCGTTCGCGCTTGGCGCCCCTCAAAGGCCTACGCTATCCCTGCGGACTTCAACCTCAGCGACTACCTGTTCTTTGAATTCGATTTTGCCGACCGCCCGCCCGTTGCGGCTACGTTCTCGTTCGCCCCGCAGACGCAGATCGATATGATCAACGGCCTCACGCGCGGGCGAGGTGAGCTCGCACACACCGATTCGGGATGGACTTGGACCGTTGACGTGCGCGATCTTGAAGCCGCCGCCTCATTTTGCATGGCCCACGCCATGGACGGCATGAGGCCCATGGCCCCCAAATCGCTCAAGCAGGCGTGGAACCGCCTCATTGAAAGGACGGTGCACGAGCATGCCCGTGCGTAAACTCACCAGCGAGCAAAGGCTCTCGCGCGCCATCGACATCATGGAGGCCCTCTACGCTGCCGGCGAGAACGGCATGACACGAGACGAGCTTTGCAGCCGCTTTGATATCACGGGGGCATCGCTCGACGAGATTCTCGAAATCGTCTCAACACTTGCGGACCGAGAATCGGGCGCACGTATTATCTGCGAACGCCGCGGCGAGTGCGTGGTCCTCACCGGTG
Organism: uncultured Collinsella sp.; assembly: GCA_900545145.1. Classification (GTDB taxonomy): domain Bacteria; phylum Actinomycetota; class Coriobacteriia; order Coriobacteriales; family Coriobacteriaceae; genus Collinsella. Next base: position 1,798 of record UQYE01000108.1, on the reverse strand, counting down.
ATGCGGGGCGCGTGCTACCGCTGCGCCTGAGTGCCGCCGAGGGCGCTGTGCTCAACCATGAACTTGAATCATTGGGGATCGAACCCCAAGCGGCGGCTCGAATACGGCGCGCCCTTCTTCCCAAAGAGCTCGGATACAACCAGCGCGTCTTTGACACCGTCGCCCACGGATCGCACTGGCAGCAGCTGAGCTGCGCCATTCGGGACGGCGTTCGCTGCCGCATCTCGTATCGCTCGATGGATGACACGCAGGCGCGCGAGCGTTTGGTCGACCCCTTGCGCATCACGACAAACGGCGACCAAACGTATCTGATTGCCTGGGATGTCGCGGTCGATGAACAGCGTACCTATCGTATGGATAAAATCGAGGGTCTGGTCTTGACAGACGACTCCGTCGTGCGCCACGCACCGGAGCCCGCGACCCTCCATGACTCCCTCGCCCAGGCGGAGCGGAGCGCGAAACTTCTCATGCCGCGCGCCTTGGCAGAGCGCCTTGACTGGCCCGGCATCATGTCGATTGAACCCAATGGGGCGGACAGCTCAACAGTGAATGTACGCTACGGCTCCGAGCGCTGGCTGCTAAGCCAGGTAATCGCAGCGGGCGGGGCCATCCGCATCTTGGATGACCCCGCCCTGTCAGAGCGTCTGTGCGATTTGGCAAAATCCCTCGTCTGCCCGCTTTAGCGGCGCCGCTCGTGGCGTGCACGCCACAGCTGTAGATAGTGCCCGATTTGTGCCGATTCGATGCGCTGATAGGAACTCGTGGGCAGCGACGTTAAGAATTTCTTGCCGTAACCCTTCGTCACCAGGCGCGGGTCGGCCAAGATGAGTACGCCACAATCGGTCGATGAGCGAATGAGGCGGCCGGCGGCCTGCTTGACCTCGAGCACGGCCTCGGGCAGCGAATAGCGCGCCCAAGCGCGGTCTTCGCGCAGATTGCGCTCGCATGAGAGCGGGTCTGTGGGGCTCGAGAACGGCAGCTTGGGGATGATGACGCAGCGCAGCGTCTCGCCGCTGGCGTCAAACCCTTCCCAAAAGGCCTTAAGCGCAAAGAGCGACGAAGTCGGTTCGTTGATAAAGCGATCGCGCAGGCGGCGAGGGGACGAGTTGCGCTGCTGGCAGTTGAGTTCCAGGCCCGCACGAGCCATCTTGGGCTCGACGCGATCGTACAGCTCCTCCATGTCACGCCTGTTGGTGAACAGCGTGAGCACCGAGCCGCCCATGGCAAGATGAGCGTCGACCAGCACGCGCTCGAGCGCCGAAAGATAGCCTTCGCGGTCGCGCGGATCGGGAATATCCCCAGCCACGACCACGGCCATATTCGAATCGAAGTCGTAGCTCGAATCCAAGTGCAGCGACGATGATGTCGAGGCACCGATGCGATCGAGGCCGACGGCGTGGTTAAAGTGCTCAAAGCTCTTGGAAACCGTCATGGTCGCCGATGCAAAGATAGCCGTGTGGACCTCGGGCAGCCACTCGGTTGCCAAGGCCTCGCCAATATCGATGCGCTCTGCGGTCATCGACTCGCCGCCGGCGCGCAGGCGGCGATTGACTTGCAACGAGTACACGTAGTGTTCGTCGGTACCGTCAATGATGAGCTTGAGGTTCTCGGCCAGCTCGTGCAGGCGGCGCGAGATATCACCCAGGTCGACAACGACCTCGGGCTTGTCGGCGGCAACGGCCTGTACCAGTGCGTCGACGCTCTTGTCAGCTTGTTCCAATGCGTCGATGGCAGTGTAGGCCGACTGTAAGAAATCATGCCAGTCGTCAGATTCGCGCAGCTCGGGGCCAATCCATAG
>UQYE01000107.1:0-3308 GCA_900545145.1 uncultured Collinsella sp. | reverse complement strand
CCCTGGGGCGTCACGAGTGCGCCGTTTTTGATGATGATCATAATTGCTCCTTATTGATTGATGCAGTTGGCCACGCGATCAAAATACGAGCAGGCGGCGATATGCTCCGTTATGCGTCGCTGTCCCTTGACGGTATCGACGTCCCACAGCTCGTAGGCACGCGCCTCGACCAGCACCACGTCGGTACGGTCCTTGAGGATCGAACCGCCGCCGTCCTTACCCTCAAGACACATAAGTGCATCGAACAGTTCCGCCGGAAAGAGCACCGGGCTCGAAGGCTCACCGTTGCACGCAAGACGCACCGGATGCTTGCGGCCACGCTCGTCAAATGCACGAACCATAGCCTCAAAAGAATCCGAACTCACGAGCGGCTGGTCGCCCGGCAAAAAGAGGCAACCTTTCCAGTTACGTTCGACTCCCCACGAAAGGCCCGCACGGACGCTTTCGCTGCGCAGCTCGCCATCGTGCAGCACGCACGGGCAATGCTTGTCATCACAAATCTGAGCGACCTCGGGCCAACGCGTCGAAACCACAACGTCAAAGCCCCGGGGAACCGAATCAATGGTCCGGGCAATCAGCGGCTCGCCATAGATATCGGCGAGCATCTTGTTAGAGCCAAATCGCTTGCCCTCGCCCGAAGCCATAATGACGCAACCAAGTTTCATGGCGATACCTCCCCTGAAACCATCGTACCCATAACTCGCGTCGCGGGGCATCTACATCGAAAGCGCTTATCCCACACGCCCACGATGCAAAAAGGGGCACCCCGCCGGTTGGCAGAGCGCCCCCTTTACATGGCTTACCTCAACCCAGCTTTAGGCCTGGAACCAACGGGCGGTGTTGCGCTCGTCGAGGGCCTTGAGGGTAGCGGCGGGATCGGCAACCTTCTGCAGGAACATCATGGCTGCGATGGCGTACGGCTTGTAGCTGGCCTCCTTGTACATGCCCACGCGGTGCATGTCGAAGACGTCGGCGTTGACCTCGCCGTGCTCGCAAGAGACACCGGAGATGTCGGCAGGCAGCGGATGCATAAAGATGGTGTCCTGGCCGTTGGCGGTCTTCTCCATGAGCTCGGTCGTGGAGCACCAATCCTGATGCGTGGCGTTCTGAGCGAGCAGCTCCTTCTCGAGTGCAGCGATGCCGGCGTCGTCGCCCTCGGCGTACAGGTTGGTGCGCTTCTCCATGGCGGCAAACGGAGCCCAGCTCTTCGGGATCACGATGTCGGCGCCCTCGAAGGCCTCGGCCATGGTGTTGACCTGCTTAAAGGTGGTGCCGGACTCGGCGGCATAACCCTTGGCGCGCTCGACGACCTCGGGCATGAGGTCGTAGCCCTCGGGGTGGGCCAAGGTGACGTCCATGCCAAAACGGGGCAGCAGGCTGATCAGCGACTGCGGGCAGGACAGCGGCTTGCCGTAAGAGGGCGAGTAGGCCCAGGTGACGGCAACCTTCTTGCCCTTGAGGTTCTCAAGACCGCCAAACTCGTTGATGAGGTAGAGCATGTCGGCAGAGGACTGCGTGGGGTGATCGGAGTCGGACTGCAGGGAGATGAGCGTGGGACGGTGGTCCAGAACGCCGTCCTCGTAGGCCTGCTGCACGGACTCGGAGACCTCGGCCATGTAGGCGTCGCCCTTGCCGATGTACATGTCGTCGCGGATGCCGATGACGTCGGCCATGAAGGAGATCATGGTAGCGGTCTCGCGGACGGTCTCGCCGTGAGCGATCTGGGACTTCTTCTCGTCCAGGTCCTGCAGCTCAAGACCGAGCAGGTTGGCTGCCTTAGAGAAGGAGAAGCGCGTACGGGTGGAGTTGTCACGGAACAGGGAGACGGCCAGACCAGAATCGAAGATCTTGGACGAAACGTTGTTCTCGCGCAGCTCGCGCAGGGCGTCGGCGACGATGTAGAGCGCCTTGAGCTCATCGGTGGTCTTGTCCCAGGTGTGCAGGAAGTCGCTGCCGTACATGCCCTTAAAATCGAGGCCGTTCAGCTGCTCGACGAGCTCGGTAAACTTGGCGTCCATGTAAATATCCTTTCCAAAGATGAAACGATTGCAATGAGTAGATGTGCTCCGGCATGCGCGTGTGGCTAGAACATGCAGAGCGCTATGACGAGGACCCGCTACCGTTGAGGAAGCATGGGAGATAACGACCGCGGGCCCCAAGTCAACAGGGGGTGCCGGGGACACGAGCGGCCCCCGGCTCAGCAAGATCGAGGAATGGGACTAATCGATCTTGTTGTTGGTCAGACCGGCGCGGAACACGGTGGCGTCGCCATCGGCCTGGCTCGGATCGTAGAGGTTCAGGGCAGCCACATACATGGCGGCAGCGGTGACCAGGTCGTCCTTGTAGGTGACCTCGTTGGGAGCGTGAGCCTGAGACTCGGCACCCGGGCCGAAGCCGACGCAGGGGATGCCATAGCGGCCCTGGATGGAAACGCAGTTCGTGGAGAAGGTCCACTTGTCGCACAGCGGGCGACCGGTGCGCTTGTCCATGCTGGGCTCGCAGCCGATGCGCTCGTCACCGAACATGGCCTTGTGGGCGTCGACGAGGGCCTTGACGTGCGGAGCGGTCTCCTTGTTGATCCACGTGGGGAAGTAAGCCTCGGTCTCGTAGACCTCGCCGGTCCAGGACGGACGGTCGTACATGTACATGGAGACCTTCACGTCGTCGCCGTACTTCTTGGCGGCCGGCAGGTTACGGATCTCGTCCAGGCAGGACTCCCAGGTCTCACCGGCGGTCATGCGACGGTCGATGGAGATGGCGCAGGAGTCAGCGACAGCGCAGCGGCTGGGGCTGGTGTAGAAGATCTGGCTGACGGTGCAGGTGCCGCGGCCCAGGAAGCGGGCGTCCTCGAAGTGCTCGGGGTTGTACTTGGGGTCGAGCATCTTGACGAGACCCTTGATGTCGGTCGACTCGTCGCAGCCGTTGTTGTTGAGGGCGCGGACGTCGGCGATGATGTCGGCCATCTTGTAGATGGCGTTGTCGCCGCGGTCGGGAGCGGAGCCGTGGCAGGAGGTGCCGTGAACGTCGACGCGGATCTCCATACGGCCGCGGTGACCGCGATAGATGCCGCCGTCGGTGGGCTCGGTGGAAATGACGAACTCGGGCTTAATGCCGTCCTTGTTGTAGATGTACTGCCAGCACATGCCGTCGCAGTCCTCTTCCTGGACGGTGCCGACGACCATGATCTTGTAGCCCTCGGGGATGAGGCCCATGTCCTTCATCATCTTGGCAGCATAGGTAGCGGAAGCCATACCGCCCTCCTGGTCAGAGCCGCCGCGGCCGTAGATGATCTCGTCGGTCTCGTAGCC
>UQYE01000106.1:0-3345 GCA_900545145.1 uncultured Collinsella sp. | reverse complement strand
CGAATACCCAATGCCAGCCGCCTCGGCCATCTCGATGACCGCGGACTCGCGCTCGACATCAACCAGCATCCGGGCAGACGCGCTCTTGCCCAAGGGACCTGCTACCTCGCAGGTCACAACCTCACCGCCGCACGCGGCAATGGCGTCGAGCGTTCCCTCGCCGCCGTCTGCCAGCAGCAATGTGCACACCTCGGCATCGGGCCAAACGCGGCGCACGCCTTCGGCAACGACCTCCTCTGCCTGCGCACTCGAAACGCTGCCCTTAAAGGAATCAATCGCCAGCAGCACACGGCGAGGCCGGCGGCACGCGGGGCCAAAGTCAACCGTCGCGCCAGCATCCTCTTCGGCACACGCGAGCGCCTCAGCATGAGCGACATGCGCCTCAAGATCGGCCCCGCAACCGCAGCCAGCACCATCGACGTCACGCAGCCCACTAAAATAGTCGCTCAACACCTCACGACACTCCTCCGCCAGCACGCCGGCATGTACGTTAAACCGATGATTCAGGCGCGAATCGGCATTCAGGTCATACAGCGAACCCAGCGCGCCCGCCTTGGCGTCGCTCGCGCCATACACGCAGCGCCCCACGCGCGCGTTGACCATAAGGCCCGCGCACATGCAGCAAGGCTCGAGCGTCACGTAGACCGTGCAATCGGAAAGGCGCCAGCGACCGAGCGACCGAGCGGCAGCGCACAGGGCCGCGAACTCTGCATGCGCCGAAGGGTCCTGATCGAGCTCGCGGCGATTGTGCGCCCTCGCGACGATCTCGCCGTCGCGCACTACTACGGCTCCGATGGGTACCTCGCCCACCGCAGCGGCGGCGCGAGCCTCCGCCAGCGCCTCGCGCATGAACTTCTCGTCGATTTCGGTGATCGTCATCGTTCGCCTTCCCTGTTGCAAATTCAAAACGATGCTATCATTACGACTCACGGAGAGATGGCAGAGCGGTTGAATGCGGCGGTCTTGAAAACCGTTGAGCGCGAGAGCGTTCCGGGGGTTCGAATCCCCCTCTCTCCGCCACTTTTAGTGATGCACCGGCGTCATGGTCCGCTCGAACAGCGCATCGACAACGTCGGCTATCTCGGAGCGACGTTCCAGATCGTGACCCGATTCCCACCACATAGTAAAAAGCCGAATAATGCCGCCGGCGACAAACTCAGCCGTCGTGTCGAGCGACACGGGCGCAAGCGCGTCCTCGTCTAGCGCACTCATCACACGCTCGCGGATAGAGCGGGCAATGCGGTCGCAAATCATGCTGGTCAGCATGCCCGACATGCTGCTCGCCAAAATGTTGTCCATGAGCTGCTCATGGGCCAGAATCAGGTCCATGGCGTCGGTGAACACCTCGTGGCGAAGCACGCGCACGTCGTCAGCCGACACCGTGCCGCCCTCGCCAACCCGCTTTTGCGGCAAACCCGACATAAGCTCATCGATATAAAAGGCAAAGTAATCGTTCTTGTCGCGAAAGTGCTTGTAGAACGTCGTGCGGCGAATCATGGCCCGGTCGCACAGCATGGCAACCGTCAGATCCTCAAAACGATGCTCCTCGAGAAGCTCGGTGAAGGCATCGAACAGGGCGCGGTAGGTTTTCTTAATGCGAAGGTCCACTGGTATCGCCATCCTCAGGGCAAAGACAACACTCGACAATCTGTCGCATATCTTACACCTGTACCTCGCGCGCTTTGCCCCGGTGCCAACCCCGCCGAAAACATAACGCTTACCGGAAAGTTCGGCACGGCAAAACGTTGCGGGTATACTAGTAGCGTTATATCAACGGCAGCTGGCGCATGCCGCCGCGGCCATTCGAAACGGAGACATCATGATTACCGTCATCATCGGCATCGTTGTTGTCATTGTGATTGTCTGCGCCATCGCCGGCATCTACAACAACATGGTCACCAAGCGTAACCGCATCGATAACGCCTGGCAGAACATCGATACGCAGCTGCAGCGCCGCAACGACCTGATCCCCAACCTGGTCGAGACCGTCAAGGGCTACGCCAAGCACGAGCAGGAGACGCTCTCCGCCGTGATCAGCGCGCGTAACACCGCCGTCAAGGCCACTACGCCCGAGGCCAAGATGGAAGCCGACAACGTGCTGACCGGTGCGCTGCGCCAGCTCTTCGCCGTAGCCGAGGCCTATCCCGACCTTAAGGCAAACACCAACTTTACGCAGCTGCAGGCGTCGCTCGAGGATACCGAGAACAAGATTAGCTATGCACGCCAGAGCTACAACGACTGCGTGCTCAGCTACAACAACGCCATTCAGACGTTCCCGGCTGTCATCTTTGCCGGCATCTTCCAGTTTAAGGAGCGCCAGGGCTTCGAGGCCGCCGAAGCAGCCCGCCAGGCCCCGACCGTCAAGTTCTAGTAGTTTGGCAGCGCATCCTTAATCGGCCAAATGCATAAACCGCCCCGTCGAATGCATACTTCGACGGGGCGGTTTCCTTTTTCGCGAAGCTCCCCCTCTAAGCGCCGTGCATTTTTAGGAGTATTCAACATAACCAAGGGCTTCGGGCGCCGCGATAAATGCCAAAGAGCGCAAATATCCCTGCAAATCAAACGCTGTCAGCCCATAACCCCGCCCATCATTCGTAGAAAACATCGAGAAATCCCGATTTTTTGCCCGAGGTCGGTATGCAGGGGCCTTCGATTGCAGAATACTCGCAAAAATGCACGTCGCCATCACCCCCACATGGCGCGAACCAAAACAAAAGCGCGGCCTAAAAGGCCGCGCGCCATCTTTCATTCAGATCTATATTGCCCGTAACGGCAGCGCCGAGGTAACGCAGGCCCGAGGGCAACCTTCCTTTCCGGGCTTATAGGACAAAATGTGTGCCTACTTTAGGGGCGTCGGCGCAGGTCGATGCCCCTTTTCCAGCCGTTTAAATTCCGTGCCCGCTTTTAACCGCTCGGACAGAATGTGTGTCTGGTTGCCTATCGTTCCCGCAGGTAGATAACCTTTTCCGGAACCGTTAAATACCCTTTCGGAAGAGGTGCCCATGAAGGCCGTTTATTGCCCCTACTGCGGCGGTCGGACCAAGCGCAACGGCAGGACCTCATCGGGGTCCCAGCGGTGGAGGTGCACGGCCTGCGGCGCGTCGACGACGGTGAGGTACGACGACACGGCGGCGAGGCTCGAGGAGTTCCTCGGGTGGCTCCTCTCGAAGGACTCGCAGGCCGCGATGCCGGGCGGCGGGCGGTCCTTCAGGCGCAGGACGGCCGAGTTCTGGGAGGTCTGGCCCATGCCCGTCCCCGACGGCGAGCTCCACCGCGTGCTCTACGTCGACGGGTGTTAGCGTCAATATATTTTTCACCATTTTCACCAACGTATTTTCGCCAATC
>UQYE01000105.1:0-3474 GCA_900545145.1 uncultured Collinsella sp. | reverse complement strand
GCGGGCCGTGTTCCGCTATGCGGTTGTCAATTTGCGAAAGAAATTATGCGTCACCGCAACAAGGGCGGCGGCGGTCGCCAGACTCACTGCAAGCCCCGCAAGGGCGCCCGGAGTCTTGTAGGTCATCACGATCCTATTCGCGCCTTTCTGCATGTTCAGGGATGACAAGCCCTTATCGGCGGCGGGCGTTAGTTCTGTGGCGGTTCCGTTTACCGTTACGTTCCAGCCCTCATCGTACGGAACGCTCAGCAGTAGGTTGCCGTCATCCTTGGCGGTATACTCGCCTTCGATCCTTCCGTCCTCAAAAACCGTCGGAACAAATTCGCTCATCTTAAGCTCGTTAATAATCTGCTCGAAAACGTCCAGATTGAGGGCGTAAAAGACCGGCTCATTGTCTTGGGGCATGTCTGTATAGCCCTCTGCGACTCCGATTGACACCGTATGCTGGCTCGGGGAGTCCGATGCATCCGCAATCTGGCGGATATTATTGTCGAATCTCCAGGCCTCGTTTCCGATCGTTCGCCGGTCGATGGTAAGGGTGACGGGCCAATAACTGCCGGCGGTCGCATCTTTGTTGATGTAGAGATACCCGATGGAACCCGACGGCACGGTGGCGTTCCACTGCCTTAAGTTCTCGTCATCCTCCGTGTTTTTGGCCTCGATTTTGGTATAGAGCATTACCTCGCGGCCCAGGATTTTGCTGTAGAGGTCGTTTTGCTTTTCGAAGGGGTTCTCGCCCTTCAACGTGCAGTTTTGAATGTCATTGGATGCCATGACACCAACGCTGAGCGCATAGGGGTTCTCGTACACCGCACTTGCTGTATCGGCTATTTCAGTCATTGCCGCGTATCCCGAAGGCGCGTGCTCGGCGATGGCGTACTTGACTCCCAACAGGGCATCAACGGCAAGAATGGGCTCGGCATAACGGGTCGAGAATTCGCCGACGCTGCTGTATCCAAGGGAGTTGAGCAGTGCGATGGCCTGAGGGTTGTTGGCAGACGAATACGAAGACAACTGGTTGTACCCAAGCGCCAAGCCTTCGTTGAGGGCGGCGCTGTCGACGCGTGTGGTTGTGCGGTCAATGCGATAGAACGACGCCGAAGTCTGGTCTTGAATGGTCGTGATAGTGTCGGTTGCGGTGGCGACATAGGCGCTGTTGGCTTTTTCGGAATAGCCTGTGTACAGCTGGTTCCACATAACATGGGCGTTGGCAAACAACTCAATGGCGGTTAGTGCCAGGAGGGGCATGATGACGACGGGGCGATAGGCTTGACGCAATTTGGGCTGGTTTTTGAGCGCCTGCAGCGCGTGTCCTGCGGCCCACAGCGCAAAGAAGCTCAGCAAAAAAGCCGTGCGCGAGTAGAAGCCGTTGGGAACGCGCATGCCGCACCAGATGTACTCGAGCGGGCTCAAAACGGAGCTTGCGACCAGGGTTATCGTGACGACGAGTGTTGCGATGCGCGTCTTGATCGAAACCGTGCGGTTAACCAGCAGGCTCACCGCAAGCAGCATCATGACGATGCCGCAATAGAACTGCGGTGTGCTTTCGTTGCTTACCCACATGCAGGGAAGAAAGCCCCTGATGAGCGACTTGAGGCTGGTTTTAAGTAGGGGGCCGAGTGCTAGAACGGGACCGCCCTTGGACATGGCAAGGATGGTCGGCAAAAAGGTCCAGGCGGACAGAAGCAGTCCGAGCGCGATAGCCCCGGCGAATCGCAGGGCCCGATCGAGCATGAGCTTCCAGCTAAAACCTTCTTCTGCAACATAATCGACAAATTCGACCAATACGAAGATGCAGAGGAACAGGATGCTGATGTAGGCCGTATACCAGCAGAACATGACATTGAGCGCCGTTGCGATGACGAGGCGGATCATGCGCTGCTTGCGGATGAGCTCGTAGCATCCGTAGGCGCAGATGGGCAGCAGGATGAGGCAATCGATCCAGAGCGGGTTGCGTAGGTTGCTGATGGTCCAGCTGCAAAACGTGAACGAGAGGGAAAGCAGGAATGCTGCGGGCTTGGGTAGGTCAAAGCGCTTTTGCACATACCAAGCGCTGCTGATGTGGATGCAGCCCAGTTTGAGCGCGGAGATAACAAACACGAAGAGCGTTAGCTTGTCTGCGGGAAACAGCGCGCAGAGCAGGTTGAAGGGGCTGGCGAGGTAGTAGCTATAGAGCCCCCATGTGTTCATGCCGAGTCCCTGCGAGAAGGAATAGCGAAGGCTTGCCTCGCCTAAAAGGACGCGCCGGAACCAAGCAAAGAAGTCGATGTATTGGTATTTGAGATCGTTGGTGAGAAACGAGTTGTCGCCAAAGGGGTAGACATGCCCTGCCACTGCAAGTGCGACAAAGAGTGCGACGGAAAATGCGAAGCAGGCGGCGTAGAACGCCACATTCTTGAGCGTGCTGTTATTGGGCCGTGTCATCAGATTCCTCGTTGGATTCTCGAATGATATAGATGGGACGTCGCTTGGTTTCCAAGTAGGCTTTTGCCAAGTATTCACCTATGATTCCCAGGCACAGAAGCTGCATGCCGCCAAACAGCGTTATGAGGCAGGCGAGCGACGGCCATCCGCCGACGGGGTCGCCCCAGACAAGCGTCTTTACTAGGATGACGACGAATCCCAGAATAGCGATGAGGCAGAAGACGATACCCGTGAGAGCGGCGAGGGAGAGCGGTGCCGTGGAAAACGCGACGATACCGTCGATGGAATAAAGGAGCAGCGACCAAAAGCTCCATTTGGTCTCGCCGGCCACGCGGTTGACGTTTACGTAGGGGAGCCATTTGGTCTTGAAGCCGACCCAGCCGTAAATGCCCTTGGAGAATCGGTTGTATTCGCCCATGGAGATGATGGCGTTGACCATAGGCCGCTTCATGAGCCTAAAATCGCGTGCTCCGTCGACGATGTCGGCCTTGGAAATGCGGTTGATGATCTTGTAGAACATACGGGCACAGAACGACCTGATGGGAGGTTCGCCTTTGCGGGTGGTCCTGCGCGTTGCGACGTTGTCGTAGTCTTCGGTCTGCAAGATCTCGTACATCTGCGGCAGGAGCGAGGGCGGGTCCTGCATGTCGGCATCCATGGTGGCGACATAGTCGCCCTTTGCGTGTTGGAGTCCGGCGAGTAGTGCCGCCTCCTTGCCAAAGTTGCGCGAGAAAGAGTGCCAGCGGATGGCGTATGGATGCGCCGCCGCGGCTTCCGCCTTCATGACGGCGAGCGTTTTGTCTGCCGAGCCATCGTCGATGAGGACGGCTTCAAAGGAGATGCCGGGGTCTTGCCGGGTCATGATGCGAACGACGCCATCGAGCTCTTTGAGAAAGATCGGAAGTGATTCCTGCTCGTTGTAACTCGGTACGACGATGGAGATGAGCGGCATGGTGGTTTACCTCTCGCTTGGCTTGGAAGTAGGGTGGCCGGGCTGGTCGTCGTAGGCGTATTTGCTGTACACGTTGACCTCCCACTGCTTTTTTTCGA
>UQYE01000104.1:0-3644 GCA_900545145.1 uncultured Collinsella sp. | reverse complement strand
GACGCCCATCAGGAACACGGCGTCGTAGCCCTCGTCGGCGACCTTGTCGGCGAGCGCGGTCATCTTCTTGCCGGTCTCGTAGAGCGCCTTGCCGTCCTCGAGATAGCCCTCCTGGTCGAAATGCATGATCTCGATCTTCTCGGTTTCCTTCATTTGTCTCTCCTTTCTGGGGTTGTTTCCACATCCCCCATGCCAACGGGCATCAAAACCCGCTTACATTCCGTAACACTCAGCCGCTTTGGCCTTAAGCGCATTGACTGACTCTTCGTAGCCCTCTGCCTTGACCTCCATTTGCTTGGAGACGGCATCGAGATACGGGTGCACGTTCCATGACTTCAGACGCTCGGCGATCATGGCCGCAATCGTCTGGAAGAACACAAGATTGGGAATTGCGCTGAGCAGCGGAGCCACCTGAGGCACCGCAACCTCGTGAGCCCTACCCTTGGGATGGGCCGTGAGCAGCACCGTTTTTGCCGTAACGTTCGATAGCGCATCGGCGATATTCGCAAGACGCTCCGACCCCTGCGGATCGTCGACGATAAACACCAGATAGCCCGGAACGATCTGCATCTCGGGACCGTGGACGAACTCCTCGCCTTCGTGATGCATGGCAGGAATCTTGATGGTCTCGCTCAGCTTGAGCGCTGCCTCCTCGGCAACACCATAGTTGGGGCCGTTGCCGACGACCATGGCGGGCATGTGCTCAGAAAGCTCGAGCATGTGATCTTGGACATATGCCTCGGCGGTCTTGCACATCACGGCATTAGCCTGGATAGCCTCGCGCAGGTCATCAAGACGCTGAGCAACGCCCTTGGCGTCAATCGTTCCGCGCGCCTGACCGCCGTAAATACCAAAGAGCACCAGGTACTCAACGAGAACCTCGACGCCCAGAGTCACAAAGTCCACCGACTCGACGCCCACACCGTAGTCAAGAACGATGTCAGCGTGTTCCTTGATGGGTGCCTCGACGTTTGCCGTGAGCGCAACTGCAGCCATATCGTGTGCACGCATGTAATCGAGCGCCGCAATCGTATTGGTCGAATAGCCGCTCTGCGAGACGGCGATGTTGAGCGCATGCTGCGGATAGGTGTGTTCAAAATCGACGAAGGCCTCGGGCGTCACAACGGACACCTGCATCTGCAGCGCATCTTGCAGGTAATCGCGGGCGCAATCGGCGGCATGGCGCGACGAACCCGAAGCAACGATGCGCAGTGCATCAAAAGAACCGGACTGGAAAATATCAACGAGCTGTGCTACCAGCTCAGACGAACGCTCGAGGTTCTCCCCCATACGCACATGGGCAAGCTGAACGTAATCGAGCATCTTCATCGTCTCACCTCATAACAAATCATTAGTATTTGATACCAATCACAGTTACAGGTTACGGCTTTTTGATACCTCTTTGTCGATTAATTTATCCCCATCGGCGAACGGTCGATTTTGAGCCATGTAAGGTTGTATATACAGTCGGTCAAATTGCCCAAACAGACCGGCTGTTACCGCGCGCGATGCAAAGCCCCAGCTAGTACGTATAGGCGTAGCCGCCCGCATCGCCACGATTGAAGGACTTTACATACTCGATAGCCTGACCGCTCGCGTCATAGCTCACGCATTCCAAAAGCAAAACAAGATCCCCTTGTTCCAAGCCAAGCAAGCCCGCGTCGCGTGCACCCACCGCCTCGATATCGAGCTTCTCCTGTGCCATGACCGGCTTTCGGCCCAACATCTCATAGGTCTCGTACAAACTGAAGACCGACACGTCAATATCTTCGATTGTGGGAAACAGCAGGCACGGGATGAACGCCATCTCAATCGATACGGGATCGCCGTTGACGCAGTTCAAACGCCGAATCGAATACAGCAAATCGTCCTCGGCAATGCCAAACAGGTTGGCATAATATGGGCCCGCATAACGCTTGGAACGCGCGAGGATGCGGACGGACGGCTCGCCGCCCGAAGCACGAACCGACTCGCGAAAGCCTCCTGTTCGTTCGTAGGCAACGGGCACTTTCTGCGCCACAAACGCGCCCTTTCCGCGGACGCGTCGAATCTGCCCGCGCCGAACCAGCTCATCGACAGCACTTCGAATGGTCAAGCGTGTCGTACCAAATTCCTCGGCGAGGTCTTTTTCGGACGGAATCATGGAACCCGTGGGATATATACCGCGTTCGATACGCTCTTCAATGCGACGTCGTATGCGCATATAAACCGGGGTGGCATCTACTGTTTCAGCCATTGTTCACCTGCCACGCTCCTCATGCCGTTCTTTTCACCGTTATCGGCAAAGCGGAACTTTGTGGGCAAAATCACCGATTTGCAATGCTCCACAAAACGCATGTCCTTATCAAATTCGATCGTGCTCTCATAGAACACCGGCGTCCCCTCTTCTTGCTGGAGCAGCTCGGCCTCTTCGGCGTTCAAACGCGAGATGGAGATATGCTCACGTCCATGCTCAACACGCACGCCACCTTCTTTGAGCAAGACATCGTAAAGGCTCTCACACTCAAAATCGTGCTCGGGAAGCGATGGGCACAGGGACAGGTTAACGTGAGCGGTCTCGATTGACGCCGGCTCGCCCTCAATAAGTCGAACGCGCTGCATGCGGAGCAAGGGAGCGCCTACAGCCACCCCAAGCTTGTCGGCAAGCGCCTCATCCGCCTCGATGGTCCCGGTGGAAACCAGACGAGAAGAGGGGTGCAGGCCGGCAGTCCGCACAGCATCGGAAAAGTTATACGTTTCCTGGAAGATGTTCAGCGGCTTGGGAGGACACACATACGTGCCCGATCCGCGACGGCTCTCGAGCGTTCCACACGAGATAAGCCGCGTGATACCGGCACGCAACGCCGTACGCGAAACGCCAATCTCTTCGCACAGCACGCGCTCGGCCGGCAGGCGATCGCCGCCGGCAAGCTGATGGTGCTGGATATACCAAAGAATTCCCTCAACAGCACGATCTTTGGGGGGAATTGCATAAGATTCGCCTGCCATTGCACAGACTCCTCATTCAGAAACGTATGCCGCCAAAATTAGGCCAGCCCTCCCATGGCATCAAATTCTGCCTTGATCTTCTCGGCGACATTCCGATACGACTTATATAGACTTGAATCGCGTTTGACCTCGTCGGTCATAACGGGAATCTCTAATTTGGAAACCTCGTCTTTTCCCGTCTGAACCGCCACAACAACGCCCATACCAAGACACATATTACGCTTGGCAGCGTTTATTTTCGCCGCCTTGGCAGGATTTGCCAGGATACGCTGGGCAAATTCCTGTTTTGAAGCCACTTCCTCGGCCTCCGGATCGCCCGCCTCGGCCACTTCGCACTGCAACACGTCCGCATAGTCAAAAATCTTCGGCTCGCCACCGCGTTGATGCACAGCCCACTTGCGGCGCGTGGCATCCTGGTAGATAGCCGGCAAAAACGTAAAGCGCGGCGGGTCCAAAATCGTGTCCGTGATGGTAAACACATCGGGATCAAAGGCATCCTGCGGGTTTTTCTTCTTGAACAGCCCCATATCAGCCTCCCGTACTAGCATTAAACAACTCATGCTGAATATAGCACCAATTTCAAGCCACTGCTTTATCGCATCGGTGCGTGGCGTCTATGGCCCGCCCAGCGGGGACTACGTACGGACGAGGGCCGG
>UQYE01000103.1:0-4001 GCA_900545145.1 uncultured Collinsella sp. | reverse complement strand
GCCAGCCCGTGGGAGGCCAGGGCGCCGCTGACCGGTGGACGGCACCGAGCCGTCGCAAGACTTGAAGAAGGGGGAGGTCTCGCGGCCTCCCCCTTTTTTGCGTTTACGGGGCGTGAATGACTCAATTACACCAGACGATCTTGTTGTTTTCGGTATTGAGCCTTTATTTAAAGAAAATAAATCGTATAACAAGGGCAACTGCTATGGCCGCAATGATCATAAGCAGGATTGTCAGCTGATGCTGCTTGCGTCGTTTACTTGACGAAACGAAGATTGATTTTCCCTGTTTTGGAGTCTCGAGATAGCGAGCCGAATGCGTCAAGGTTTGCTTGGGTCGAGGCCCTCTTTGTTGATGAGCGGCGGATGCTTTCATCGGCTCATCACTAACTGCACTGTTTTTAGATAATGGTGCGTCTTTCAGATATACAGGGTCTCCCGAGGCAACGCCCATATGTTTACGTCCCGTTTGGGCTTCTTCGAGCGTTTGATATCGGTTTCTTGTCACATATTTGGGCTCTGGGCCATTGATGGGCTCTTGCGAGATGTGGGGGCGATGGAATCGAATCGGTTGCGGGCTGGATGCTTCGTCCTGCTCCGGCATAAACGTGTTGTCCTGTTTTTGATCGTCCATGATGCCCTTAGCTCGTCATCAATATCGTGTATGCGCCCATTGTAAGCCAGCCGTCTAGTTTTGATGGGATTGCATACATTATTTAAGCCTTCGTTCAAATTCCGTTTATTAGACAAAACCTTAGTCAACCAGACTTAGATATGCTTATATCAATAGACTCAAAAAACTTTATAGTCGATGTATATATAAGAAGCGGCTGGGCATATATAACAGCGTCAAAAGAAGTCCCAGTCACCTAGAAGATGACTCGGCAGTCCTTAAAAGGAGTGGTAAACATGGCAAGCATGGTTCCTTATCGTTCGGTTTTTGGCGTTCGTCCTTCTGCTAGCTCGCTGTTCGATTTGTTTGATGATATGACCGATCTTGCAAACAACTCGATTGCTTCCAAGGCGTTCCCCGTTGATGTCGAGGACAAGGGCGATGGTTATGAGGTCAAGGCCTATCTGACCGGCGTCGCTAAGGATGATATCGACGTTGAGCTTAACGAGGGTCGCCTGTCGATTAGCGTGAACGTTGTGGAGGACGAGGAGAACGAGGGCAAGAACTTCCTGCAGAAGGAGTTTAGCTCGTACAGCGCGACGCGCGGCGTGTATCTGAAGGACGCTTCGAGCGAGGGCCTTTCGGCTAAGTATGCTGACGGCATCCTGACCGTTACGGTTCCCAAGATTGTCGAGAAGAAGAACGTTACGAAGATCTCCATCGACTAACGATGGCTCTGCTTCAATCGAGAGTATGAGTTAAGGGGGGCTGGGAAGTGATTCCCAGCCCCCCCTTGTTGTCTTGAGGGGCTATTGAATGGTTGTCGGTTGATACTGGCTTGCAGGGCGTATCGAGAGCTTCCGTGGCCCTTGAAGACGGGTGGCAGAACTGCCGAGTTCATCATCGAGACTTGCATCAAGCGCGTTGGCATAGCTTTTGACGGTAAGGCTTGGACGATTATTGTCCTGGCTGATGTGCATGGCGATGAGTTGTTCGGTGCGATCGGTAACAAGTTCGCGCGCGGCTTCGGCGGCCTGGTTGTTGGAGAGGTGCCCCTTTGTGGACAGGATGCGCTCCTGAAGAAAGCGGGGGTACGCTCCTTCGCGCAACATAGTTACATCGTGGTTACTTTCGAGCGCGAGAACTCGACAGTCTTTGAGGATGCCTATGGCCTTGCTCGATAACTCTCCGGTGTCGGTGGCAAACCCAATGGAATCATCGAGAGCATTAAATCGATAGCCGACAGGATTGATGACATCGTGCGATGTTGAGTAGGTTTGCACGTGGATGCCGGCAATGGGGAGCGTGTCGCCGGGGTCAAATTCCTCTACGGGCAGGCGCGCGAGGTTTTCTTTGCATGAAAGGGTGTCCCTGCTGGCAAAGAGGGGACCATGCCAGTGCTTGCACCATACATCGAGCCCCTTGATATGGTCACCATGCTCATGGGTGATTACAAGAGCGGCGACGTCGTCTGCCGAGAGACCAAGCTCCGCCATGCGTTTAAGTGTCTCGCGGCGGGACAGGCCGTTGTCGATCATGATGAGCCCCTGAGGTCCCTCGACGAGTGCGCAGTTGCCTTTTGAGCCGCTGCCGAGGATATGAAGGTGCAGGCGAGACATAAGATTCCAAAGGATACAATGAGTGCGGACGAATAGAGGAGGAAGCGAATGCCAACGGTATCTCAGCACTATGGACATCATGCCGCGCCGAGGACGGATAAGAGCGCCCTGGCAACGCGGCAGGCCGCTGCCCCCGTAGTGCTTATGGTATCAGGCGGTGCGGACTCGACGGCGCTGCTCCTTATGGCTTGCACATCAAAGCTGGATATCCAGGACGGGCGCGGCGTCGCTCCCATTGCGCGCGAGCGATTGCACGTGCTGCATGTAAACCATCATCTGCGCGGGGAGGCATCCGATGGCGACGAGGCCTTTGTACGTGACCTGTGCGCACAATACGGTTTGCCGCTGTGTGTTGAGCATGCCTATTTTGATGACGAATCGGGCAATATCGAGGCTGCGGCTCGCGAGGTGCGCTATGCCGCGGCACGGAGATATGTTCGCGAACTTTGTGCCGAATCGGGCGCACCGCGGACGGCGGCTCGTATCTGTACCGCGCATACTTCGTCGGACCGCGCGGAAACATTTTTGATGAATGCCATTAAAGGGTCGGGTCCCGCGGGTCTATCGAGCATTCCGCGCCGTCGGAACATTGTGGTTCGCCCCTTGCTCGACCTCACGCACGATGAACTCGTGAGCTATCTGCAGGTGCACGGTCAGCCATGGCGGGAAGATGAAAGCAACGAGGACGTTTCGTACTTGCGCAACTATGTGCGCCATCGGGTGATGCCGGTGGTGGCACAGCGCAACGCGAGCGTCTGTAAGACGATTGGCGCCGCTTGCGAAATTCTGGGCGACGAAGACGCCTTTCTTTCCCAGCTTTCGGCACAGGCGTTTCGAAGCTGCCTGCGCAAGGAAGCGGCGGGCGCACTTGTGCTCGATGCGCGCCGTCTTGCCGCCGCTGAGGTTGTGATTGCACGGCGTATCGTGCGATTGGCGATTAAGCGCATCGATCCCGACGCGCGACCGGAGATGCGGCACGTGGAGCGCGTGCTCGCCTGCGTCGCTGCGGGCTCGGGCTCGGTTACGCTTCCTGCGGGAATTGATGCCCGTGTGGAGTTTGGCATGCTGGCGTTCAAGGCCCCGGCGGCGCGCGAGGGTTTAGTGGCCGATTGGATCTCCGTTCCCGGTCGTCTGCCGCTGGGGGCGGGGCATATGCTGACAGCGGAGCCGATGGCTGTGGAGCCGGGGTGCGATATCGTGCACCGTGCCCGCGAGCTTGCTGCTGCCGGAAAGGTTGCGGCCTTGGTGGACGCGGCAGCCCTGGGGTTTGCCGACTGCGATGGCGAGCGGATGTTAGCCGGCTCGCGCGGGGAGATTCCCACCGAGGCACGATCGGCGCGCCTGTGGGTGGATAGCCCTGTGCCGGGAGACGTGATGTGCCCGTTGGGGATGAACGGCCGAAGCAAGAAAGTGTCAGACCTGTTGAACGAGGCGCGCATTCCTGTTTCAGACCGCTCTGGCGTACCCGTGGTAAGAACGGCTCCGGGGGGTGCCGTAGTATGGGTCGCGGGCGTTCGCGCGGACGAACGTTTTAAGTGCACGGCGGCGACGCGCGTGGCCTATCTGCTTCGCGTGGTTGACGCGGATTAGCTCCTCGCACCAGCTTTTCTGTGCGGCGTTGACGGTATTCCCGCGCTGATGGTGCGCGGGCTGGAAAATATACCCCGTGCGCTGCTAGAATGTGTAGTTCGCGTCCATACGGCGGTGTGTGGGCGATTAAGCACAAGAAAGGGTTGTCATGGCTTCTCAACATCCGGATATCGAGAAGGTTC
>UQYE01000102.1:0-4341 GCA_900545145.1 uncultured Collinsella sp. | reverse complement strand
CTGCTCGGTCACGCCGCGGGCGGTAATGGCGATGGTGGCGCCGGGGCGGACGATGCTCTCCCAGGCGATGTCGTAAACGCTATCGTACAGTTCATCGGCATCCTGCGCCTCAAAGCGCCCGAGTACCACGAACACGCGGCTGGCCAGGCGCGACCACAGACAGGCGCGATAGCCTTCTTCGAGCTCGCCCTCAAACGTAGCGCGGCCCTTCAGGCGGCGGACATGCGAAAGCCCGAGGCGTTTAAGCTCATCGGCGAGTGCGGACTCAAAGCCCTCGGGGCAGCTTGCGTAAAATTCCATGGGTGACCTCTCTGGTTGCGTCGCTCCATTATATGATGGATGCTTCGTTTGCCCTTATCCTCGAAAGGAACCCATATGATTGATGCGTGTCCCGAACCCGCTGTGCTCTTTTTTGACGTGGACGGCACGCTGACGTCGTTCGATCCCGACGATATGACCGATAAGGACTTTTCGGCGGTTCGCCCTTCGCAGACGGTGGTTGAGGCGTTCCATGCACTGCGCGATGCGGGGCACAAGGCGTTTATCTGCACGGGTCGTCCCCTGTGGCTCATCGCGGACAGTTTGCGTGCGCTCGACCCCGCGGGCGTCGTTGCCATGGCGGGGGCCACGCTCGAGGTCGAGGGCCGCGTGGCACACGAGGACTGCATTGACGAGGACATTGTTGAGGAGCTCGCGCGTCGCATTACTGTGGCGGGCGGCGAGGCGTTGTTCGAGACGAACGGTGCCACCTATTCACTTGAGCCAGTTGGTGTCGAACAGTCATTTCTGCTAGGCGCCGGCGTGGTGCATGGCACCGATCAGATGCGCGTCGATGGGCATTTGCGCGTAGGCAAGGTGTGCATTAACGCGTGCGACCTAGCTCGCGTAGCCAACGACGATGGCTTTATCGAGCGCGAGTTTGAGCTGTGCAACACCGGTGGTCAGAATCGCGAGCTGAGCCCCAAGGGCATCGACAAGGGCGTGGGCGTGGCGCGAGCGCTGGAATACCTGGGTCGCACCGGCAACGCGCGCACCTTTGGCTTTGGCGATTCCGGCAACGATCTGGGTATGCTCGCCGCCGTCGAGACGGCTGTAGCCATGGGCAACGCCATGCCCGAGGTCAAGGCAGTCGCCGACTACGTGACCGACGATGTCGCACACGATGGCACCGTCACAGCGATGCAACATTTCGGCCTCATCTAATGAATCTCGCCTTCTGACGTTTGCTCAAACTGCGACTCTTTGCTTTTGCATGCTCAATCGATTTATCAATCCAAATACTGAGGTGTTTATACCGTTCGCCGAGAAGATAAAAAACCGCAGTTCACGCCTTGATAAACGTAGGTAAAGTGTTTAGCAGTTTACCGGCCGTGTGCAAGCGAAAGGAATCAGGCAGATGGCAATCAAGGTGTTCGCTGACGGTGCAAACCTCGAGGGCATGCTCGACATGTACGAGAACGGCAACGTTCAGGGTTTCACGACCAACCCGTCCCTTATGAAGAAGGGCGGCGTGACGGATTACCGCGCGTTTGCCAAGGAGGTCCTGACCCACATCACCGATGTGTCCGTCTCGTTTGAGGTCTTTGCCGACGACGTCGAGACCATGGAGGTCGAGGCGCGCGAGATCGCTACTTGGGCCGAGAACGTCTACGTCAAGATTCCGTGCGTGACCACCAAGGGCGAGTCCACCGCCGAGCTGGTCCGCAAGCTTTCGGCCGGCGGCATCAAGGTCAACGTCACCACCATCTTTACGCCTGCGCAGGTCGACGAGATGGTCGAGGCCGTTGACGCCGAGACGCCGTCAATCATCTCGCTCTTTGCCGGCCGCATCGCCGACACCGGCGTCGACCCCATTCCGTTTATGACGGAGTCGGTCAAGAAGGCCGCCGCCAAGCCCAACTGCGAGGTCCTGTGGGCATCCACACGCGAGCTTATCAATATTTACCAGGCGGAAGGATGCGGTTGCCAGATCATCACGGTGCCCAATAGCATCCTGGCCAAGCGCAAGAACATCGGCCGTGACCCGTACGAGGTCTCGCTCGATACCGTGCGCGGTTTTGCCAAGGATATCGCCTCGCTCGGTTTCCATATCCTGCCGTAACGCGAACGCTGGCTACATCGCGGGTTGTTCGCCCCGGCCTTTCCTTTCCCTATCGCTCACGCGCTTCGCGAGGGTCGCGCTAGGCAAAGGAAAGGCCGGGGCTGCCGACACGAACTTGCCGGTAGGTTGGTGATAGGCTTCCATATCCTGCCGTGGACAAAGGTACCCCTGCCTGCGCCGTGCAAAATTGAGAGTATTCAGCAAGGTAAAGGCTTTTACCAGCTGGGTGAAGCATGGAACAGCCCCCGTTTTGGCTCTGATGACGCTAAAACGGGGGCTGTTTCTTGCTTTTTCGTCTCTGAGGGGCATCCGGAACGGTGGAATTTGCAGAATACTCGCGATTTTGCACGTCGCGAGAGGGGGGACCCTTGCTTGGCGGTTTACTTCCCCTGCACCATGGTGAGGGAGATCTTCTTGCGGTCGCGATCGACCTTTTCAACCCACACCTTGACCGTGTCACCGACGCGCACCACGTCGCTGGGGTGCTTGACGAAGCGGTTGGCCAGCTTGGAGATGTGCACGAGGCCGTCCTGGTGCACGCCCACGTCGACGAAGGCGCCAAAGTCGACGACGTTGCGCACCGTGCCCTTGAGTTCCATGCCGGGCTCCAGGTCGTCGATCGAAAGCGCCGAGCGGCTAAAGACTACCTCGGGCGCGTCGTCGCGCGGGTCGCGACCGGGCTTCTTGAGCTCGTTGACGATGTCGATGAGCGTGAGGGTGCCGCAGTCCAGGTCGCTTGCCAGCGCCGAGATGCTGCCCAGGCGGCGCTCGATATCGGGCACGCCGCCGCGGCTGAGCTCGCTTGCCGCAACGCCGGCGCGCTCCAGGACGGCCGTGGCCACCTCGTAGCTTTCGGGGTGGACGCTTGTCGCGTCGAGCGGGTTCTTACCGCCGCTGATGCGCAGGAAGCCTGCGGCGTTGAGGTATGCCTTGGATCCCAGTTTGGGGACCTTCTTAAGCTGGCGGCGATCGGTAAAGGCACCGTTTTCCTCGCGGAAAGCCACGATGTTCTTGGCCACGCTCGGCGTGATGCCCGATACGTATCCCAGCAGGCTCGCGCTCGCGGTGTTGACGTCGACGCCCACACGGTTGACGACGTCTTCCACCACGTGGCCCAGGGTGCGCGAAAGCTCTGCCTGGTCAAGGTCGTGCTGGTATTGGCCCACGCCGATGGATTGGGGCGGGATCTTGACGAGCTCTGCCAGCGGGTCTTGCAGGCGGCGGCCCAGGCTCATAGCGCCGCGCACGGTGACGTCCAGGTCGGGATATTCCTGGCTGGCGAGCTCGGAGGCGGAGTACACCGACGCGCCCGCCTCGTTGACGATGGTGTAGCGAAGGCTGGGCGCCTGCTCGGCAATAAACTCCGAGACGACTTCCTCGGTCTCGCGGCTGGCGGTGCCGTTGCCGATGACGATGGTGTTGACGCTGTCCTTCTTGACGAGGCGGGCGAGCTCGCGCTTAGTGCCGGCGACGTCGTGGCGCGGCTTGGTGGGGTAGACTACGCCGTGGTCGAGCAGCTTGCCGGTCTCGTCCATGACGGCGACCTTGCAGCCGGTGCGGTAGCCCGGGTCGAGCGCGAGCACGCGGGCGCCGCGTACGGGGCGTGCCGAGAGCAGGCCCTCGAGATTCTTGGCAAAGACGTTGATGGCCTCGGTCTGGGCGCGAACGGTGAGTTTGGCGCGGGCCTCGCGCTCCAGCGAGGGAGCCATGAGGCGTTTGTAGCCGTCGGCGATGGCGGCATCGAAGATGGGAGCAAACACGCCCTGGCGTCGGGGCCAACGGCTGCCGAGGCGCACCGTGGCGGCAGCGCCGTCGACGTTCACGCGCACGCGGAGCTTGCCCTCGCGCTCACCGCGGTCGATAGCCAGCACGCGGTGGTTGGGTATACGGCGCAGCGGCTCATCATAGCTGTAGTACGGCTCGTAGGGGGTCTTCTCGGCGGGGTCGGTGGCCTCGACGACGATGTCGGCGGTGTTTTGCGTAAAGGCGCGCAGGTCGGCGACGTTCTCGGGATCTTCGGCCACCGTCTCGGCCACGATGTCGGCGGCGCCGGCGAGCGCCTTCTCGGGCGTGTCGAAGCCGGCCTCCTCGTTGACG
Organism: uncultured Collinsella sp.; assembly: GCA_900545145.1. GTDB lineage: Bacteria > Actinomycetota > Coriobacteriia > Coriobacteriales > Coriobacteriaceae > Collinsella. The sequence continues at coordinate 143 of UQYE01000102.1, read as the reverse complement.
TAGTCCGCGGCGGCGTCGAGCGCGCTGCCCTTGGCCGAGGCCTGCATGATGATCATGTTGGCAAGCGGCTCCAGGCCTGCCTCGCGGGCCTTCTGCGCGCGGGTCATGCGCTTTTTGCGGTAGGGCTTGTAGAGGTCCTCGAC
>UQYE01000101.1:0-4342 GCA_900545145.1 uncultured Collinsella sp. | reverse complement strand
CGACATCTTCGTCGCCGGCGTTGGCACCGGCGGCACCGTGACCGGTGTGGGCGAGTTCCTCAAGGAGCAAAACCCCGAGATTCAGGTCGTCGCCGTCGAGCCCGCCACCTCCCCGGTGCTCTCCAAGGGCCAGGCCGGCCCGCATAAGATCCAGGGTATCGGTGCCGGCTTTGTGCCCGACGTCCTCGACACCCAGGTCTACGACGAGATCATCCCCGTCGAGAACGACGACGCCTTTGCCACCGGCCGCGCCGTGGGCCACAAGGAAGGCGTGCTCGTAGGCATTTCGTCCGGCGCCGCCGTGTGGGCCGCACTGCAGCTGGCCAAGCGCCCCGAGAACAAGGGCAAGACCATCGTGGCGCTGCTCGCCGACACCGGCGAGCGCTACCTATCCACGGCACTCTTCCAGGACTAAGGTCTGTTGCCCATAGGTTGAGCCCAGGATGAACCGGCCTCCTCTCTCCCGGCAGCTTGAGCCCATCCCATCAGGGCGCCCCACGAGTCGTCCGAACTTGCTACAATGTCTGCGGCGCGGAACCAGCCTCCCGCGCCGCTTTTCTTTTTTGGCCACATGCCACCAAGGAGAACCTCCCCATGCACAACAAGCGCGTGCTCGTCGCCATGAGCGGCGGCGTCGATTCCAGCGTGACCGCGTATCTGCTCAAAAATCAGGGTTACGAATGTGTCGGTGCCACCATGCGCCTCACCTGCCCCGCGCCCGATCCCACCACGGGCATGAGTAAGGTCGACCGCGACATCGCCGATGCAAAGGCCGTCGCCGAGCGCCTGGGGATACCCCATCACGTGCTCGACTTGCAGCAAACCTTCGACCGCAACGTTGTCGAGCGTTTTATGAACGCCTACCAGGAGGGGCTGACGCCCAATCCGTGCATCATCTGCAACCGCCACATTAAGTTTGGCGCGCTGCTCGATGCGGCGCTGGACATGGGCTGCGACTATATCGCCACGGGCCATTACGCCAAAACAAGCCAAGCGGCAGATGGCACCTGGCAGCTACATCGCGGCGAAGATCCCAAAAAGGACCAAAGCTACTTTTTGTATTCGCTTACGCAGGAGCGCCTGGCGCGCACGATTTTTCCGCTGGCAGGGCTGGACAAAGAGTGCGATGTGCGCCGCATTGCCGCCGAGCAGGGCTTCATCAACGCCAAGAAGGCCGAGAGCGAGGATATCTGCTTTATCCCGGACGGCGACTATGCGGGCTATATCGAGCGCCGCTGCGGACACGCCGCTGCACCGGGCGATATCGTGTGGCGCGACGGCAGCGTGGTCGGAAGCCACAATGGCGCCTTGCGCTATACCATAGGCCAGCGCAAGGGCCTGGGCGTCGCGATGGCGCACCCCGTGTACGTAACGGGCGTCGATGCCGCCAACAACATTGTGCATCTGGGCGAGGCCGAGGACCTGACGGCCACAGCGCTCACAGCCAACGACTGGATTTGGAGCGCCCCTGCCGACCACATGGAGGCCGAGCTGGATGCCGGCGGCATTCGCGTGGGCGCCAAATACCGCTACCGACAGAAAGACCAGGCAGCAACCCTTACGCGTGATGAAGACGGACAAATGCTGCTAACTTTTGACGAGCCGCAGCGAGCCATCGCCCCCGGCCAGGCAGTCGTAGTCTACCGCGGCGACATCGTCCTGGGCGGCGGCACGGTGGCCGGCGCACTTAAGTAGCCGCGGGTTTATCGCTGCACGTGTCGAAGTGCCTCAACAGCGGCACCAACCTCGATTACGCGACGCTCGAGGCCGCGGCGGATGGCCTCGAGTCGACCCTCCGCCGTGGCCCATTTGCTCTGCGAAAGAATCTCGATCGCCTCATCAACAAATCCGTTGAGCCGCGATGAATCGAACCAATCGAGCGAGTCCGCAAGCGCCAGCTGGACGGAAGGGTCGGGCCCAAACGGCTTAGCGGAAAACCCAAACTCCCCAGCTGCGAGCACGGCAGTTGGTACGTTATACCACAGGCAGTTGCCGCTATCGAACAGCGGAGCAGGTTTTATCTCCAGGGTGTCGACATTGCGGATGATGCCGAAGTTTCGCCAATGGCGGTCGCTGTTGGCCAAAAGGGCATCGCAGACAATCATCTGCGACATAGACCTTCTCACAGCGGCCTCACCGACACCATGCTTGCCGAGGTAGCAACAGTACCGGTCGTACGTCGAGTTTCCCCGCTGACTACCAAGTACGCCCTTAACGTAAACAGCCGGAACGTATTCCTCGCGGCCGTCAAGAAAGTCGTCGCACAGACACACAGGGCCATCGAATATGCGCTCAACCGTGTAAGGAACAAACTCCCCCTTGGAAAGCAAGCGACGATGTAGAGCCGTTGCAACCGCCTCGTTAAAGGGACGCTGATCGTCCATCCCGCACCCTTTAGCCAAAACGCGAATGCCGTTTCGGATCATCCACGATTTAGGGAGCTCGCCCTCGGACGTGTTATCCGGATTTTTTAGACCGATGCCTTCCAGCCAACCCGAACGCTCTTCGGGCGCCGATCGCTCAAATTCGTTCTCAAAGTAATTGATGCTTTGCCATTTGAGTTCGGCGCAATCGGCCGGCCGCAGCCAATAACAATCCGAAAGCGATAAGCCCAGGCACCGAACCGGAACCTCGATGCCACTGGCAATTCCCAGTTCACGATAGCGCGAGACGAGTCCAGGGCGGACGTCAGGCACCGACCGATGGCTCCACCACACGTTGAGCTCCCGTTTATTCACCGTAGGAGAAGAGCTCGAGCATGTGCCAAACGGCATTCGTTGCGCATCGAGGACCTCGGCGATTTCGAAGGGAAACTCGCGCGTCGGATCAAATGAGACATGCGCGGCCTCATGGTCGGCCGACATCAGCGTAAACTTGCGTCCCACATCGGCCGCAGGACGGCGTCCTCGCTTGCGGACCTTTTGGTAGGCGGTCGCAGAATTGTACTCGACCATCTTCCGGCCGCCCACAATATCGCACACAAGCGTTCCCGATGCGGCAAGTTGAGATATGCGGGCTTTCGTAACGCCCAACAGGCGGGCGGCATCACCCATAGATAAGTACTCAGACGTATCCATACACCGCATCACCTCGTTAAGTAATTTACGCGTTTAGTTAATAGATTACTTACATCATAATACTAAACGACCTAAAGCGAAAAAAGGCCCGAGAAATCGGGCCTTAGCGATTGGTCGCCGAGTCGCAAACTGCTTCCTTAGCGCTGCACGTAGGCGCGGACCAGCTCGTAGGTGTTGCGCACACCGTCGATGTGGCTGCGCTCGTAGTTGTGGCTCGCGTACACGCCGGGGCCGATCAGACCATGGCGAATGTCATAGCCGGCCGAGAGCGTGGCCTCGACGTCGGAGCCGTAGTGCGGGTACACATCGATGGCGTAATCGAGCTCCAGCTCGCGCGCGATGTTGGACAGCGTGGTTACCAGGTCGTAGTTGTACGGACCGCCCGAATCCTTGGCGCAAATCGACACCATGCGCTCGGTGCAGCCCAGGTCGTCGCCCACGCAGCCCATGTCAACGCTGATCATCTCGCGCGTGTCGGCCGGCACAAAGGCACCGCCGTGGCCGACCTCCTCGTACACGGTAAAGAGCAGCGACACCTTACGCGAGAGGGTCACCTCGCCGTCGGCAACGGCGCGAGCCAAACCCAGCAGAATCGACGCCGACAGCTTGTCATCCAGGAAGCGGCTCTTGATGTAGCCACTCTCCGTCACCGTGGTGCGCGGATCCATAGCGATGATATCGCCCGTCTGAATACCCAGCTCGAGCACATCGTCTTTGCTGTCAACGTTCTCGTCGAGCAAGATCTCCATGTTCTTCTCGATGGTCTTGACCGGTTCATCGGCCACGTGCGCCGAAGGCTCGGTGTTGAGGACCACACCCGTATACACATTGCCGTCACGCGTGTAGACGGTGCAGTTCTCGCCATCGGCCGTAGACCACTGGTGCCCGCCGAGCGTCGTGGGACGCAAGCGACCATTGTCCTTAATGGAGCGCACCATGGCGCCCAGGGTATCGACATGGCTCGCCAATACGAGCGGCTCGCCCTCGCCGCCAAGTTCAACCAGCACGTTACCCTTATTAGAACGCTCAGGCCCAAAGCCCATATCGCGCAGGGTCTCCATTAGATAATCAGTCGCCGCACGGGTATAGCCCGTAGGCGAAGCAATCGAGGTAAGCGCCTTCAACTGCTCAGCAATATAGGAGAGCGTAGAATCCATCTGGGACACCAAAGTCACCCTTTCATATCGAATTAAACCCACAGCAACAATACCACCGCGAGCCATCTTTTTACCTAGCGAGATGACCCATCGAGCTCGCCAGGGCTG
>UQYE01000100.1:0-4527 GCA_900545145.1 uncultured Collinsella sp. | reverse complement strand
AAGCGCACGGCAAAGAAGATCGCTAGCAAGCTGTAACTGTTAAGGTGCTCTTGAGCGTTTAACCCATACGGCGGGTCCGAGCAATTTCGGGCCCGCCGTCTTTATCTGTCGCTATTCGGTAAATGCGTTGCCGACGCTCTGGCCGCCAACATACGTCTCTACGAGGGTGAGCTCGTGATCGAACACGACAAAGTCGGCGTCGCGACCCGGCATGATGCTGCCACACTTATCCTCGATGTGCGCGGAACGAGCCGGTACCTCGGTTGCCATGCGAATGGCGATATCGGCGCTGGCGATACCCCAGTCGACAATGTTCTTGACGCCCTGGGCAAGCGTGAGCACCGAGCCGGCAATGCTCTTGCCGTCGGCGAGCCAGCACAGGTTGTCCTTCATGATGACGTCCATGCCGCCGCTGGTGTAGCTGCCCTCGGGCATGCCGCCGCAGCCCAGGCAGTCGGTGATGAGCACCGTGTGCTGCCAGCCCTTGGCCTGCAGCAGCGCCTTGATGGCGGCAGGGTTCACGTGCTTGCCATCACAGATGATCTCGGCGTAGGTCTCGGGCGTGGACATGGCAGCGCCCACGACACCGGGCTCACGGTGATGCAGACCGCGCTGGCCGTTATAGGTATGCGTAAAGCAGCTGGCGCCGGCGTTGATGGCGGCGATGCACTCATCGTAGGTGGCGTCGGAGTGACCGATGCTGGTCACCACACCCTTGGCGTTCAAAGCAGCCGCATAAGCAGGGGCACCGTCGCGCTCGGCCGCCATGGCGCTCTTAACGATGCGGCCGCCCGCAGCCTCCTGCCACTGATCGAAGACCTCCTCGGAGGGGTCGATCAGATAAGCGGGGTTCTGCGCGCCCACGTGCTTCATGGTAAAGAAGGGGCCCTCCAGGTAGATGCCCTGAATGCGAGCACCGCAGAAGTCGGGGCCGCGGCCTTCGTCAGCCTGGGCGATGGCGGCGCAGGCGTCCTTAATCTGCTCGACGCCATCGGTGAACGTCGTGGGCAGCCAGCTGGTGGTACCACGACGGGCGAGCTCGGTCGAGCTGATATCGATGCCCTCGGGATCGTTATCGGTAGTCGAGTGGTTATAGAAGCCATGGATGTGGGTGTCGACCATACCCGGTGCGATCCACGATCCCGTGTAGTCCTTGATCTCGCAAGAGGGCTCGTCGGCCTGCCAGGCGCCAAAGACGCCATCCTCGACCATAAGATAGCCGCCCAGTTGCGGACCTGCCGGCAAGAAGAACTTGTCAGCCTTAATTGCGTACGTGCTCATATGCACTCCTTGCTTCTAAAGCAGTTGACCGTGGTGATACTTATACCCGGTTCAAGTAAAAACAAAAAGCGCCCGCCCGCCGTTATGAGCGGACGGGCGCCCTTACAGGGGGACGCGATTAAGCGGTGAAGGGGTGAATCGTCACGCCCTTAACCACGCGGTTGACCGTGCCGGTGGGGCTCGGCGTATCGGGCGTGTTGCCCACGCGCACGGAGTTGAGCAGGCTGATGGCCTGGGCAAACATCACGAACGGCAGGGCAAGGTAGCCCTCGGGGAGTGCCTCATAGCCCTTAAAGGTGAAGGACTCACCCTCGTAGACAGTAGCGCCATCCTGCTGAACGGCAACGGTGTGCTGAGCGATCTTGTCGCCACCGATCTCGTTGAGGATGTCGATGTCGTACTGACGGGTGTAGGCGTCGTTGTTGACGAACACGAACACGAGGGTCTTGTCGTCGACGAAGGACTTGGGTCCATGACGATAGCCCATGGAGGTGTCGTAGGAAGTAGCGACCAGACCGTGAGCGAGCTCGAGGATCTTGAGCTGGCTCTCCTGGGCAAGGCCACCGAAGGAGCCGGAACCCAAGTACGTCACGCGGTTGAAGTCGCCAGCGAGGTAGTCGGCAACCTCGGACTCGCGAGCGATGACCTCCTCGCCCATCTTGGCGATGGTCTCAACCCACTCGGCCTTCTGCTCGTCAGAGGCAGTGTCGAAAATAAGGGTGGAGAGCAGGGTCATGCAGGAATAAGAACCGGTCATGGCGAAGCCCTTGTCGTTGGCGCGCGGAATGAGCAGCGTCAGCGCGTTGGGATCATCGGCAGACTCAACGGCGAGCTTGCCCTCGGGAGCGCAGGTGATGTTGAGGAACTTGACGTTGTGGACGAGCTCCTTGGCAACGGCAACGGCGGCAAGGCTCTCGGGGCTGTTGCCAGAGCGGGCAAAGGAAACCACGAGCGTGGGATCCTCGGCGCGCAGGAAATCGCGCGGAGCGCTCACGATGTCGGTCGTGGCGATGGGCTTAAAGTCGTAGAGATCAGTGTTGCCAGCGTGACGCAGGTACGGGGCGCAGGTATCGCCAACGTAGTCGGACGTACCGGCACCGGTGAAGACAACGGACAGACGGCCCTCGCCCATAGCACGAGCCTCGGCCAGGAAGGTCTCGATGGCCTCCTTGTTCTCGCGATAGATGTTGAGCGTATCACGCCAAAGCTCGGGCTGCTGAGCAATCTCGGCCGTGGTGATCTGGGCGCCGAGCTCGGTGAGCTCCTCGACACTCTTCTCGAACATTTCTAATACCTCTCTCTAGAAGTAATCCTCTGACGTGCAATTATACACTTCGGTTGGTTATCTGGTAGTAACCAGTTAAATGCAAAGAATCACCATATGGAAACGATGCGGACACTAGTTGCTACGCTGGTGGTAAACCTTGTATTTAAACTGATCGGCACGAGCAACCGAGAGTGTATACTCCACAACCTCGTTTGACTCGTTATACGTAGTCCTGACCAAATCGAGCACAGGCGAGCCCTCGACAATTCCCAAAAGGTGGGCGTCGGTGGGACGGGCTATGCTCGCATAGAACTCCTCTTCGGCCACACGTATTTTTTGCTGAAAGTCTTGCTCAATCACATCGTAAAGCGGCTTACGCTCCAGCAGCGGTCGCTTTAGGGACAGAAATTGACGAACCGGTAGATAGCTGCGTTCGACCATCATGGGCATGTTGTCGGCAGAACGAAGGCGCTTAAGCTTAAAAATGCGATCACCGATACGCAATCCCATATGCTCGGCCAGATTCTTATCGGCCTCCATCTCGCAAAACTCGAGAATCGTGGTCTCGGGGTCACGACCCATCGCGCGCATCTGCTCGGTAAAGCTGTAGGACTGCATAAGATTGGTTGCTTTTGCCGAACGGTCGGTCACAAAGGTACCGCGACCGTGCTGCCGAACCACCAGTCCTAAACGCTCCAGTTCCTGCAGAGCCAGGCGTACCGTAGTGCGCGAGAGACCATAGCGCTCCGAAAGTTCGCGCTCGGAAGGAATCATGTCACCGGCGCGATATTCATGGTCAATCTTTTCGGTCAGAATATCGACCAGCTGATCGTACAGCGGTTGCTTACGCGCTCCGATCGCCATCCTATCCTCCCTTTTGCTCGAATTCGGCTAACTACCTAGGGTGTTAAGCATTATCGGTCTGCAACACCCGACTCATCAAGAAAACAAAAGCCGCGCGCTCTTTCGAGCACGCGGCTTTTAACATACACATGGCTTAAGGGGTCGGGGTGTGAGCCGCGTAGGGACACACCCCTCAAGCTAGAGCCTTACCAGATGCTCGGCCAGAGACCAAGCGGGCCAGCGCCCAGGATGCCCAGGACGAAGAGCAGCAGAATGCCCTTGGTCGGGGTCCAGCTGTGCTTAGCGAACATGTAGTAAAGCAGCAGCGTAAGCATAAGCGGGACGAGCTTCGGGACGATGGTGTTGAGGGTGTCGGCAACAGAGAAGTTGACCGGATCCTCGGTGACGGTGCCGTAGGTAACGGACTCCATGCCGTTGCCCAGATCGGTGACGCCGCACTCGACAGCGTTTCCGTCGGCATCGGAAGCGGTGAGGGCGTTGCCGTCCTCATCGGTCATGGCGATGGTACCGGCCTCAGCGGTCTCGGTATCGATGCCCTCCATACCGGTGAAGTTCTCGGCCTCCTTCTCGGAGACGATCACGGTAGTAGCGGAGAGGCCACGGGTGGTGCCATTGGGGATCTGGAGGTTGATCTGGGTGCCACCCATGGTGACGACCAGGCAACCGACGACGAAGACGCCCATAATGGAAGCGGCACGCGTGAAGGCCTGCATGTTGGCAGTCAGAGCGTCAATAGCGCTGGTGCCAAGCTTGTAGGACCAGTTCATGAGCCAGAAGCGCAGAGCGAACTGGACGACGTTGAAGATCACCAGGAAGATGATCGGCGCAGCGGCATTGCCGTTGATGGCCATGTTGGAGGTGATGCCGGCCGTGATAGGCACGAGCGTCAGCCAGAACAGGGCGTCACCGATACCACCGAGCGGGCCCATTGCGGCGACGCGGACGGCGCGAATCGTGGGGATGTCAACCTTGTTCTGCTCGAGCGAAAGCACGATACCCATAACAAAGGTGACGAGGAACGGGTGAGTGTTGAAGAACTCCAGGTTGTGGCTCATGGAAGCCGCGAGGTCGTTCTTGTTGGTGTGGATCTTCTCCAGACCGGGGATGATGGAGTA
>UQYE01000099.1:0-4567 GCA_900545145.1 uncultured Collinsella sp. | reverse complement strand
CGAAGTTGAAAGGCAGATTGCCGCTCTGGCGGGTTTGCAGCGTCGAGCCGTTACGCGGTTTGGTAAAACCGCGTAACTAGAGTGCGTTCGCACACCTCTCGCAGATGTGAGCGTGACCGTTGTACTCGCCAACGGTGGTGCGGTAATTCCAGCAACGGTCGCAGCACTCGCCCTCGGCAGCCTCGATGGCAACGGAGAGGTCCTCGCCCTGGGTCAGTTCAACAGCGGAGACGATGTAGAACTCGGCCAGGTCGACGGCCTTGTCGCCGGTCAGCAGCGCATACATCTCGGCGGGAACGACTGCCTTGACGCGGACCTGCTGGCTCTTAGTGAAGGTGCCGGCGGAGCGGGCATCCTCAAGGGCCTTGGTCACGGCGCTACGGAGCTCGAGCGAAGCCTCAAGCACGCCCTCAAACTCATTGGCCTCGTCGACCGTAATGGGCGACTTATACCAATCGAGCAGCGCGGCGTACTTCTGGTGATCGACGCAGCCGGTGGGTGCATAGGCCATGGCCTCGTCGACCGTGTAGGACAGGATCGGCTGCAGGTCGCGCATGAGCATCGAGAAGAGCTCGGCCAGCACGGTCTGGGCGCTGCGGCGCTCGAGCGAGCCGGGCTTGTCGCAGTACAGACGGTCCTTCAGAGCGTCGAGGTACACGTTGGAGAGCTCGGTAACCACGAAGTCGTAGAGCGCACGGTAGGCGCGCGGGAACTCGTAGCTAGCGTAGGCGTCGTCGACCTCGGCCTGGACCTGGGTCAGGCGGGCAACCATGAGCTTGTCGAGCGGCAGCAGGTCGGCAAAGGCGACGCCGTCGGTCTCGGGCTCAAACTGACCCTCGAGCTCGGAGAGCAGGAAGCGCAGCGTGTTGCGGAAACGACGGTAGGCGTCGGACGTACGAGCGAGAATCTCGTGGTCGATGGACACGTCGGAGCTGGTATCGACGGAAGCAACCCACAGGCGGATGATGTCGGCGCCCATCTCGTCACAGACCTTGTTGGGGTCGATAACGTTGCCGAGCGACTTGGACATCTTACGGCCCTGGCCGTCGAGGGTGAAGCCCTGCGAGACGACCGCCTTGTACGGAGCGTGGCCGTTGGCGCCCACCGAGGTGAGCAGCGAGCTCTGGAACCAACCGCGGTGCTGGTCGGAGCCCTCGAGGTACACATCCGCCGGATACTCCAGCTCGGGACGGTACTCGCAGACGGCCTTCCAAGACACGCCGGAGTCCCACCACACGTCAAGGATGTCCTTATCAGCCTTGAGGTGATGGCCACCGCACTTGGGGCAGACGCAGGCCTCGCCCAGATAGCTCTCAGGAGCGTCGGTGAACCAGGCGTCGGAGCCCTTCTCGTGGAAGAGCTTGATGACGGCGTCGAGCGTGGCGTCGTTCATGACCTTCTCGCCGCAGTCGGCGCAGGTGTAGCTGGGGATAGGCACGCCCCAGTTGCGCTGGCGGCTGATGCACCAGTCGGGACGCTGCTCGACCATGGCGCCGATGCGGTTGGCGGCGTGAGCCGGATACCACTTGACGTTCTCACGGACCTCCTTGCCAGCCTGCTCGCGCAAACCGGTCTTGTCCATCGAGACGAACCACTGGTCGGTAGCACGGAAGAGCACCGGGTGCTTGCAGCGCCAGCAGTGCGGATAGCTGTGCGTGATCTTCTTCTCGAGAACCAGGGTGCCGCGCTCGCGCAGGAACTCGATGATGTGCGGGTTGGCCTCATCGGTATCCATGCCGCTGAAGGGGCCGCCGGTGCCAAACTCCTCGCCGGTGTAGAACTTGCCGTCGTCATCGACCGGCATGCAGATGTCGGTGATGCCCTCCTTGAGGCAGGCAAAGTAGTCATCGACGCCGTGACCGGGCGAGTTGTGGACGATACCGGTACCGTCATCGACACCGACGTAATCGGCCAGCAGCGCCACGCCCTCAACGCCGTCAAAGATCGGCTGCTTGTAGTGGATGTGGTGGAAGGTCTCGGCGGAAACCACGTAGGGCTTGCCATCGACCATGACCGGGGTGTACTCCCAGCCAAACTCCTCACAACACTTAGGAGCCAGGTCCTCGAGCATGACCTCGGCACGGCCCTCGTGCTCAACGGCGACATAGGCGGCGCCGGGCTTGAGGGAAACGGCCTGATCGGAGGGGATGGTCCACGGGGTAGTCGTCCAGATGATGAAGTCGACCGGGCCGTCGAAGTTCTCGAGGCCGGCGGGCTTGGAGGTCATCTCAAAGCGCACGAAAATGGACGGGCTCGTCTCGTCGGAGTACTCAATCTCGGCCTCGGCCAGCGCGGTGTGGCAGTGCTTGCACCAGTGAACCGGCTTGTGGCCGCGATAGATCATGCCCTTATCGAACATGGCCTTGAAGACCTCGATGTCGGCGGCATCATGCTGGTGATAGAGCGTCAGATAGGGGTTGTCCCAGTCGCCGAGCACGCCCAGGCGACGGAAGCCGGCCTTCTGCAGCTCGATGTTCTCGACAGCGAACTTGTTGCAGAGCTCGCGGATCTTAGCCGTGGAGGTCTGGTTGAACTTCTCGGTGCCGAGCTTCTCCTCGACCTTGTGCTCGATCGGCTGACCATGGCAGTCCCAACCGGGGACGTAGGGAACCTCATAGCCCTGCATCATCCAGTAGCGGTTGATCATGTCCTTGGAGATCTTATTCATGGCGTGGCCGATGTGGATCGGACCGTTGGCGTACGGAGGGCCGTCGTGCAGCACGAACTTCTTGTGACCCTCGTTCTTCTTCAGAACCTGCTCGTAGACCTTGTTGTCCTGCCAGTCCTTGAGTCGCTTGGGCTCGGAATTGGAAAGACCGGCACGCATGGGAAAACCGGTCTTGGGCAGATTCATCGTCTGCTTGTACTCGTTTGCCACGGTACCCCTTTCATGTCGTGGGCGCGCACGCCCTCTGGGCACCAAAAAAGCGCCCGTCCCTACAAGCTGGGACGAAGCGCCACAAACGGGCTGCACGCCCGCAAAAGCTCTTCGCTTAACCACCCAGCTTAGATGCCATCGCCCGCGTATTCGCGCGCTCGCATCCGTTACTCGGCTGGTCTGTATCGACGACCATCTCGGCGATGTCTACTAAGACGAACCTACGCGGCACGTCCGTTGGGACCGCAGCTCCGGGGTGATTTTCATCGGTCGCATGCACGGGTTCTCAGCGCTCCCCGCTCTCTGTAGCATGCGGACGGCCGACTACTCGTCCCCATCAACGCTTATGCGGAGTATGCTAGCACGTTCCGCACCGGCGAAAAACCCTCAACACTGGTTTTATACGTTCGAAATTTCTTGCGGCCGTGGACCTTCTCTTGGAGCAAAATACCTGTAAGCACTTTATCGAACGAAAGAAGATTGCTATGCGCACGATCGGAATGAGCGACTATACCGTTGGCGAAGACTGCTTTGACGAGCTGCACGGCGCGTTGGCCGAGTACGGAGCAACCAAGGTCGCCATCATTGGTGGTAAACGAGCACTGGCCGCAGCACTTCCCGGTATCGAAGCTGCGCTGGCAGGTACCGACGTCGAGATTCTGGAGACGCGCGTCTACGGCACCAACAGTACGCGCGCAAATATCGCCAAGGTCGTAAACTCCCCTGCCTGCCAGGAAGCTGACGTGCTTATCGCATGCGGCGGCGGCAAGGCGCTCGACACCGTGAAGACCGCAGCTATCGAGCTCAAGAAGATTGTCTTTACGGTACCGACGATCTGTTCCAACTGCTCCGCCGCGACCGCCATTGCCGTTGTCTACAACGACGACGGCTCGCTCGAGGGCTATTCGTACCCTAACCGACCTGCGCACATCTTCATCAACCCCAAGATCATCGCCGAGGCTCCGGCGGAGTACTTCTGGGCCGGCGTGGGTGATGCCCTGTCCAAGCAGCCCGAGGTCGAGTACGCCACGAGCGCCGGCAACCTGGAGCACACGGCAGGCCTTGGCCTAGCACTCGCACACACCTGCTCCGAGCCGCTGTTTACCTATGGCGTGCAGGGTCTTGAGGACGTTCGCCAGAACCTGTCGACCGAAGCCGTCAAGCAGATCGCGCTCGATATCGTGGTCAACACGGGCTACGTCTCCAACCTGACCAACCAAAACGATTACTACTACAACTCGAGCGTGGCGCACGCGTTCTACAACGCTTCCTGCAGCATTCCGCGCGAGGGCTCCTACCTGCACGGCGAGGTCGTGAGCCTGGGTGTGCTGGTACTGTTCGCCTATACGGGCGATACCGAGAACCTTGAGCGCTACGCCGCCTTTAACAATCAGATGGGCCTGCCCGTGACGCTTGAGCAGGTCGGGCTTTCCGAGGCTGATATCCCTGCCCTGTGCGAGTACGCGCACGCCACCAACGAATGGAAGCAAGGCAACCCGGAGCCCTTCACCGACGAGAAATTCGCCGCCGCCATCAAGGCCGCCAACGCTTACGGCCACACGCTCTAGGACTGACCCAAAACCACCACAAAGGGGACGGGCACCTTTCTGGTGGTTTTTTATTGCTCCAGCATTCAGTTCGTACTCGAACCCGATTCTTTACGAGAAAGGGTTCGGGTACGTTTTTTGT
>UQYE01000098.1:0-4788 GCA_900545145.1 uncultured Collinsella sp. | reverse complement strand
TATGAGCTCCGCGCTGGAGATATCGTCATGCCGCGCATGCTGGGTCGCTACGGCGCGTCCAACCTGCTTGTCGTCAGCGCCAATGACGCAAAGCAGCATCTGGTTGCTTCGCATAACACCACCGTCATTCGCCCGTCATTCCAAACGATGACCGAAGATGAACGCGTAGTGTTTTCGGAGATAATTGTTGGATACCTTACCGAAGGCCACGGGGCGCAGCTGATTCAAGCATTAACTGAAGCAGCCAGCATCCGCGCCATCCGTCCTAGCGACCTGTTTGAGATCGAAGTCCCGCCGGCGCTCGACCCGCGCACACGCGAGTATAGCGAATCCATCAACCGCTTTGCCGAGGTCGTAAGGACAAAGAAACAAGCCGAGGCCGCTGTCGCCCAAGCCCTGCGCGACCTCGAAGGCGCAAAAAAGGCCGTCACCCAGGTGGTCGACCAGACCTGCGAATAGCGCATAGGCAGTAGAAACGTCTTAAGCCGGCGACAGGAACTAATTCTGCCGCCGGCTTAACTATCTAGCCTATTCCCATCCCGTGGTCTGAGGATTCCATTTGCGCACATTCGCCGAATGATTAAAGCACGGTGTATACAACCGATTGACAACCTCTTCTGCCCCAGCAATGTTCCCCGCGAGATCAAGTACCCCCGCCTGCCTCGCCATCTTTACGTACTGTGCAGAACCATTTTGTTTCCACCAGAGAGGCGCCACGAACTCTTCCGGCATTGCCACTTTGCGGGCAGACGCTTCTTTCTCGACCCTCTCGACAAGCGTAGCCCCATCGACGAAGCAAGTTTTCGCGTACACCAAGATGTCGACTATATCCTTGATTCGCGATGAAGCACAGCCCTCATGCATCTCTATCATTGCGAGCAATTTATCTGCAAGGGCACTCTCCACTCGGCATACTCGATAGTCGCAGACTGGGAGCCCCTCGATATTCAGACGATCGATCGGCGCAAGAACCTCAGGCTCAAGTCCCCGCACTTCATCAATTACCAAGTCAATTGAAATTGGCTGTAGCTTCTTGGTTCCCATAAAGGGGGTGAACCACACCTTCGCACCGCACCGATACTCATCTTCTTCTTTGATCTGCTCTGCACGATCAAAGACGAACGAAACGAAATCCTCCAGATCAATCGAAGCAGCCTGCACCAGATCGACAATAGCCTCTTCGAGACTCTCCTCTTGAGCAACCAAGTCAATATCTCTTGTGACACGTGCATCGAGTGTTCGCGCCAGGACGCTTTGACCGCCCTTGAGCACAAAGCTGCCGTCATCTTCTGAAAAAACGCGACATAGGAAGCGATGAAAGTAGAAACCGACGATTGCCCGATTAGTATCCATTGGTGATTCTCTTGCGGCATTCCTAACAGCCATCTCCAATGCGGCAGGCGTTTTGTACTTCACCATGTCCTCCGTTTCGCATTACCCGTTCAGTACCATCAGCAAAGGCGCCATCAGCTCGCGTCGTTTGGCGGTTTTAGAGTTCTCCTCTACAAGATCCTTCAGCCGTTGTATATCGAGTCCACGTCCAAGCGCGTCGTGATAGGCATCGATAATTAATGAGGGATCCTCGCAATCGAGGCAAAGATCGACAAGCGTGCGCTCGGGTTTAGTTACCGGCAGGCCGTCGAGCCAAACGATGTCCCGCTCAGCAATCTCGCGCTTTACAAAAGAAAGGGATTCGTTTCTTGTATTGATACGCATGGGCGCGGTCATCCTGTAGGGGGACAGATAGAAATCGCCCATTTGCTGCAGGTTCGCCGCTGTCGTACCGCTCACGGCGATGCCATCCCACTGACGTTTTCTCTCCCACGCGCAAAGGGAGGGATTGGTGAGCTTCCAAAAGGCGTTGAGTTCGTCGGTGTCTCGGCGCTGCGCTCCAGACATCCGGTAGGCGCCGTGGCATATCCGTTCAAGACGCCCTGCGCGGCATGAGTGCGCCAGCGCATCTCGAGAGATGTCCATGCGAGCCGCCTGGGCTGTGGTGAACACGCCCTCGCTCTCGGAAAGCTCGCTTATCGCCGCTATGTTGCTAAAGTACTTCATGCTGCAATTGTAGGATATTTTCATACTTTTGCAACGTGATTTTTGATCCATTAGATCCGTTTGCCTTGCTTACCCCATTTCTGACGCCGTTTTGCACCGGCACCCCATCCCCCGCTATTGAGGTCTAATACTTTTCCGCGAAGTGAACGGCTGTTTTTGGACCCCTGAAACATCCGCATTTTTCGGCGGCAAAATCGTGGGATTTCAGCATTGAAACCGCAGGAAGCGGCACCTCTAAAGTGTCGATGCTTCGGGGGTCCGTTTTCACTCATTCACTTCTCGGAAAAGTATTAGACCTCGCTATCAGCTATCCCAAAGATCAGACCGCCCCTCCTTCACGCCACGCAAAACCTGCCTTTTCTGCCCCTGCCCGCCTCCGCACCACCCAAAAACTCATCCAACATTAATCTTGGCTCAAGAATCGCTTAATCTATAACCTGCACTATAGAGTTCGACCAAGAGCGGGGCGGCGCCGCGCAACGCAGGCCGCCGAACGCAACGCTCGCGCCCGGGCAGATCGCCCGGCGTCGCGCCCATCGAACGAAAGGACAGGTCATGGACGACCTCGAAAAAGTTGAAACCATCCGCACCAAGTGCAACGTGAGCTACACCGATGCCAAGGCCGCGCTCGACGCCGCCGACGGCAACGTCCTGGACGCCATCATTTGGCTCGAGTCGCAGGGCAAGACCCAGACCACGTCGGCGCATGCCGCCACCGAGTCCGCGCCAGTCGATGAGCCCTCTGCCGAGATGGTCGCCGCGCAGGTCGCTTACGAAAAGTCGAGCGAAAAGACCGACTTCTCCAAGAAGATGGACGGCGTGTGGGAGTACCTCAAAAAGCTCTTCCGCCTGAGTCTGGACACCAAGTTTATCGCCACGCGCCGCGATGCGATCATCCTCAACATCCCCATCCTGATCCCCATCGTCGCGCTGTTTGCCTGGGGCGCCACGATATGGCTGATGCTGATTGGCCTGTTCTTCGGCATGCGCTACCGCATCGACAGCGACGGCGACGTGCCCGGCAGCATCAACAACCTTATGGATAGCGCTGCTAACGCCGCGGACGACATCAAGCAAAATCTCAACGACGACAAGTAATCGCAGACGGGGGCATGAATGGCACGGATCCTGATCGTAGAGGACGAGGAGAAAATCGCCCGCTTTGTGACACTCGAGCTGGAGCACGAAGGCTACCAGGTGGAGCACGCCGCTGACGGCCGCACCGCCGTTGACCTGGCGTTGGAGCGCGACTACGATCTGATTCTGCTCGATGTACTGTTGCCGCAGCTCAACGGCATGGAGGTGCTGCGGCGCGTACGCAAGCACAAGGATGTGCCGGTGATTATGGTCACCGCGCGCGATGCCGTGATGGACAAGGTGGCCGGGCTCGATGCCGGCGCCGACGATTACCTGACCAAGCCATTTGCGATTGAGGAGCTGTTCGCACGGATCCGCGTGGCACTGAAGCGCTCGGAAGCCGTGCGAGCGGCTTCGGGCGTTGGCGGCGCCAGCGCCGGGGCTGGCGTAGCGAGCGGCACGGCCGCCGGTATCGCCACAATGTCCCCGGCAACCGACACGGCCCAGACCGCTGCCGCGCCCTCCCCCGCCGCACTCGCCGTGGGTTCGGTCGCGCTCGATCCCGACCGCCGCGAAGTCACGGTCGGCGGCTCGCCCATCGCGCTCACGGCCCGCGAGTTCGACGTCCTCGCCCTGCTTATGACGCATGCCGAAACCGTGCTCACGCGCGAGCGCATCGCGCACGAGGCGCTGGGCTACGAATACGTAGGCGACACCAACAACGTCGACGTGCACATCGCGCACCTGCGCGCCAAGATCGAAGACGCCGGCGGTGCCCGCATCATCCAGACCGTGCGCGGGGTGGGCTATGTCTGCCGCGCGTAATGCCGAGGCCAAGCGCGTCACCTCCATCGCCCGCGCCATCAACTGGAGCTATATGTGGCGCCGCCTGATGAGCTACGTCTGGCTCGATCTGTTGCTGTTGGTTATTGCGGTGGCGATCCTCGTCTATGGATACAACCAGACGCTGCCCAACGGCGCGTTTACCGCAGGATGGATCCCCAGCGCCACCGTTCGCAGCATGTCGCTGACGCCCGCGCGCGGCTGGGACCTGACAACGCTCACCTATACCGTCGAGCTTGCGCGTACCACCAAGACTTTCCCCCTCGCGCAGGACCTCGTCACGCTATGGCCTCTCTACCTTGTAGTTGTGGGTTGGCAGGTCATCAGCGTGCTCAACATGCTCGGCGGCGCCCGCCGCGTGCGCCGCACCATGGCGCCGCTCAACAATCTGGCCCTGCGCGTGGACGAACTCGGCCGCATGCAGCTCTCCGGCGGCAAGATGGAAACGCTCGAGCAGGCCATCGAGCGCGCAAGCGTCGACTCGCCGAGCGTCACCACCGGCGACGCCGACCTGGCAAGCATCGAGGTCGCGCTCAACCGCCTGCTGCGCCAGATGCAAGAGGCCAAGCTGCAGCAGATGCGCTTTGTCAACGACGCGAGCCACGAGCTGCGCACGCCCATCGCGGTGATTCAGGGCTACGTGAACATGCTCGACCGCTGGGGCAAAGACGACCCGGACGTGCTGGCAGAATCCATCGCGTCCCTCAAGGCCGAAAGCGAGCACATGCAAGAGCTCGTGGAACAGCTGCTGTTTTTGGCACGCGGCGACGCCGGACGCACGGTCCTGCGGCGTGCGAATACCAACCTGGC
>UQYE01000097.1:0-4854 GCA_900545145.1 uncultured Collinsella sp. | reverse complement strand
CATGATTGGTTGTTGAGCGTTGGTCAAAATGGTTGTTTTTACAGTAGCGCCAACACGGGGGAGATGTCGTGGGCGAGTATCGCCTTGGCCATCCTGGCGGCGTCGTTCCTGTCGTTCTTGGAGGCCGAGTCGGCGGCCGACCTGGGGATCTTCGAGACCGCGGCGACGACACACTCGACGCCGAGCCCGGCGAGCTCCCTCTGCGGGGCGAAGCCGGGGTAGCCGCTCTCGTAGGCCGCGAGCGACGGCCCGGGGAACCCACCCATCCACCCGGCGATCTCGCCCCAGGGGTTGCCGGGGAACCTCCTCGTCACGGCCTCGCCGGTGTCCGCGTCGAGGGCGCAGACGGTGGTCGACCTCAGGTGGACGTCCATCCCGAACGCGGTAGAATACTTTGGCATGGGAGCCTCCCAACCTCGTTGCGGCGCGGCTGCGCCTATGGCACTTCAACATCATTGTCGCAGCCCCGACCCGCGGTCACGAGCGGGGGCTCCTATCTTTTTAGTGCCCTCGGATTGGGTCATAGTGTCTGTCGTTGCCAAGACATCGGTTAGTCATTGGGGACGTTCTTAAACGACTGGTCATTCAAGAACGTCCCCAATGACTGACCGCAGAATGAACGTTGCTGACAGCCGTGCGGCACCGGTCCGCGTGGCGGCGTATAATCGGCGGCAGATGACTTGGACGTTAGGAAACCATGACCGATAGCATGCAGCAGACGGCGCTCGACACGCTCGGCGCCTATTTTGGCTACACCTCGTTTCGCCCGGGGCAGGACCGTATGGTCGATGCGATCCTTGCCGGCTGCGACGCGCTGGGCGTTATGCCCACGGGTGCCGGCAAGTCCATTTGCTACCAGGTGCCCGCGCTCATGCTGCCCGGTATCACCTTTGTGGTGAGCCCGCTGCTGTCGCTTATGGAGGACCAGACCCGTGCGTTGCTCGCGGCGGGTGCGCGGCCCAGCTATCTCAACTCCAGCCTTACTCCGGCCCAGCAAAACACCGTGCTCAAGCGGGCGCGCGAGGGCCGCTACCAACTTATGTACGTGGCGCCCGAGCGCCTGCTCGAGCCGCGCTTTTTGGCCTTTGCGCAGGAGGCCGCAGCGGACGGCGGCATTGGCGTGCCGCTCGTGGCCATTGACGAGGCCCACTGCGTGAGCCAATGGGGACAGGATTTCCGCCCCGCCTACCTGCAGATTCGCGAGTTTATCGATTCCCTGCCGCAGCGCCCCATCGTGGCGGCCTTTACCGCTACGGCAACCGAGCGCGTGCGTGCGGACATTCATCAGATGCTCGGCCTGCAAAACCCCGCGACGGTAGTGACGGGCTTCGATCGCAAGAACCTCTACTTTGGTTGCGAGGAGATGGGCGACAAGGCCAAGGCCGCGTGGGTGCGCGATTATGTGATCGCGCATTCGGGCGAGAGCGGCATCGTGTATTGCTCGACCCGCAAGACGGTCGATGCGCTGGCAGGCGAGCTTGCCGAAGCGCTGGGCCCCAGCGGCATTCGCGTTGGTCGTTACCATGCCGGCATGGGTAACGACGCCCGCCGCCAAAGCCAGCGTGCCTTTATCGATGACGATATTCAGGTGATGGTTGCCACTAACGCCTTTGGCATGGGCATCGACAAGCCCAACGTGCGCTACGTGATTCACAACAACGTGCCCGAGAGCATCGAGGCCTACTACCAGGAGGCGGGCCGCGCCGGTCGCGATGGCGACCCGGCCAGCTGCCACCTGCTGTGGAACGGCAACGATTTTCGCATGCGTCGTTTTTTGATCGACCGCGGCGATGCGGCCGACGAGGCGCTCGACGACGAGCAGCGCGCGTGGGCGCTCCAGAATCGATATCGTCTGCTCAGCCAGATGGAGGGCTACTGCAATACCACCGGCTGCCTGCGCGAATACATGCTGCGCTACTTTGGCGACGAGGCCGCGGCCGAGCATGCGGCAGCGGCTGGTGCGGGCAGCACCGCCACGGACGAGGCCGAGGGCTGCGGCAACTGCAGCAACTGCCTTACGCAGTTCGAGGTCGAGGACGTCACCGATATGGCCCGCGCTGCCGTGCGCTATGTGGCCACGCGTCCCATGCGTTTTGGCAAGTCGCTGATCGCCGACGTGCTCCACGGCGGCAACACCGAGCGCATTCGCCAGATGCATCTGGACGAGGACCGCGGCTACGGTGAGCTGTCGAGCGAATCGGTCGGGCGCATCAAGGACATCATCGGCCAGCTGTGCGGCCGCGGTTATCTGGCCACCTCGCAGGGGCAGTACCCGGTCGTTGGGCTGGGCCCGCGTGCCGGCGAGGTCGAGGATGAGGCGTTCGCCTTTACCGTTAAGCGTCGCGCGTCCAAGCGCAAGGCCTCGGCCCGCGCCCGCCGCGCGGTGGATCTGCTGCGCGAGGAGGCTGAGCTGGATCAGCGCCCGCGCGTGGGCGACGATGCCGAGCTGTTCGAGCGCCTGCGTGCCTTGCGCAAGGAGATCTCGACCGAGCTGGAGATGGCGCCGTATATGGTCTTTTCCGACAAGGCTCTGCGCGGCCTGTGCCGCCTGCGCCCTCAAACGCGCGAGGAGCTGATCCGGGTCAACGGCATTGGCGAGAAAAAGGCCGACGCCTTTGGCGAGCAGTTTATGGCGGCGATTGAAGAATTTGAGTCCGAGCATGCGCGGGATGGAGCGTAACGATGGCTTTCGACGATAAAACTGACCGCACTGACGTGTCCGCCGTGCCGCTGTACCAGCAGGTTATGGACGACCTAAAGGGCGAGATCGCGCGCGGCGTGTACACAGCCGGCTCGTGCATTCCTTCCGAGATGGAGCTCGCGAAGTCCTACGGCGTGGGTCGCGTCACCGTGCGCCGCGCCATCGAGGAGCTGTCGCGTGCGGGCTATCTCAACCGCCAGCAGGGGAGGGGCACCTTTGTGTGCGCTCCCAAGCTCAAGCGCAAGATTCGCCAGAAGGGCGACGTTCAGAGCTTTACTGAGGGTTGTGCCGCCAACGACATGGTGGCCGGAGCGCGTCTGGTGTCGCGTACGGTGGTCGCGGCGACGCGCGAGGATGCGGCGTTCTTTGGCGTGGAGCCCGGCTGCGAGCTCATCGTGGTCGAGCGCGTGCGCACGGCCGACGGCATCCCCGTCATGCTCGAGAACAACGCCTTTGTGCTGGCCGACCATCCCTACCTGCAGACGCTTGCCGACGAGGACCTCGCCGATAACTCGATCTTTGCGCTCGTCGCCGAGCATTCGGGCCGCGCGCCGCTCAAGTCCGACCCCTGTACCGTGGAGATTGCGCTTGCCGATGCCCAGGCGGCCCCGCTGCTGGAGGTGCCGGTCGGCGAGCCGCTCTTCTATATGGAGGCGTACTTTACCGATGCGGACGGGCGGCCCCTGCTGCTCGGGCGTCAAAAGATCGTGGGCTCGCGCTACGTGTTCGACATCTAACGTCCATAGATAGAACAACATAGAACAAATTTGCTGAAATGACTTCACGGGCACCTGCTTGCATGCTATAAATAGAACAACATAGAACGACTGCAGGTACGAGCTGCCGTCGTCCAAAGCCGCCACACAAGGAGGAGCGTCACCGTGAACGCACACGATCTGATTCAGGAAATTATCGAGCGCAAGGGTAAGATCGAGAACGTCTTTTGGATCGCCTGCGGCGGTTCGATGATCGACTTAATGCCGGCCAACGAGCTACTCAAGCGCGAGGCCACTACGTTTGCCTCGACGGTCTACACCGCGCGCGAGTTTTGCCTGATGGCCCCCAAGAGCCTGGGGCCGAAGTCGCTCGTCGTCGCCTGCAGCCACAGCGGTAACACGCAGGAGGTCGTCGACGGTTGCGAGATGGCGCTGGCTGCCGGTGCCGAGGTCGTGACTATGACCGACTATGCGGGTTCCAAGATCGACAACGGCAAGTGGACCACCTGGGTCTATCCGTGGGGCAAGGGCGAGTCGCAGGCCGAGGTCCCGCAGGGCATTGGCGTGCTAATGGCTGCCGAGCTGCTCGACCAGCAGGAGGGCTACGAGGCGCTCGCCGACATGTATGCCGGCCTTAAGCAGATGGACGCGCTGCTGCCCGCCGCCCGCGAGAAGGTCAACGCCGAGCTGGGCGATCACTTTGCCGAGCTCTGCCAGCAGCACAAGTTCTTCTATATCCTGGGCTCCGGCCCCAACTTTAGCCAGACCTATGCCATGGCCATCTGCTCGCTCATGGAGATGCAGTGGCAGCACTGCTGCTACATCCACTCCGGCGAGTACTTCCACGGCCCGTTCGAGGCTACCGAGCCCGGCGTGTTCTACTTTGTGCAGCTCGGATCGGGCGAGTGTCGCCCCATGGAGGAGCGCGCGCTGGCGTTCCTCAACACGCACACCGACACGATCATGGTGCTCGACGCACTCGAGTACGGCGTGGGCGACGTGCCTGCCAGCGTGCGTTCGTACCTGGAGCCAATCTTCTTCTACGCGATGAGCTGCGAGCTGCGCGCAGCCCGCGGTAAGGCGTTCGACCACAGCCCCGAGATTCGTCGCTACATGGGCATCGAGCAGTACTAAGTAGCTGGGAAAGCAATCTTTTACGACGGGGCCTTCACCAAACGAGGGTCCCGTTTGCGTCGCGGCACCCCGTCCCAGCTGTCTGATAACGAAGTCAAATACTTTCCCCAGAAGTGAACGACCTATTTTGGACCCCTGAAGCATCCGCACTTTTTGGCGCCAAAACCGCAGGAAAATCTCGATGAAACCGCAGGAAATAGCAGCTGAAAAGTGTCGATGCTTCGGGGGTCCGATTTTGCTCGCTCACTTTGCGGGAAAAGTATTAGACCTGAATCTGCGAGCGTGTCGCGTGAGCCAAAAAAG
>UQYE01000096.1:0-4875 GCA_900545145.1 uncultured Collinsella sp. | reverse complement strand
TTGGACGCGACGAAGCCGGCGCCGATGACGGACGCACCGGCAATGCCGAGGGCTGTCGCCGCCATCGCAGCGCTATCGCCCGTGGCGGCCAGGGCGCCCACGGACTTCTGGGCAGCGGTGGCCTTCGCGGCCGGCTTGGAGGCAGCAGCTGT
The DNA here is from genome assembly GCA_900545145.1 of uncultured Collinsella sp. Lineage (GTDB taxonomy): Bacteria > Actinomycetota > Coriobacteriia > Coriobacteriales > Coriobacteriaceae > Collinsella. The sequence continues at coordinate 4,723 of UQYE01000096.1, read as the reverse complement.
GGAACTCGCCTGAGTCAGCGTCACGGACGGCGTGCCAGTCTCACTTCCGCCGCCTGGCTGCGACGTGGGAGCCGGGGTGGGCTCAGGCTGCGGCGTGGGCTCAGGCTCGACCGCATCTCCGGAGCTGATTACCACGCTGCGGGCAACCTCGTCGGAGGTCCTAACATCCTGGATAGCGGACGACCCGGCAGCACCGATGACGAGTCCGTTTCCCGCAGTTTCTCGCACGGTGCCGCCGGCGGGAGTCGTAACTACCGATCCGCCATCAATTGTGAGACAAGGAGCTGCATCACCCAGATTGACAACGTAGATTGCCGCCGTATTACCCGACGCCTCAACATTTGAATTAATGATGTCAATTCGAGGGATGGCGGACTGGGAGCCGGATTGGGAATATATTCCGTAGCCATGTTTACGACTGTAGCCAGTTCCGTCACCGCATCGAACTGTAAGGCTCGAATTCTCGACGAGCACCCGCGACACGCCGTCCTGCGCGAGCATCCAAACACCATCCAAAACATCGGCCCTATCACTCGCCACGAGCGTAACATCCGCTCCGTTGGTAATACTCAAATATGTATCCTTACCCCCGAACGAATACAAGGCGACCGACACACTGCATCCATTGCGCGCCGCCGCATCTAATTTTGCGTTATCCACCGCGATGCACCCTCCATGCTCGGAGGAGATGTTTTCGGCATAGACTGCAACGGCGTTGAGCCCCCCATTCGCCTCCGCCTCGACGTGGACGTCGGCGCCCTCGTTAATGGTTATGTTGCCTGCCCGCGTGTGAATGCCGATGGTATGAGGCACTTTGTTCGTTGCCGTCACGTTAACGTTGGCACCGCGGATGTCCACGTCGCCGCCGGTCTTGCCGTCCCCCGAAACCGCTATCGTATCGGTCCCGGCCGTCGCGTTGAGAGTCACGTCGCCCGAGATGGCGAGGCTACCGTACTCGACCTTAACAGCGCTCCTGCTCTTCTGCGGTTCGGCCGTCGCGTTGAGGGTTCCCTCCCCCGTGATGGCAAGGTTGCCGTCCTTGACCTCGATAGCGCTCTGTAAGGCATCGGCCGTTACGGTGTTGGTGCCCGTCACGCCGATATTGAGGTTGCCCTGAGCACTGATGCCGGCGCCGTCGTAGCCGTTGAGCTTCATGTCGTCGCCACCGTCCCAGGACCAGGTTCCGGCATCGTCGCCGGCGGCCTTGTTGTACTGCGTGCCGCCCACGTTGACCCACTCGGCGGCGAGTGCCACGCTCGGCAGCAGCAGCTGGCCGGCCATGAGCACGCAGGCCCCCGCGCAGGCGAGTTTTGTGCCTACGCGGCGCCATGTTCCGTGGGAGAACGAGCACGCACGGCCGTGGTTGATTGAGTTGTCATGGATTTGCTTTCGCATGTGAGCCTCCTTGTCGTAAGGGGTACCTCCGCTGTTTTATGTTGCGGAAGCTTGCGCTAGCGGTCGCGGCGCTTGGACGCGACGAAGCCGGCGCCGATGACGGACGCACCGGCAATGCCGAGGGCTGCCGCCGCCATCGCAGCGTTGTCGCCTGTGGCAGCCAGAACACCGGAAGCGTTTTTGGCGCCGGCGGCAGTCTTGGTCGTAACGGTCTTGGTGACCGCCGTGGTGGTCTTTACGTCCTTGTCTACGGACTTGAGGCCAGGCTTCTGCTCGGGATTGGGTATGGGGTCGGGATCGGGCTCCGGCGTCGGCTCTGGATCGGGCGTCGGCTCCGGCTCCTGTCCGTCTCCAAAATCAATCACTACATCATGGGCGACCTCGGCAGAACCGACGATATCCGTAATGGCAGACGAACCGGCAACACCGACGACCTGCCCGTTCTGGGAGCTCGGCCATTTCCCCGTATCGACAACCTTTTTCACATCGCGCACGGCACCGTCCGTCGGAGTCGTAATCATCGCGTTTCCTCGTAAATCGATCATCGCGGCACGGAACAGCGTCGCAGTCGCGTCGTTGCAGTTGATCGCATAGATTCCCGCAGTCGCGCCCGAGGCCTCAATCTTCGATTTGCGAATCTTGATACGAGGCGTTTCCGACCCGGTGTTTGCCTCTGCCATGATTCCAAAACTTTGATTGCGGACGGCATCGATGCCGTTTGCAGCAGACAGGCTTCGAGACGTAAGATTCGACTCCTCGACAAGCATCCACACCGCACCGCTTTGCGAACGCGCGCTGATGCCCGCCGAGAGCGAAGCCGCACTGCCGGCGGAAAGCGCGACATCGGCTCTGTTGACGATTTTCATGAGGGTATTCTTTTTGATACCGACCGTATTGATGCACACGGAAACCTGCCAGGCATCGGCTGTCTTGATCGACAGGTTGGCGGCATCGATCGTGACGTCGCCCCCGTGCACGGAGACATAATCCGGTTCTTCCTGCTCGCCTTCCTGAGCAGCGTGTCTACTGGGAAGGTTATCGGCAAAGATACCGTAGGTGCCCACCGTTGGACGCCAAGATCCTTCCGCCGATTTTGCCTCGATTTTGACATCGGCGCCCTTATCGATCGTCACGCTGCCGGCCGTCGCGCGAATGCCCGTCGCACTGTTCACTGCGCCCGAAGCCGTCACGTTGACGTTGGCGCCGCTGATGGTCACATCGCCACCCGCATTGCCGTCGCCTTCCGCCGCAATCACATCGGTCTGGGCCGTCGCATTAAGGGTGCCGTCGCCGGTAATGGCAAGGTTGCCGTTCTTGGCAGCAATAGCGCTCTGACCGGCATCGGCCGTGATGGTGTTGGTGCCCGCCACATCGATGGTGAGGTTGCCCTGAGCGCTGATGCCGGTACCGTCGTAGCCGTTGAGCTTCATGTCGTTAGCGCCATCCCAGGACCAGGTTCCCGCATCGTCGCCGGCGGCAGTGCCCGCGTCGTACTGCGTGCCGCCCACGTTGACCCAGTCGGCGGCGAGCGCCACGCTCGGCAGCAGCAGCTGGCCGGCCATGAGCGCGCAAGCCCCAGCGCAGGCAAGCTTGGCGCCCACGCGACGCCACGTTCCATGAGAGAGCGCGCACGAGCAGCCGTGGTCGATTGGGTTGTCATGGATTTGCTTTCGCATGTGAGCCTCCTTGTCGTAAGGGGTGCTTCTATAACACCATGTTACGGGAAGATATCCGGATCCTGGGACACAAATTCTCATGTGGCGCACCTGCCAGCGCAAAAGGCAACGAGCATGCAATTGGCAAGCGCACCCCGCCCCCACGAAAGGCCTGCCCCCTACCGTCATGGTCTACAATCGAGGGCACGATTGTTCCGTCCACCCAAAGGACCGTCCTTGAACCTGAGTAAGCCTAAAATCAACGCGCTTCTGGCACTTGCGCTCTTTACCTTTGTCTTTCTTGCCGCCGAGTTTCGATTCGACATCAATGTCGGGCTACTCACCGGTGCCGAGCGTGTTGTGATTGCGCAGGGCTTCATCCTCGGCGCCAGCGTGATCGGCTTTATCGGATATGCGCCGCTGCTCGGGCTCGCACAGCGCAAAGGCCGGCCTCAGGCAGTTGTCAGCGCCGCCGTCCCCATCGCCATCTTGGGGTTGACTCAGATTCAGCCCCCCACGAGCCCGCTTGCGCTCGAGAATCTGGGATGCCTCGCATTCCTCGGACTCGGCCTACTGGGCGGCGCGGCACACCATGCCTTCGCAACGACATTCCAAGACGATCCCAAGCTCGCCACCGGTGCGGGAGCAGCCTATGCCGCGGGCATCCTGATGCAGTTCGCCGTCAACCTGCTCAATTGCGGCGGCATCGCAGAGCTCATCGTCCTTGGCGCAGCGACTATCGCCATATCCGCCCTCGGCGCTGTTCCTCAAGAGACCACTGAGAGCCCGAACCCCCTTATCAATCCCTTTGTCGAACCTTCGCACGCCCTCGCCAAACAGGCATGTTGGAGCATCGCGCTCGTCATGATTCTTGCCTGCTTGTTCTCGACCCTCGACAACGTGGTCACGCTCTCCAACGCCCACGGCACCATTGCCGTGCAAACATGGCCGCGCCTCTTTTTGGCGGCGAGCGGCCTTGCCGCCGGCATTATCTTTGATCTTGCCGAGCGCCGATACATGGGACTTGTCATGCTCGGCATCGCCGTGCTCTCGACCATTTCCATCCTGGCCGTGGAAGCCGGCGCCGATCCCAACCTGGGCCTTGTCGTCTTTTACCTGAGCTCGGGCTTTTTCGTCACGTTCTTTACCGCCACGTTTACTCAGCTGGCACCGCGCATGCACGTGCCCGCCTTCTGGGCCGGCATGGGCCGTGCGGCCAATAACGTGTGCGCGTTCACCACGTCGGGCGTCTCGCTTGCGCTTGTGACCTCTGGCAACGTCGCCCTCATCATGATTGGCGCGGTCGTGCTTCTCGTCGCCGCCTGCGCAGCATTCGTGGCAGCCGGCTTGTTCCGCCTGCCCCAAACCGAGCAGGAGCGCGAACATCAACAGCTTGCCGAGGAGGCGCTGGCAGTACCGAGTATCGAGGAGCAGCGTCAGGCCTTCATCACCGACCACGGCCTCACCCCGCGCGAAGTCGACGTGCTCATAGCAGTAACCCAGGACGAACGCCCGCTCAAGCAGATCGCCGAGGAACTCGGCATCTCGATGCGCATGGTACAGCGCCACCTGAGCTCCATCTACCAAAAGACCGACACGCAGACGCGCGCCGGTCTCACCAAGGCCTTCCCCTCCGCCTAAAACAAAAACCACCACAAAGGTGCCTGTCCCCT
>UQYE01000095.1:0-4886 GCA_900545145.1 uncultured Collinsella sp. | reverse complement strand
TGGCACGCGGCGACGCCGGACGCACGGTCCTGCGGCGTGCGAATACCAACCTGGCTGCACTGGTCGGCGAGGTTTGCGAAGAATCGCAGATGATCGATGCCGGGCACACATATCGGCTGGCGTACGATGCCGCACTTACCAGCGACATGCGCTGCAACGCATCGGTTGACGTGGCACTCGTGAAGCAGGCGCTGCGCGTGATCGTGCAAAACGCCGCCAAGTATTCGGACGCGGGCACGACCGTCACGTTTGCCATAACGCCCGATGCGGGCACTGGCGCGATTGACATAAGCGTTGAGGACGAGGGCATCGGCATGAACCAGGAATCCGCAGCTCACGCGTTTGAGCGGTTCTACCGCGCTGACAACGCACGCGATGCTGGCGCGCAGGGCTCGGGCCTGGGGCTCGCCATCGCCAAGTGGATCGTCGATAGCCACGGCGGCGTCATCGGCGTGACCTCGGTCGAAGGCGTCGGCAGCCGCTTTACGATTCGCCTACCACGGTAGGAAGCCCCTCGGCATAAATAAAGGGATAAGGCCATGCGGCCCTATCCCTTTTTGCTAGCTATAGCAGCTCATGCGCTACTCGCGGCACAGATGCACGGCGAAGCCGGCGAACTCGCGCTTAAAGTACACGAGCTTGGTGCCACCGTCGGGCAGCAGCACGCGCGACTCCTCGTTAACCTCGAGCCCGCGCTCGGCAAACCACTTCTCCGCCGCATCGATATCGTTGACGGCAAAGCCGATGTGGCCCCTGGCTCCACGACCGTTCTGCTTCATGACCTCGATCAGCGAATCGTTAAAGTACGAAACCGGGGTCTCGATAACGGGCAGGCCCATCATCGTCGAGAACAGCTCCGCGATCCCCAGGGCATCTGCCGGGTCGGTGGCGTTAATGCCCACATGGGCAACGCGCATGCCAAAGAGCTCGACCGGATTGGCGTTCTGCTCACTCATACAGTCAGCGCCTACTGAGCCATGACGTCGAGGACGGCCTTCTCGGCAGCGACGCGGTTCATGCCGGTCATGAAGGGCACGCCGCTCACGTACGGGCAGGTGAGGCCCTCAGGGGCAACGGTGGTGGCGATCAGCAGATCGGCGCCCTCGTCGCAGTAGTCCTTGGCCTCGGAGATGGCGCACTGCACGATCTCGTACTTGTCGGCGTAACCGTTGGCGTCGAGCAAGGTGGCGACCTTCTGGGCAACAAGCGTGGAAGTGGCAGCGCCAGCACCGCAAGCCAAAACGATCTTCTTCATAGGTAGTGTCTCCCTTCATGGTTTACTTTAGGTAAGTGTACCGCAGCGAGCGATGGCACTCAGCCTCGATGAGCTTTTATGCCAGTTTGCTTGCGCGCTGCGTATAATACATCTAGTACGTGTTGCCATACCGCTCGCTTTACGAGCGACTAAGGATCCTAATATGCCCGATTCCCGCACACTCTGGACCGCCGTCGTTATCATCTGCATCGCCGTGTCGGTGTTCTTTAGCGTCAAAAAACGCACCACGTTCAAACGCCTGCAGCAGCTTATGGCCGCCAAGCAGTGGGACGAGTTTGATCGTTTGCTCGACGCCAAACTCACCAGCATGCTGTACCCGCGCTACAACCGTGACTACCTGCGCCTGAACTCCTATCTGCTGCGCGAGGACCACGAGCGCGTCGACGAGATGTTCGACCTGCTGCTGGGGCTCAACCTGCCCAAGATGCAGCGCGTCGACCTGGTGATCAAGGCCTTTAACTACTACGTTGGGCAGGAGGATCGCAAAAAGTCCAAGGAGCTGCTGCACGAGATCAAGGGCTTTGAGGGCGGTCAGGCCGAGGCGGTCGCGCACGAGTGTCAGCTGATGTACGATACGATGATCCTCAAGCGCCACAACGACATCCCCGAGCTGGAGCGCATGCTCAAGGACGCCGGCGATGACCCGGTCAAGCGCTGCCGACTGGAGTACCTGCTGGCCCTGCAGTACCAAAACAAGGGCGACGAGGCAAAGTTCCAAGAGTTCCTCGAGAAGTCGGGCCAACACTCGATGGCCGTCAACGCGTAACGGACGGCTTGTGCTAGACTTCTAGTCTCACGGGGGCGTGGCGGAATTGGCATACGCAGGAGACTTAAAATCTCTCGCCGCAAGGATTGTGGGTTCGAGTCCCACCGCCCCTACCATGTAGTGCTTACGAGCCCGTGTCCCCCAGGGATGCGGGCTCATTTCTTTAAGATGCCGGTGGGGCTCGAACCCGCGAGGGGGCGAGCGTCAAGCGGACGCGCAGCGTCCGTAGCGAGCCGGCGAGGACGCCGGCAGGCAGCCGAAGCCGGTGCGGATTTGCGCAACAAATACGCAGATGTCCCACCGCCCCTACCATTTGGCTTTTACGGGCCCGTGCCCCCTGGGGATGCGGGCTCGTTTCTTCTGGATGCCGTTAAGCCTCTAAGTTGCGGTGGAATAGTTCCTGTTTTGGCAGTTTATCAGCCCATTTAGGAACTATTTCACCGCAACTTATGAGGGGATGGTTAAAGGGTGCTGAGGTTGGGGGTCCAGCCGATGGTGGGGGTCGCGCCGTCGAGAACCTCGTTAATGGTGGCGGCCATACCGGCGAGCAGGCTGTTCTCGCTTACGGTGAGCGTGTCGTAGCCGCCGGCTCGCATAAGCTCGCGAATCACCACGGTACCAGCCAAGATCACGCCCGCGCGCTTGGGCTGCACGCCCGGCAACGCGGCAATGCCCGCAACATCCAGCGCGGACATACGCTCGATGGCAGCCGAAACCTGCTCCATCGAAAGCTCGCGCAGGTGCACAAAGCTCGAATCATACGGCTCCAGCTCGTGAACGAGTGCCACGAGCGTGGTGACGGTGCCGCCCACCGCAACGAGGCGTTCGGCGCGCTCAAAGTCGCTGGGCAGGCCTTCAAAATAGGCGGCAAACTGCTCGCCTGCCCACGCGGCAGCGGCAGCAAGCTCGCCATCCGCGGGCGGCAACGCGGAGAAAAAGCGCTCCGTCACGCGGCGACAACCGATGTCCAGCGAGCGCGTTCCCTCCAGCGCAAAGACGCCGCGCTCCGGCGCGTACACGCCAGTCGCGAGCTCCGTGGATCCGCCGCCCGAATCGGCAACAATGATGCGCTCGCCGGCAAAGTCGTGCGCCACGCCAAAAAACGTCAGGCGCGCCTCGACCTCGCCCGGAATCACCTGTGGTTTGAGCCCCAACTCGCGCAGGCCGTCCAGCAGCAGCGCGGCATTGGACGCATCGCGCGCGGCACTCGTGCACGTGGTGCAGACGCACACGGCCCCAAAGGCACGGGCCTCGTCCACAAACATGCGGCACGCAGCGAGCACACGCTCGACAGCCGCCTCGCAGAAGCGCCCCGTCGCGTCCACGCCCTCGCCCAGGTCGGTAATCTCGGTATGCTTGGACGATTCCACAATCGCCCCGCCCTCGACCTGGGCCAACACCAGTCGCGACGACACCGTTCCCAGGTCGATCGCGGCCACCTTATAGCGTTTGCAATTTGTCATTGCGGGCTCCCCTCCGGGCGCTATTTGCCGTTGGACACGACCGTCTGGCCCTCGACGCCGTTAAACCCAAACAGCATGTCGAGCGCCTGGATGTACCACGGCGCGTCCTTGCCGACTTCTTCGATTTCCTTGGCCACTTCGCTGGCCTTCTTGGCGTTTGAGGACTTTTTGCTCGACGACGAGTCCGAATCGTCGTCCAAGCCTAGCACGTCAATCTTCTTCTCGCCGGGCATCACCAGGCCCAGGTCCTCGGACGCCGCGTCCTTGATACCCTCCTCCGAGAGCAGCTTGTCGACGCTTTTTTGCAGCTCATCATTGTATTGCTGGCGAATCTCGACCTGCTTGGCCAAGATGTCGCTCGAGCGTTTTGCCACGTACAGGTCGCGTACGGGAAAATACAGGCTCACGAGCGCCAGCGCCACCACGATACCGATAAACAGCGGACGCAGAGAGCCATGCGTAAAGTCATAGATCGCCTTGACCACCGCATTGTCGTTGGCGTAGCGCATAAAGTCCGAGCCCGAAAGACGGCTCGAAGGCCTGCTCGACCTGTCGTGCGTCTGGGCCGAGGGACGCGACGCATGTGTCGAACGTGCCGGGCGCACCGGTCCATCTACCAAGGTATTTGATTGAGCATTGGGGCGCGAGGTACTTGCCGGGCGCTGCGTGGAGCGGTCGGCGCCGGCATAAGCGGACCCACCGAGCTGCACCGAGCGCGCACGGCGAGGCGACGGCTCGCGCGAACCGGCGGAATAGTACCTGTTGTCGTAAATCTGATCCATGTGCGCCTTGTGCGGTTGAGGTTTGTTTGCGCTAAGTCCTTTAGTTATAGCACGAGCGCCCGCACCGCCTTCGCCAGCCTTTGCTCGACATAAAAAAGGCGCTGAGCCATACGGCCCAGCGCCCGATAGCGCTCTGTAGCATCTAACTGAAGCGGGGCAAAGCCGAGTCTGTCCCTCCCCACCAAGCTCGTCTGTTTATCGAATGTTGTAGAACGCGGCCTTGCCGGCGTAGCGCGCGCTGCCCTCGAGCTCGTCCTCGATGCGAATGAGCTGGTTGTACTTGGCGATACGGTCGCTGCGGCACGGGGCGCCCGACTTGATCTGGCCGGCGTTGACGCCCACGACCAGGTCGGCGATCGTGGAGTCCTCGGTCTCGCCGGAGCGGTGGCTCACGATGCAGGCGTAACCGGCCTCCTTGGCGGTCTCGATGGCCTCGAGCGACTCGGTGAGCGTACCGATCTGGTTGACCTTGACCAGGATCGCGTTGGCGGCGCCCAGCTCAATGCCCTTCTTAAGGCGCTCGGTGTTGGTGACGAACAGGTCGTCGCCCACCAGCTGGACCTTGCCGCCCAGCTCGCGGGTCATCTCCTGCCAGCCCT
>UQYE01000094.1:0-5118 GCA_900545145.1 uncultured Collinsella sp. | reverse complement strand
ACAAGAAAGGGGGCGGCCCGTCTGGACCGCCCCCTTTCTTGTTGCACATTGAGCCTCGCTACATACTCTTGCGCAGGTCGCACACGCCTGCCGCCGCCATCTCGCGCAGCAGTGTCTCACGGTCGCGCGTCACGATCAAATCCAGCGGGAAGTGAATCTCGTCGAGCATCTTGCGCGCCTGGTCGAGCTTGCCAATTGCCATACCAATATGCGCATCGGTCGACACACCAATACCTACGCCCAGCTCGGCGCAACGCTCGGCAATCTTGCGGCATGCGCTCCAATGCTCGGCATCGGCACCGTGCTCAAGACTATGGTTGTTAATCTCGATAATCTTGTGCTTGGCCTTGGCCGCCAACAGCACCTCGTCGATATCGAACGGCACGCCCGAGCGTCCCGTATGGCCCAGCATGAACACCTTGGGATGCTCCAGGGCATTGATATACATCTCGGTCGCCTGGGCCAGCGTCGCGCCTTCAGCGATCTGCGGATTATGCACGCTTGCCACCAAATAATCCAAATTACGCGTAACCAAATCGAACAGCGAATGCTGACGGCTGTACGAATCGCCGGCGATATCGAGCGTGACAGGAGTATCCTCGCCAAACAGGCTTCCGTCCGGCGAAACGATATCAGCCTCGGCACCACGCAACACCAGCACGCCGTTCCAAATGCGCGGCCAGATATCCTGGTTAATAAAAAATTGGTAACTGCGCAGGTCATCGGGGCAGGGTGTAACCATGGAGCTCAGGTGGTCCGCAGAACCAAGCACCTGCAGACCGCGCTCGGCTGCCCAGTACACATTCTCCTCAATGGTCGAATATGCATGCGCAGAGAACATCGTATGAGTATGAATGTCACAAGAAAGAAGGTAGGGCATCGGGTCTCCTTATCCGGTGTGGCCGTCGCGTATATTCATTGTACGCATAGCTTTCAGCAGTCGTAAAACCGCTCCATCCCAACGACACAACGTCCATGACAACGGGGCCTGGCTTAACACCAAACCCCGTTTCACGTAAAACATTGTAAGCAGAGCGCTTTACTTTTAACGATACTCGTCCGCCAACTGTTTCCAAGCGGGTAGCGAATTGATAATCGTTTCGTAACTCACGCAATAGCCCAGGCGGAACCAGCCAGGCATGCCAAAGCTGTCCGAGGGCACCGCAAGCAGCTCATACTTCTTCGCGCGCTCACAGAACGCATTCGCATCGGGCTCCAGCGCCTTCACCCACAGGTAGAAAGCACCATCCGGCTCAACATAGGTGTAGCCGTACTCCGCTAGCGCGTCGGTAAGCGCGGTGCGGTTGCGCGCATATGCCTCGACATCGCTCGGTTCATCAATGCAGTCGATGATTACACGCTGGAAGAGGGCCGGTGCGCACACGAAGCCCAGCGTGCGGGCGGCACCGGCGACGGCCGGCATAAGACGAGCAGCCTGCGGATTGGTATTGGGAACCAAAATCCAGCCCACGCGTTCACCCGGTAGCGAAAGGGACTTGGAATACGAATAGCACACGATGGTGTGCTCATAGATCGAAGGCACCCAAGGCACCTCGGCTCCATAGACAATCTCGCGATACGGCTCATCCGAGATAAGCATAATCGGATTCTCGGGATCTCGCTGGGCGTTGACCTCGCGCAGAGTATTCGCCAGGCGTGTCAACGTCTCACGCGTATACACGGCACCGGTCGGGTTGTTGGGCGAGTCGATGATGACGGCAGTCGTCTTATCGGTGATCGCTTTGAGCACGTTACCAACGCTCAGCTGGAACGTATCTTCATCAGCGAGCGCCTCGACACACGTGCAGCCGGCTTTCTCAATCCACACGCGATACTCCGGAAAGTACGGGGCGATAACGATGACCTCGTCACCCGGATTGGTAACGGCGTTGAGCGTGCAGGTGAGCGAGGCCGCCGCACCTACCGTCATAAAGACATCCTTGCCCTCATAGCTCGTGCCAAAGCGGCGGTTGAGCGATTCGGCCACAGCGGAACGGCACTGCGGCAGTCCCGGTGCAGGCGTGTATCCATGCAACTGATCGCTCGGCAGCTCCAAGGCCTTCTTAATGGACTCAGCCACGGCAGCAGGCGCCGGAACACTCGGGTTGCCCAGCGAGAAATCGAACACGTTTTCCGCACCGATCTGCGCCTTACGCTCAAGGCCGTAGCTAAAGATCTCGCGGATGATGGAGCTCTCCGCACCGCGAGCATACATAGTTTCGTTGATCATCTGTTCCCCTTTCGCATAGGCGGTATTGTACGCTTTAGCTGAGCAAAGTACCCCAGCAATGTTGATTGGGGACAGACTTAAATGCGTGAAAACACTCATTTAAGTCTGTCCCCAATCAACATATCGCTTAAAAGAAAAGCCTCCACAGGTTTCCCCGCGGAGGCTTTCGCTACAAGAACTATTTGTCGGCGTCGGTGTTGCCGCCAGCGTTGACGACATGGTCATCGCCGGCATCATCGGATGTGGCTTCGGCATCCTCCTGCATGGCCGCCTGCGCAAAGGCCGCGGCATCAGCCGCCAGCTCCTCCTCGCTCATACGAGGCGCGCGCTTCTTGGTCGGCATGCCGGCCGCCTTGGCATTGCGCTCCTCCTTGGCCGCCAGGATATCGCCCTCGCGCTCAAGATAGGCGTCCCACTCGTTATCGAGCAGGGCATTCACGGCATCGCCCTCGACAGTCTCGCGCTCAAGCAGCACCTTCGCCATCAGATCGAGCTGATCGCGACGGGCATCCAAGATCTCAACAGCACGACGATGGGCCTCGCGCATGATGCGCTGAACCTCGATATCAATGCGGCGCGCCGTCTCCTCGGAGTAATCCTGATGATCGGCATAGTCGCGGCCCAGGAATACCTGATGCTGCGCCTCGCCAAAGACCTGAGTGCCCAGCTCCTCGCTCATGCCCAGGCGCGTGACCATCTCGCGCGCCATCTTGGTCGCGCGCTCCAGGTCGTTGCTCGCGCCCGACGTGATGTCATCGCACATGAGCTCCTCGGCAACGCGACCGCCCAAGAACACGGCGAGCTCGTCGAGCATCTCGTTCTTGGTCTTGAGGAAGTGATCCTCCTGCGGAAGCTGCAGTGTGTAGCCCAGGGCCTGACCGCGGCTGACGATCGAGATCTTATGAACCGGATCGGAGTGCTCCAGGATGTGGCCCACCAAAGCGTGGCCGCTCTCGTGGTAGGCAATCGTGGTGCGCTCGGCTTCGGTCATCACGCGACCCTTGCGTTGCGGTCCGGCAATCACGCGCTCCATCGACTCCTCGACCTCGTCCATCGAGATCACGGAACGATGACGGCGAGCGGCCAGCAGCGCAGACTCGTTGAGCAGGTTCGCCAAATCGGCACCAGTAAAGCCAACGGTCATCTGGGCGAGCTTCTCAAACTTCACGTCCTCGTCCATCGGCTTGTTCTCGGCATGCACGCGCAAGATCTGCTCGCGGCCCTTCACATCCGGACGGTCGACCGTAACCTGACGATCAAAACGACCGGGGCGCAGCAATGCCGGGTCCAGAATATCGGGGCGGTTGGTCGCGGCGATCAGGATGACCGACTCGCTTTCCTCAAAACCGTCCATCTCGACCAGCAGCTGGTTGAGCGTCTGCTCGCGCTCGTCGTGGCCGCCGCCCAAACCGGCCCCGCGCTGACGTCCCACGGCATCGATCTCGTCAATAAAGATGATTGACGGAGCCTGAGACTTGGCCTCCTTAAAGAGGTCACGCACACGGCTGGCGCCGACACCCACGAACATCTCGACAAAGTCGGAACCCGAGATGCTAAAGAACGGCACGCCCGCCTCGCCGGCAACGGCCTTGGCCAGCAACGTTTTACCGGTGCCCGGAGGGCCCACCAGCAACACGCCACGCGGGATCTTGGCGCCCAGCTTGCGATAGCGATCCGGATCGCTCAAAAAGTCACGGATCTCCTCGAGCTCCTCGACTGCCTCGTCCACGCCGGCAACGTCCTCGAACTTGACCTTGGGACGCGTAGCCTCGTTGGTCTTGGCATTGGTCTTGCCAAACTGCATGTTCCTATTATTGGCGCCCATCATCTGGCGCATAAAGTAGAACATGATGGCGATCAGGGCAATCGTCGGCAGCACACTCATCGCCAAGTCGCCCCAAAAATCGGGGTCGTTGGTGTTGACGATGTACTTGGTGTCGGGGTGCTCCGCCATAAGCTCGGCAAGCGAATCGGAGCCGACATAGGTCGAGGAGAAGCTCTTGAGCTCGCTCGTATCACCCTTGTCCTTTTTCGTCTTCCAGTAATGACCCGCCACGCTTCCGTCTTGAACCGTATAGGTCAAATCTTCGACGCGATCCTGCTTAATGGCACTCACCATCTCGCTCGTCGCGAGCTTAACGGTATTGCTGGAGCTGGCAAAGCCGGAGCCCATGTTAAAGAAGGCGTAGCCCAGAAGCGCGCAAGCCAAAATAAAATACAGCCAGCCCGTACGCGTGGGCTTCTTGCCTCCGGGCATCCCCGGGATCTTAGGCTCCCGGGGAGTCTGGGAATTGTTATCGTTACGGTCGTCGGGCATCTTACGAATAAACCTCCGGTTTCAAAATGCCCAGATACGGAAGGTTGCGATAGCGCTCGGCATAGTCGAGGCCGTAGCCCACCACAAAGGCATCGGGGCAATGGGTTCCAACATACTTGGGCGTGACGGCCGAGGTACGGTCCTCAACGTCCTTCCATAGGAAGGCGGCGACCTCCAGAGAAGCGGGCTTGCGGCTCTCGAGGTTCTTCATCAGGTACTTGAGGGTCAGGCCCGAGTCCAGAATGTCCTCGACGATCAGCACGTCGCGACCACGGATGTCGATATCCAGGTCCTTAATGATACGCACGATACCCGAAGACTTCACACCGTCGCCATAGCTCGAAACAGCCATGAAATCGATGTTGGTCGGCAGCTCGATCTTGCGCATCAGGTCGCCCATAAAGACCACGGCGCCGCGCAGGACCGCAATCAGTACCAGATCCTTACCCGCGTAGTCGCGAGTAATCTGCTCGCCTAGGCGAGAGACGATACCGTCGATATCCTCCTGCGTAAACAGAACCTTCTCGATATCCGGATGTTGAGAAGCCATGACAACCCTTTCTTGTGCTTA
>UQYE01000093.1:0-5310 GCA_900545145.1 uncultured Collinsella sp. | reverse complement strand
GCACGAAGTGCGCAGCGAGGGCTTCTTGCATGTCCGAGGACGCGCCGGAAAGTAAACATACGGCAGCCCCGGACAGCGACTACAGGGCTATCGATTACCCCGTGTTTTGCAAACCTGCCGAGACGCCGGTCACAGTCGAAAGAATCAGGCTCATGTACTCGGCCTTCTTCTCCTCTGCCATCTCGTCCTGGTTCATACGCACCTCGCGAAGGGCGCGGACCTGAGCGATGGACAGGGCGTCGACGTAGGGATTACGCACACGGACGGCGCAGCCGAGCACACGGCGGCGCTGCAGCGGCCATTCGTCACCGACGATGGCAAGAACCCACTTACGCGTGAGCTGCATCTCGGTGAAGACCTTCTCGGACAAATCCTGGCGATCGCCCAGGTGCAGGTACATCTTGGCGATGCGCTGGTCGGTCTTGGCGATCGACATCTCGATGTTGTCGATAAAGGTGCGGAAGAACGGCCACTCCTGGTAGGCAGCCTTGAGCTGGTCAAGGTCGCCAAACTGCTCGCAGGCGGTGCCCAGGCCGTACCAAGCGGCCAGGTTAATGCGCGCCTGGCTCCAGCTGAAGATCCACGGAATGGTACGCAGGTCGTCGAGCGACTTGGCACCCAGACCGCGCTTGGCCGGGCGCGAGCCAATCGGCAGCAGACCGACCTCGGTCAGCGGCGTCACGGTCGAGAACCACGGTGTAAAGTCCTCAGTGTTCAGCAGGTCCAGATAGCGCTCATGGCTTACTGCGTTGAGCTTCTCGGCCATATCCCAGAACTTCTGCGTGGTCTCGGTGTTGGTCTTCTCGACGCTCGGAGCCGACTGCAAAAGCGTTGCGGCGGCAACGGACTCAACATGGCGCTGGGCCAGCGTGCGGTTGCCGTAACGGGCAAAGATGACCTCGCCCTGCTCGGTGAGCTTAAAGAAACAGTTGACCGAGCCCTTGGGCTGCGCCAGCACGGCCTTGTTGGCCGGGCCGCCGCCACGGCCCACGGCACCGCCGCGACCGTGCATGAGCACCAGGTCGATATCGTTCTTCTCGGCCCACTTGGCGATGCGCTCCTGCGCGGAGTGCAGCGCGAGCATGGCCGTGGTAGGACCGGCGTCCTTGGAGGAGTCGGAATAGCCCAGCATGACCTCCATGCGGCGGTTGGTCTGGGCAAGGCGCTTTTGCACCACGGGCAGCGTAAGCATCTGGTCGAGCACGTCGACGCAGCCCTCGAGGTCCTCGAGCTGCTCGAACAGCGGGATCACGTCGAGCTCGGGGACATCCTCTTCGTGTGCAAAGGACAGGTGGGCCAGCTCAAAGACGTCGGCCACATGCTGGGCGCTCTTGGTAAACGAGATGATGTAGCGATGCGCCATCTTCTTGCCGTAGCGCTTCTGGATGGAGCCGATAGCGCGGAAGGTATCGATGACCTCGCGCGTCATGGGCTGCAGGTCGCCATGGATACCGTTCTCGTGGATATCCTTGAGGGCGCGGGCATGCACCACGGAGTGCTGACGGAACTCCATCTCGACCATATGGAAGCCGAAGGACTCGACCTGCCAGATGATGGTCTGGACCGGGCCGTAGGCAGCACGGACGGCACCGCAGGCGGCCAGGGAGCGCTGAACGACACGCAGGTCATCCAGGAACTCATCGGCGCTGTGATACATGGTGTCGGTGATGCGACGAACGGTGGCGTTCAGACGATCTGCCATGACGAGCATGACGGCGCGATGCGGCTCGTGCTCGGAGATCAACTCGGCGCGTGCGGTGTACTGGGTGCTCATCTCGACCTGATGGTTCCACAGGTTGATGAGCTCGGCAGACGGCTTGCTGTAGGTGGCCTCGAGCGTGAGGTTGCGGCCGATGCGGCGGCACTTGTCCTCGAGCTTGAGCACCATGTGAGTGAAGTACTTGGCGGCGACCTCACGGCTCACCTTGGCGGTGACGTTGGGGTTACCGTCGCGGTCGGAACCGATCCAGCTGCCGGGATGGAAGAACGCCGGGCACAGCGGCGGCACGGTACCGGCCTTGTCGCCCAGCACCCAGTCGTCAAAGCGACGATAGATGACGGGGATGACGTCGAACAGCGTGTTATCGAAGATGTCGATGATGGTATCGGCTTCCTCGACCGGCGTGGGCTTCTTGAGCGCGATGGGGCTCGTACGCACCAGGGCGTCAATCTCCTGCAGCATATGGCGCTCGTTCTCCACCAGGTCGGAGCCGCCCAGACGCGGACGCTCCTCCAGCAGGTTGGAGATACGGCGAATCTTGCCCTCGACGGCCTTACGACGGGCCTCGGTGGGATGTGCGGTAAAGACAGGGTGGAACTCGAGCTTGTCGAGCAGCTCGTTGGCGCCCTCGACACCCATCTCGTTTACCAACTGGTGATAGGCGACGGTGAGTTCGTTGGCGGGATCGACCTCGGTATCGGTCGACGCACCTGCCTCGCGCTCGCGCAGCTGCGCCACGCGGTAGTTCTCCTCCGACAGGTTTGCCAGATGGAAGAAGCTCGTAAAGGCGCGGACGATAACCTGCTGCTTATCGAGCGGCAGACTGTCGATCAGATCAACGACCTCGCGAAACGCCACGGCGGTGGGCTCGTCGGCAGTGGGCACGCCCTGCTCGTCGACGGACTCGTCGGCAGCACGGGTGCCGGGGTTTCCGGCATTGGCCACAATCTCGGCTGTCAAAATCTTGTCGAACAGGTCCGCGATCTCGGGATCATACTCGCTAAGCACACGGCGCTCCAGGCGCAAGAACAGCGCCAGATTGTCGCGCAGCTCCTCGGGGATCTCGATCTCGGCGAGACGCTCCTTGGATTCGGCATTCGAGCCGATTCGGTTAACGAGGCGGTTGACCACGGCAGCGACGCGCGCCGCGGCTTCGGGTACAGACTGGTTGCTTAGGTTCTCAGCCACGTTTCCTCCCATTCCTCCTTCTATGCACGTAACATGCGGTATTTATTATAGGCACTCGGCAAAAACTTTCGACGCTGATTGCGCTTTACCACACAAAAGTATTTTCTGCATTGCAAGGGTTTTTGCCCTAAATGGTCGTATTTCTCGGTGGGCGGCATACGTAAATGGGGGCATTCCGCATAAAAGCGAAACACCCCCGTAACAATCGCTCGCAATGAGCTGGGCACCTCAGCGGCACTACAGCTCAAAAATCATGCGCTACAGGCGCTCGCGAACCGCCTCGACCACGTTGGCCAGATCGACGAGGGCCTCGTCATGGCTCTCCATGTCGCGCACCTTGACCTTGCCGGCGGCAAGCTCGTCGCCACCCAGGACCAAAATGAGCTTGGCGCCAACCTTGTCGGCCTGCTTAAACTGAGCTTTGAGCGAACGACCCTGGTAGTCGGCCTCGGTCACGATGCCAGCGGCGCGAAGCTCCTGCGTGATGGCAAAGACGTTCTGGCGCAGCTCCTTGCCGGCATTGGCGACGTAGACGCACGGGACCTCCTCGGCACCCAGGTCGCTGCCAAAGGCCTGCAGGGCCAGCAGCGCACGCTCAAAACCGACGGCAAAGCCGACGCCTGCCGTGGGCTTGCCACCCTCGAGCTCGACCAAGCCGTCATAGCGACCGCCGCCACCGATGGAGCCGACGCCGGCGCCGGGAGCCTCGACCTCAAAGACGGTACGGGTGTAGTAGTCCAAGCCACGCACCAAGGTGGGATCCTCGACATACTCGATACCGGCGGCATCCAGATAGCGCTTGACCTGCTCGTAGTGCTCGCGGCACTCATCGCACAAGTTGTCGCCCATCAGCGGTGCGTCGGCCATGATCTCGCGGCAGTGGTCGTTCTTGCAGTCGAAGGCACGCAGTGGATTGAGCTCGGCGCGCTCGCGGCACTCGTCGCACATCTCGTCGGCGTGATCGAGGATAAACTGCTTGACCTGCTCGCGGTATGCCGGACGGCACTGCGCATCGCCCATCGAGTTAATAAGCAGGCGAAGCTTGGACAGATCGAAGCCCAGGCGCTTGTAGAACTCCATGAGCATGATGATGCACTCGGCGTCTGCCGCCGGATCGGGAGCGCCGAGCCACTCGATGCCTACCTGGTGGAACTGGCGCAGGCGACCCTTCTGGGGACGCTCGCCGCGGAACATGGCCTCGGCGTAGTACGCCTTAAACGGCGTGGAGCCCTGGGGCACCAGGTTGTTCTCCACGACGGCGCGCACCACACCGGCCGTGCCCTCGGGACGAAGCGCCAAGCGCTGCTTAGGCTTGAGCTTGGTGTCGGTGCCTTCGGTAAAGACGCGCTCCAGGTTGGCGCCGCTAAAGACGCGGAACATCTCCTTGCGCACGACGTCGGTCGACTGGCCGATGCCGTGGACAAAGACGTCCACCTGCTCGATCGCGGGCGTCTCGATGGGCTTAAAGCCAAACGGCTCGAACACGCCGGCCGCAATCTGCTGCATCTTTTGCCAGGCGCGCATCTCGGCGCCGATAAGGTCGCGGGTTCCCTCCGCCTTCTGTGCCTGCATGGGCAAACACCTTTCTTTTGTATCGCGTCATAGGTAGTGGACATTATACGGCACAAAGCAGCAACGCGGCGGCGCGTCTGACCGAACGAGGGTATGGGGACTCGTTCGGCCAGACGCGCTGCCGCGGTTTGTGATCCCTTTTCCTCCGTCCCCTTCGGATTACGTGATCCCTTGGGGACGGAGGAAAAGGGATCATTTCGTAGACCCGTGGCTGCCCTGGAAACCGAATGACAGTACGAGCATCCATTCGGCTTCCAGGGCAGCCACGGGCAGAACAGGCAAACAGGAATAGGCGGCGACCCGCTACTCCCCCGCCACGCTTGCGCGCAGCTTGGCGGCGATGGGCTCGGATGCCAGCAGGAACACGAGCATGACCACGGAGCACGCCAGGCACACAATCCAGGTGCTCGCAAAGGAGCCCGTGGCATCGAACAGCACGCCCGAGACAATGGCGCCCACGGTGCCGCCGACCATCTCGAGCGAGGTAATGGTGCCCGTGACCTTACCCAGGTCGGCCATGCCAAACTGCTTGGACGCGGCGATGGTAGGCGTGATGGTGCCCATGCACGTTCCAACACCAAAGCTCACAGCGGCGACAATAGGACCGAGGTCCGTCGTCGGGAAGCACAGCGCCACACAGGCGACAATACACGCAACGGAGTCAAGGATATTGCCAAAGCGCAGGCCAAAGCGGTCGTAGATGGCACCGAGCGAAATCTTGGCGATAACGACCGTGACCATGATGACAAAGCCGGAGGCCACCACGAACCAGCCAGGGAAAAATTTACGTTGCTGGGACATGGATTACTCCTTGTGGTCCGCAATGTATC
>UQYE01000092.1:0-5563 GCA_900545145.1 uncultured Collinsella sp. | reverse complement strand
ACCCACTCGCCAAGACCCTGAAAACCGTTGCCCGTAGTCGTGCCGTTCATAACCACATCGAGCGGGCTCAGCAAGCAATCGGGCGTTTTTTTGTACACCAATTTGGTGAGCATAAGCACCTGGGCAAGGTTGCGATACTTGTCCTGATCGGCATAGAGCACGTCGTTGTAGCAGGCGCACGCCTTAAGCAGCTCGTGGGCGGCAATGCGCTCCGGCCCATCAAACGGAACGCCGCGCAACAACACCCCAGCAAGATCGAATGCCTTGCCGCCCTGCACGATCTTGTCGAGCGCCGAGCCGTCCACCAAATCCGCCAGCCAAGCAAACTCAGGCTGATACGGCTTATGCTCATCCTCGTCCTCATGCTCCATCCAGTTGTTCACCAGCGTCAGGGCTTCAATCTCCCTCCCGTTCAGAAAGGGCGAATTCTCCCCCATCTCTTCCTGCAAAAAGCCCCGCGGCTCATGAGAGCGCTCGTACGCAACCGCAAGTTCCCCGTCGCTCACGACCAAGGTCGCACGGGAAATATAGGTATCTTCCCGCATGTCCCTCCAGGCGTACATCATAAGGGGACGCAGCTGACGGAGCATGCCGCGCGCGCCGGCACCTTCCTTAACCGCGCGCTTCGCCGCAAGGCGAGCAGCATCTGCCATCAGCTCCATCTTGGCGCCATTTCCCATCATGTTGTTGTACTTGGGCAGGTACTGTTCATACGCAATCTGGACCAGATCGTCCACGCTCAAGACGTTAAAGTTAATCACCGAGCCAATGCGCCCGCACAGCTCGGACATAATACCCCAAGTCTCAACATCCTCGATGGTCGCACTGTCTCGCAGCTCGTTTGCCGATTTTGCGGCGGTGCGCACGGCGGCATACGAGGATCCGAAGCCGACCGTGGTGCCAGACTTGTCACTCAGGCGCTTGCGCACCAGAGCATCCAAGCCCATAAAGGCGCCGCCCAAAATGCAAACAACCTGATCGAGGTTGAGCGTCTTAATAGCCGCACTCTTGGAGGTATCACATTCAAACGGCATCTCCCCGCCTTCCAAGAGCTTAAGGAACGACTGCGATGGACTAAAGCTCGATGCAACTTCGCCCCCATCGGGCTCGGCACGAACCGCCTTGTCAAACTCGTCAAAGAGCACCAGGCAGATATCGCCGGGGGTGGCAGCCTGATAATCCGCGACCTGCGACAGGCAGTTGCTCATGCTGGCACCGCGCCAGCCCTCGCCCGTCATGGTAGAGACATCGAACACGAACAGCTTGAGCCCTGCGGCATCTGCCACGGCCTTAATGGTGTGGGTCTTTCCCGTACCAGTGGAACCCATCACCAAAATGGCGGCGGGCGAAAGAACGTCGCGCGGATCGGCGCCGCGCGCCAACATCACGCAGCGGTTGACCTCAAAGCTCAGCGCCGTCACAAAGGCCTCCAAGCTTCCCTCATGGCCAATAACACTCTGACGCGTCTGCTCCACCAGACGCGAGGGCGCAATTCGAGTGAGCAGGTCCCGGTAGCGATCGATGTTTCGATACTGCTTCTGAGCCATGGGTGTTTTCCTTTCTATATTGGTTTTCTTACCTATGACGTGGCCCCGAGCCCATAAACTCCTACAGCGTCAGCGAGGTCGCCGACTCCAGATAGATCACGTTGCCCGGCTGGGTAAAGACCGGAATGTGGTAGAGCAGCTGCAAAATACCCTGCTTGAGCAGCGGGAACAGCGTGGGGTGCAGCACTTCGTACATCAGGGCACCAGCCATAAGAGCGGTAAGCACGGCAAGCAGCAGAACCTTTTGAGCGTTAGAGAATACCGACATGGTCGTTCCTTTCTTTGCGAGATATTTGGATTGCGTTGTGGACTAGCGACTCATAGCGACGGCAATGCCAATAACTGCGATAACCACGGGGATCGCAAACGATGCAAACAGAATGCCGGCGAAAAGGCCTACCACCAGCGCACACACGATGATGACCAATGTGGTGGGCACAAGCGCAAGCAGAGGAGTAACCACGCAGGCGGATGCAAAGCGAAGCCCGTGGAACAAGCACTCATGAGGGAATAAAGCCTTGAGGACCCCTTCGACAATTCGCCACTCGACAATCGTTCCGATGGTTAAGACAACAGCCCAAAGCAGGTAATCATTGGCGCGGGAATCCGCCGCCATCTTTCCGGTGACGCCAGCCCACCAATCAAATACGGCGGCATAGCCCAGCAAACAGACAATCGCACAGACGACGGATGCAAATGCGCCGGCACCCTCAATTACGCCGAGCAGCTCGCACATGTCGGATTCGCGCCCTCCCGTTAACAGCACGATCCATTTGTGGGCAAGCGCCGCAACAAACGCCGCGCCCAGCACAACCCAGTACACCCTAAACGCCACCAGGCGCCATGAATGGAGCGGGATCACCGTGTTGCTCTCGCTAATCTCGAACATAAACCCGCCGAGCCACGTCGTCAGCAAGCACATCATGTCGACGGCGATCACGTAGAGCACAACCGCAAATAGGGTTTGCAGAATCATGCCGAAAATATTCATCGCCGTTGGCTTCTTGGGAGCGTCTGGCTCGATCCTATACGTGTCGTATCCGTTCATTAGCTGTCCTTTCGTTGCTGAAACAACTAGTTGGGTTATCCACTGTAGCTTGATACAGCTAGGAGATATGCAAATCTCTTAGCGTTAGTATCTAGCGAGATATTACCCAATGCGTACGGCCTCATACGCACCATTCGATTTTTTCTTTTTCATTTGAGTGCCCCGTCTGAAAAACGCCGTAACTGCTCTTCTTGTAGACTGAAGGCAATTGAGCCGCGATGGGCCAGTCAGCGAACCGCGCAATATAGGGAATATGCAGGAGGTGCGCATGCTCAAAACTAAAGCTGAGTTTGCAACTCTTCGCTTAAACGAAGATCTCAAGCCATATATGAGCCAATATCTATCGGATCTTGCGTCTCATATGGTCGAGAAATATCAGTCTTCGTCGGGAACGAAAAGGCTCATTGAACTGTGCTGTCGCGATTTTGAGTTTTCGAGCGAGCACGTCGATGGCCCCTCGTGGTCCGTTTTGGGGATTGACCTCAAGCGACCTTCGGCCGCCTCGTTTGAGTTTGAGGACCGCATTTACAACGAAGCAACCAACGAATGGGATTGTGTGCCCGTCTGCGTTTGCAAAAACCGAGTCAAAGTCCCGACGTCGACGTTTACTGCCATCGAGGAGAATATCTTTTTATACGACTACGAGCAGGACGCAGCCTCTCACACGTACGAATCAGCACTCATTTACTGCAGGCCCCCCGAGCTACGACCGCTATCCCAATTCCCGGCATCTATCGATGCGGCAAATGCGCGAGTCCTGGATTTCCTCAGAACGCGCTCGAAGCAGCTGCAACGCAGCGCAGGCATCCCCGATCTGCTTTCGGTCACTGAGTGGTACTACATCTTTCTTGCGGCATCCATTGCCTGCTCACGGCCCCACGCTACGGCCGTCATTCAGATTTCTGACCGTCTGTTCAATCTGGCGCGAGCCGTAGATGGACGTCGCCTTCTTTGTGACCTCGGCCTGCTAAAGAGCATTGTGCTTCTTCCCAACACCATTGCCAAAAAGGCCGAGGGTCGCGCGCTGCTCTTTATTGGCGACGGCGAGCCCAATGATCCGTATTTCCTTTTTGACGGCAGGAGCTTTGACGACAAGCAAATGACCGATGAGATTCTGCACCAGCTCCTCGATTCCGTCGACCGAGCCTACGGCGATCAAAAGAATCCAGTCTATTGGCATCGGCTCGAGGATCAGGGCAACGGCATCTATCCCCTATTACCCAATACAAAGAGCGGATCGTTCGACGAGAGAATGTTCATCCCCCTTGGGTCGCTAGCGCCAATCTACCGCGGCACCGCCCGCAGCGTTGTAACCAAACTGCCCGAATCAGATCCGACAGACAGTTACCAACAGCACGACTGCTACTACCTGTCGCTAAAGCATCTTCATGATGGCGCAATCATTGCCGCAGAAGATGTACTTGAGCGTGTCCCCGATACAGATATCTACGATGTAAGCCGTGTAGACTACGAAGATTTTCGGAAGGCCAAACCGATCGACGCCCGCGAGGCGAGCCTTCTCATATCACGCGTCGGGCCTCCATTCAAGCTTGCCCTCATCACGCCAGGCCACTTTTCTGTCGGTTCTGAGCGCCCCGTGGAGCGCGGTCTTTTGTTTGAGAGCATTGTCCCCTGCGACGCCATGTTCTGCGCTACCTTTGAGGACGAGCTGCTTGCCCAGTTTGTCCTGGCATACCTGTCGTCCGATGAGGGGCAGAAGAAACTGGCGGACACCTCGCACGGAGACGCGCTTGTGCAACTTGCCCCAATGGACCTGCGAAGCATGACCGTGCCTGTTCCCGGGCGAGCGGAGCAGGAGCGCTACGCGCTAGAGTACGAAGCAAAGCAGCGCGCCTACGAGGACGCCCTTAAGCAGGCGGAACATTACGCCGCGAGTAAGGAAACGATGTAGCGACTGGGATCGGCAAGCTGTCTGAACTTTTGCCGACAGCCTGCCGATCAGGCGCGCCGATCAGCGCGGCGGCTAAAGATTCTCATCGGACTTCGAGCTAGCTTTGACCGCCTCTTCACCCGCGATCAGGTCCCTAACCGTTATATGCGCACTGTACGTAGCATCCACAATCTTTTCCATAACATCAGGGTCGCAAGTTCCCCATATTTCTTTAAGGACTCGAGCCAATCCCCAAGCAGCGCTGAGCAGGACGTCAACATCCTTTAGATCTAAGTGGCTGACCGTAAAGGGACAGTACTCGCGCTCCAGCAGATAGGTGTCAACGGCGCCAATTGCCTCAGCCACGTACCGCTCAAGATCGGGATGAGGATGGAAGGCGCACAGCGCCTTGTGCGGATCGGTCGGCTCAATCCAATACAGCGTTGTCGCATCCTCGCATTTCTCGAGCGGATAACGCTCAACCGCCTTCTCCCAACTTTCATACCAGGGATCGGCATCGCCGTCCGTCATTGACTTGCAAAGATCGATCGCCGCAGAAACAGTCGCACACGAATATCTATAGCTGGCGTCTTTCTTAAACTCATCATTGAGCTCGACGTCGCCAGACAGCTCCGCCTCCATGACCAGGAACGGACCATCCTCATCCGTAATGCTCATGGGATAGTTGTTGCACTCATAGTCCGGATACATTTTGTCTCCAATCAACCGTTCGGACACCATTAACAAGCAATATCGAAACTGCGCTCACGCGGAGAGTTGTCGCCCTCGCGCCAATCTGCAAGTTTTTCTCATCGCATGAAAAGAACTTGCGATTCTTGCAAGTTTTTCTCACGTCGTGACAAGAACTTGCATGGTTGCCCCGCTACCTGCGCCACGAGGCAGCAAGGATAACGGGAATCCCGGCAAGGCACACCGCCAAGGCGACGGCCGCGAACGCAAGCACGATGGCCACGCTCACAACGACATAGGCCACGGCGATGAAGGCCAATGCAAGCAGGCATGCAAGCAGCTCGGCCACGTAGCACAACACCAGGTTCGAGCTCGCGCGCTTCAGCA
>UQYE01000091.1:0-5719 GCA_900545145.1 uncultured Collinsella sp. | reverse complement strand
CCTTCTGCGCGCGGGTCATGCGCTTTTTGCGGTAGGGCTTGTAGAGGTCCTCGACGCGCTGGAGCTGCGTGGCCTCGCGAATCTGCTGCTCGAGCTCGGGCGTGAGTTTGCCTTGGGCGTCGATGAGCAGGATGACGTCCTCTTTGCGCTGTTCAAGATTGCGCAGGTAGGACAGGCGCTCGTCGAGGGCGCGCAGGGCGACGTCATCCATGCCGCCCGTGGCCTCCTTGCGGTAGCGCGAGATAAAGGGGATGGTGTTGCCCTCGTCGATGAGCTTGACAGCCGCCTCGACGTTGGCGGCCTTAAGGTTGAGCTCGCGGGCGAGCTGGGCGATAAGATCCATGAAACTCCTTGCGTTTAAGGTGCGTTTGCAGCACAGGGCTACCAAGGATACCACCCGTCCCAAAAGGCTGTTTTGGGGCCGCGCCACGAAAACGGCCTTTCTACTACGTTTTACCCGTAGGGGCTGACCATGCCTGGGTTTTCCGAAAATCGGCAAGCCGTTTACCTGCGGTTTTTATTTCGCGAAATTCGATATGGTTGAGGTGATCGGTTAAACGTAGTAGATAGGCCCATTTCGTGGCGCACGAACCAAGCTGAGGCGCAAAATAGCCCCCTCCAGAAAAATCGTCGGCAAGGCAGCAAAAAGCCCCGTGGGCAGGAGGCTGCTCGCGGGGCAAAGAAGAGGGGCTTATTGGTGGCGGACCGAGGGGCTCGGCATGGGGTTTCTGCCGCGACCGCTCTTAAGGCATTACAGCTCGACGAGCTGGCCGGTCTCGGCGGCCTCCTTGATGGCGTTGAGAAGCGTGAGCGTCTTAACGTTGTCGGCGGGGGTCACGACGGGCTCGACCTCGCGGCGGACGACCTTCACAAAGTGCTTGAGCTGCATCTTGTGCGGCAGCGCCGGGTCCACGGCCGGGATCTCCATCTGCAGCGGCTTGTGCCAGTTAGAGGCGCCGTCGTAGGAGAACTGGTGCAGGCGGGGCAGCGACAGGGCGCCCAAGGTTCCGCCGATAAAGTAGGCGTCGGCGTCGAAGGGGCGGTACTGCGGGTCCTCGCGGGCGGTTGCCTCCCAGTTCCAGGGGCTGGCGGTGGCGTCGGAGATGGTCATGCTTGCGAGCGCGCCATCGGCAAAGCGGACGTTGACCACGGCGGAGTCCTCGGTCTCAAAGCCGCGGGCGGCGCTGGACTGCATGCTCTGGACGGCGACGGGCTCGCCCAGCAGGTAGCGGAGCAGGTCGACGTCGTGCACCAGGTTGACCAGGATCGGGCCGGCACCCTTTTTGCGGCGCCACTCGACATCGAAGTACTCGTCGTTCTTATAGATCATGTAGTGGAAGCTCGACACGGTGAGCTTGCCCAGCTCGCCGGACTCGATGATCTCCTTGGCCTTGTTCACAAACGGGTTGTGGCGACGGTGCTGACCCACGAGCACGGGCACGCCGGCGGTCTCGGCTTCGGCGGCGAAGGCCTGGGCATCCTCGAGATTGTTGGAAATCGGCTTTTCGACCAGCGGCACGATGTTGCGCTTGATGGCCTCGCGGGCAACGCCCAGGTGCAGGTCGTTGGGGGTGGCGATGATGACGGCCTCGGGCTTGACCTCGTCCATCATCTGGGCGGGATCGGTATAAAACGGCACGCCGGCAGCCTCGGCCGTGGCGCGGGCGCCCTCAAAGGCGTCGGCGATGGCGACGAGCTCGGCCTCGGGCTCCTCGGTGACAAAGCGGATGTGGTTGCGGCCCATGGCGCCGGCGCCGATGACGGCAATGCGGACGGGGTTGAGCTCAGACATTTCGACTCCTTAATGCTGGTGGCTGGTGGAATGTGACAAAGGGACAGTCCCTTTGTCACATCGGTAAAACTAGGCGGACTTCTTCTTGCTGTCGGAGACCATCATGTAGAGGGTGAGCACGACGGCGATGGCGGCGATCACGATGGCGCCGTAGAAGGACTGCTGGTAGGCGGCGCTGCCGGCCTCGGCGTGATACAGCACGGCAGTGATGGGCTGGCTGATCCAGGTAGAGGCGGCGTAGCCCAAAAACATGATACCGTAGTTGACACCGATGTTGCTGGTGCCAAAGGCGCCACCGGTGAGCGGCGGGTAGATGACGAGCAGGGCGCCAAAGCTAAAGCCGAGCAGAGCGAGCGCCACAAAGAACATGCTCTGCGTAAAGCTCATCGACATGATGACGAGCGCGACGATGGTCACGACAAGGCTGATGAGCAGCGACTTGTAGGCACCGATCTTGTCGATGATCTGGCCAAAGGAAAGGCGACCGACCAGGTTGGCGCAGGTGTTGACGGAGACGACCACGCCGCCGAGGGCGACGGCTGCGGCACTCGTGGGGTCGGCGAAGAGCTGGACGGCGGCGATGGAGGCAACCTTGCCCACAAGCAGGGTGCCCGCGGTGGCGGCGAAGGCGAAGGTGGCGATGAGGACCCAGAAGCGCGGGGTTTTGACCATCTCGCCCGGGGTGAGGTCGCCGAAGGTACCGGCGTGCGCGCCGCCCTTGGGGGCCTCGAAGCCCTCGGGCAGCCAGCCGGCCTCGGGGGCCTTCAGGAACAGGGCGGAGGCGGCGATCGTCACAAAGAAGATGACGCCGAGTGCCTTGAGGGCGCCAAAGATGCCCAGACTCGGGATGAGCAGCGAGGCGAGCACCGGGGACAGCACAGCGGGGCCGGCGGTCGAAGCGGCCAGGGTGATGCCGGAGGCGAGGCCCTTTTTGTCGATGAACCACTTTTGGCCGGTGGTGAGCGCGGGGTTGTAGCCCAGGCCGTTGCCGATGGCGGCGACGAGCGAGAACCACAGGTAGAACTGCCACGGCTCGGTGACGGTGCCGGACATGAACCAGCCCACGCCGTAGCACACGGCGGCAGCGATCACGACGTTGCGCGGGCCGATCTTATCGGAGATGCGGCCGGCGAAGATGCCCGTCACGGCCATGATGGTCTGGAAGACCGGGAAAGCCCAGGTAAGTGCGCTGGACCACTCGGGGTAGACGGCGAGCAGGTTCTTGGACACGACGGAGTACAGCGCGATGGAGCTGATGAAGAACATGGTGACGCACGCGGCGGAAAGCACGACGGCGCGACCCTTGTTGGAGTTGGTGGAAGCCATGGGACTCTTTCTAATCGATACGGGGGAGGAGCGGGCGTGTCCGCGGTGCCTCCCTGTCAGGTTGGTTTACTGGTCAGTCGGCTTTGCGACGCCGGACTCGTCGGACCAAAGCTCGACACCCTTGTTCTTGAGGTAGTTGTCGGCGTATGCGCGACGGCCACCGGGCTTGGCGGTGAGGTCGCCCATCATGTTGGAGAAGCCGCCATCGACCTTGATGGCGTCGCCGGTGGTAAAGTCCGAGCGCTTGGACGCCAGGAACATCACGGCGTTGGCGATATCGCTGACCTCGCCGATGCGGCGCGTGGCGATCAGGCGGCTGCGGCTCTTTTCGACCTCGGGGTCGGCGTAAAAGCTCGCCGACATGGGGGTCTTGACAAAGCAGGGCTCGACGCAGTTGGAGCGCACGCCGTAGGGGCCCCACTCGGCGGCAAGCATCTTGGACATCATGTTGACGCCCGCCTTGGTGGAGCTGTACACGCCCGAGAACGTCTCGGGGGAGTGGCTGGCGACGGTCGAGATGTGCACCAGGCGGCCCTGCCCGGCCTTGATCATCTCGCGACCAAAGCGCTGCGAGGTGATGAAGTAACCGGTGAGGTTGACGTTGAGCACCTGCTCCCAGTCGCTCAGCGGCAGGTCCTCCATGGCGGCGAAGCGCAGGATGCCGGCGGTGTTGACGAGGACATCGACGCGGCCGAAGTCGGCAATGGTGGCGTCGACGGCGGCCTGGACCTCGGCCTCGTCGGTGGCGTTCATCTTGTAGCCCTCGGCGTGGATACCAAACTCGGCGGCGAGGTCGGCAGCTGCGGCCTTGACCTTCTCCTCGTCCAAGTCGAGCAGGACGACGTTGGCGCCGTTGCGGGCGAACTCGCGGCAAATCTCGACGCCCATACCGCCGAGCGCGCCGGTTACGGCGCAGACATCGCCCTCGAGCTTAAGCCAATTGCTCATAGGAACTTCCCTTCTTGTGCCTCCTGGTGGGTCGCTCCCATTAATCGACCCACGTGGTTTTCGCTGGTTATCGTATGCTTTGCATTTGCGCAGGTGAATTGCATATTTGTTAGAATGGCGTTAACCGTAGGTTTACACTGTGCATTGAGGTTTGTTCTCAATTGAGCTCGTGACCTGCGAAAACGACCCCCTGCGGTGCTGTGGGCCCGCGCTTGCGAAAACGGGAGATTGACGTGTACGATCGACGACTCGAGGCCATAGCGGCCGCCGCTGAGCTGGGAAGCTTCTCGCGCGCCGCGGCAAAACTGCGCGTGTCGACCCCGGCACTCGTCAAACAGGTGTCAAGATTCGAGGCCGAGTTTGGCATCACGCTGTTCGAGCGGTCGCACTCGGGCGTCAAGGTGACGCCGGCTGGTGCGCTACTGGTGGAAGACGCGCGCTCGATCATGCGCCAGTCTGAGGACGCACTGCGTCGTGCCCGGCGCGCGGCGGGCGATGGCGGTGCGGTGCGCCTGGGCGTGTCGATGATGTGCCCGGGGCGCCAGACACTGTCGATGTGGACGGGCGTGCACGAGCTGGAGCCATCGCTGCGCTTCGAGATCGTGCCGGTGAACGATCTCTATGACGAGCGTGAATCCGTCATGCGCAGCTTGGGGCGCGAGGTGGATGTAGTGCAGTCGAGTTTTTCGACCCCGCGCTGGGGCGACGCCTGCCAAAAGCTCCTTATCGTCAACGTACCGTTTTATATTGATGTGCCGCGCACGAGCCCGCTTGCGCGCAAGACGCGCATCACGGTTGCCGACCTGGAGGGCATGCGCCTGCGCGTGCTCCGTCACGGCAACGACGCTATGGACAGCCTGCGCATCGACCTGTTGGCCGACGGCGGCGTGGACGTGATCGACGTGGATAGCTTCGACTTTGCGCTCTTTAACGAGGCGGAGGAAAAGGGCGATGCGGTGCTCACCTGCGGAGCGTGGTCGGGCGTGCACCCGGCCTTTGTGGGCGTACCGTTTCTATGCGGTCGCGAGGTGCCGGTCTATTTGCACTATCCGCTCGAGCCCACCCTCCAAGTCCAAAAATTCGTCAACGCCATGGCCCAACTCCTCAAGTAGCTCATTTAGGACGGGGCTTTTTTAGCTGCATCGGGCATGGCCCTGGATAAGGGGTCGAATTATATCGGGGCCTGTTTATTCGGCAAGCAGCACCTGCAGGTAATCGCGCTTTCTGTGGAGGACGCGGTCGATATAGACCTTCTGGTGAAAACGGTAAAACGCGAGATAGTTGTCACAGACCACGAACCGGTAATCGGAGCGTAGTGGATAGATCGAGGAGAGTGGCGTGCCCGACTCCGGGAAGCTGGATAGCAGGCCTATCCGAGCGAGGATACCTTCTACGATTCTCTCCGCTGCTGCGGGATTGTCCTGTTCGATGGCAATATAGTCCCAGATGCCGTCGAGATCTTGCAGAGCCAGCGGAGAGTAGACGACCTCGCAGCTATGCATGGTTTGCGGCCTTGCGGCGGAAGTGTGCGGCGACGTTGTCCGACGAGACCCATCCGCTCTCATCACCCGAGCTGCGCCCGCGCTCAAGCTCCGACATCAGCGTGCTGATGGCGCAAAATCGGTCGTAATCTTTCATGTCGAGCACCGCGTA
>UQYE01000090.1:0-6211 GCA_900545145.1 uncultured Collinsella sp. | reverse complement strand
AAGCACTTAATGTGCTTTCCGTCTTGCGCAGGACTGTAGAGCAGCAAACTTAACCGCCCCGCCCGGCAGGCGAGCGGACAGCGAACGACATCTGTCCAACAATTCGTGCGAAACACAATGAAAAACCGTTTGATGTGAGTTAATATAAACAACGTCGTGAATCTGACTCCTGCCACATGCATGACAGGGGTTAAACACAAAAAAGGAGTCAACTATGGTTTCTGAGAAGGCTACCCTCGTTAATCCTCAGGGTCTGCACATGCGTCCGGCTGGTCTGTTCGCCTCCACCATGGGCAAGTACGCCTGTGACGTGACGGTCGTCACCCCCGAGAAGGAGGTCAACGGCAAGTCCCCGATGGCCCTCATGGCTGCTGGTATCCCCTGCGGCACCGAGGTCGAGGTCAAGTGCGACGGCGCCGACGAGGCCGAGGCTCTGGCTGCTGCCATCGAGCTCATCAAGAGCGGTCTTGGCGAGTAGAACTCAAACGGGTCGCATGTTGAACAACTAAGTTCATATTTGGGGGCGCAGTGACCTGTCTTAAGGTAGCTGCGCTCTTTTGTCATGGATATGGCAAAACGCTTTATCACATGACACGGAGAGAGGAATGGGAATGTATCAGGGAGTCAACGCTTCCGAGGGCATCGGTATCGGCACCGTCATGGTCGCCGTCGATCCCGACTTGACGTTTGAGCCGCACGAGGTTGCTGATTCGGCAGCAGAGAAGGAGCGCTATCAGACCGCTCTTTCGGTCTTCTGCGAGAAGACCCAGGCTCAGGCCGACCACATGAAGGAGACGGTGGGCGAGGCCGAGGCCGAGATCATGAGCGGACACATTGTCCTGGCTCAGGATCCGGGCATGACCGACGCCATCAACGCCGCCATTGACGGCGGCACCTGCGCCGAGCAGGCGCTCATGGACACCTCGACCATGTTCGAGAACATGTTCCTGTCCATGGACGACGAGATGTTCCGTCTGCGCGCGGCCGACATCGCCGACATCCGCACCGGTATTCTGGCCGAGCTGCTGGGCAAGGAGGTCGTCGACCTTTCCGTCCTGCCCGAGAACACCGTCGTTGTCGTGCACGACCTCACGCCGTCCATGACCGCCACGATCGATAAGGCCCACGTTGCCGGTATCGTCACCGAGACTGGTGGCCGCACGTCGCACTCCGCAATCATTGCGCGCGCCCTCGAGATCCCGGCTGTCCTTTCGGTTTCCAACAGCTGCACCGCACTGCGCAACGGCATGACCGTTGTCGTCGACGGTGGCAAGGGTATCGTCGAGGCCGATCCCGATGAGGAGACGCTCGCCGCTTACACTGCCAAGGCCGAGGCTTTCGCTGCCGAGAAGGCGGCTCTCGAGGCCTTCCGCGGCAAGCCGTCCGTGACTGCCGACGGCATCAAGAAGATTATTGCCTGCAACATCGGCAACCCCGATGACGTGCCCAACGCGCTCGATCACGATGCCGAGGCTATCGGCCTGTTCCGTTCCGAGTTCCTGTTCATGGATTCTGCTGAGCTTCCTTCCGAGGAGGAGCAGTTCAACGCCTACCGTAAGGTCGCCAGCGCGCTCAAGGGCGCTCCGGTCATCATCCGCACGCTCGATGTGGGTGGCGACAAGGAGATTCCGTACCTGCACATGGTCAAGGAAGAGAACCCCTTCATGGGCTTCCGCGCCGTGCGTTACTGCCTGGCCAACCCCGACCAGTACAAGGTCCAGCTCCGCGCCCTGCTGCGCGCCAGCGCCTTCGGTGACGTCAAGATTATGATCCCGCTCGTCACCTGCGTCGAGGAGGTCGTGGCCGTCAAGGAGCTCGTCGAGCAGTGCAAGACCGAGCTGACCGAAGAGGGTCGCAAGTTCAACGAGAACATCGAGGTCGGCATCATGGTCGAGACGCCTGCAGCCTCGCTGCTCGCTGACCGCCTGGCCGAGGTCGCCGACTTCTTCTCCATCGGCACCAACGACCTGATCGGCTACACCATGTGCGCCGACCGTGGCAACGACACCATCTCCAACCTGTACCAGGTTTACTATCCCGCCGTGCTCCGCTCGCTCAAGAACATCATCGAGAGCGGCGTGAAGGCCGGCATCATGGTCGGTATGTGCGGCGAGGCCGCTGCCGATCCGTTGCTCGAGCCGCTGCTGATCAGCTGGGGCCTGGAGGAGTTCTCGATGAGCGCTCCGTCCATCCTGCGCGCCCGCAAGACCATCAGCCAGTGGACCAAGGCCGAGTGCGACGAGCTCGCCGAGAAGGCGCTCGCCTGCAACACCGCTGCCGAGGTCAAGGCGCTGCTCGAGTCCGCAGCTCGCTAATTTGGTATCAGAGGTAACCGCGTGGTTGGAATGGGCCGGCCACGCGGCCCTCACATATACAGGGGGTACTGTAAATGTTCTACACGCTAACCGCTAACCCGGCTGTCGACATGACGGTTTCGAGCTCTCCGCTCGAGCCCGATGAGAACGTCCGCACCGGCTCGGCCAGCTACACGGCTAACGGCAAGGGCCTCGACGTGTCCTTCGCCTTTAAGAAGATGGGCGTCGACACCGTCGCGCTCGGCTTCTTCGCTGGCTTCACGGGCAAGTTTATCGTCGAGGAGGTCATGAACCTGGGTTGCCTGTGCCGCCCGGTCTGGACCGACGGCATCACGCGTATCAACACCTACGTCAACGATGGCCAGCACGAGTACGGCATCCTCAACCCCGGTGCTCCTATTACGCCGCAGCACCAGGAGGAGCTCTACAACATCCTGGACACCGCGGGCGATCTTGAGTGCCTGATCGTCTCCGGCTCCGTGCCTCCCAAAGCTACGCCCGACTTCCTGGCTCAGGTCATGGAGCACGCTCAGGCCCGTGGCGCCGATGTCGTCCTGGACCTGTCCTCCGACAAGCTCAAGGAGCTCGCTCACAAGAAGCCGCTGCTCATCAAGCCGAACCATCACGAGATGAAGGCTATCTTCGGCGTGCCGGTCGACACTGATGACGAGGTCCGCGTTGCCATGAAGATGGCTCACGACGCGGGCGTTCAGAACGTGCTGCTCACCCGTGGTAGCCGTGGCGACGCCTACTTCTCCAACGGCGAGGACATTTGGTACGCCAAGCGTGAGTTCAACATCAAGCTGGTCTCTTCCGTCTGCGCCGGCGACTGCACCCTCGCTGCGTTCCTGCACAAGTGGTACAGGGATCGCGACAACGTCGAGGAGGCCATGAAGCTCGCTATGGCCACCGGCGCCAACGTCGCTGAGTCCGTCGGCATCGGCGACTTCGGTCACGTTGACGAGTACAGCAAGCGCGTTGCTGTCCGCAAGCTCGATCGTCAGTAATCGAAACGCGACATATTCGTGCGCATGCGGCGCCCCGGTTTCGGCTGGGGCGCCGTTTTTTTGTCCCACTCGAACCTCGGAGCCGCGCTTCACGCGTTCCACACCGTTCACCGAGTTGTTGTAGCCTTTTGCCGAAGCGTGGAATATACTTTCATTAACACGTTGCTTCGTGAAAGGAACATTCATGATTTACACGCTTACTGCAAATCCCGCTATTGACTACAACATCTCCTGCGATGGCCTGTCCACCAACACCGTTACCCGCACCCGTAACGCTGTCTACACCCCCAACGGCAAGGGTCTCAACGTTTCGTTTACGCTCGACCACTACGGCGTCGACACCACGATCCTGGGCTTCTTCGCCGGCTTCTCGGGCGAGTTCATCGTTAAGGGCGCCGAGGCCCTGGGCGTGCCCGTCAAGCCCGTGTGGACCGACGGCATCACGCGTGTCAACGTGTTCCTCAATGCCGGTCCCGACACCGAGTACAACATGGTCAACGCCGGTGCCGCCATCAACGAGGCCAACGAGCAGGAGATGTTTGAGCTGATCGATTCGCTCGAGGACATGACCTGCCTGGTCATTAGCGGCTCGCTGCCCCCCAACACCTCTGAGGGCTTCCTGGCCGAGGTGCTTCGCCGCGTTAAGGCAAAGGGCGCCGAGTTCGTGCTCGATATTTCGAGCCATCAGTTGGCCGACCTCATTGCTATGGAGCCGCTCCTCATTAAGCCTAACGACGACGAGCTGCTCGACATCTTTGGCATTAAGGTGAGCGGTGGCGACGACGAGTCCGTCAAGGGCGCTATGGCCGAGCTTCATGCCAAGGGCGCCAAGAACGTGCTGCTGACCCTGGGTGGCGCTGGAGCGTACTTCTCCAACGGCGAGCACATCTGGTTTGCCAACCGTACTTTTGAGGTTAAGCTGCTGTCGACGGTGTGCGCCGGCGATTCTTCGCTGGCCGCCTTCCTGTCCGTGTGGCACGACGCCCCGGAGCGCGTCGAGGACGCCCTGCGTCTCTCGATGGCCACCGGCGCTAACGTGGTCGAGTGCCCCGGTCTGGGCGACTTCGCCAAGGTCGATGAGTATCAGAAGGGTATCGCCATTCGTCAGGTCTGCTAGCCGCATCGAATAACCGTAGCCGTACACCCGCTTTGGATTTCCGAGGCGGGTGTTTTTTGCGCGCTGAGTGTATGTGGCGTCAGCTGTCTCGTTTAATCGAATCGACGACGCGATTGCGTGTGCGCGCTTTCCCGTTTCTTGTTAGACTTCTTGAGAACCATCGATCAACGCTCGCAAGTGCAGGAGGCCATAGGCATGTGCAATGTTTCGCTCAACGGTACGCAGCCGACCGATGCCTCTATCCGTGTCCTGCGTGCGCTTGAGGCAGCCGGTCTTGAGGCTTGGTACGTGGGCGGTTGGGTCCGTGATGCCCTGATGGGGCGCCCCAGCCACGATGTTGACATGTGCTGCAGCGGCCTGTGGCTGGAGTCCAAGGCGGCACTCGAGGCCGCCGGCATTGCGGTAGTTGAGTCGGGCATTAAATTTGGCGGCATTACGGCTATTTGCGATGGCGAGTGCATTGAGGTCACCACCTACCGCCTGGATGGTTTTTATACCGACGGTCGTCATCCCCAGAGCGTGGAGCGTGCGGCGTCGCTTGAGGACGATCTGGCGCGCCGCGACTTTACCGTCAATGCCATGGCGTGGCATCCCGAGCGCGGCCTTGTCGACCGCTACGATGGCCAGGGCGACCTAGACCGCAAGCTGATTCGTGCCGTCGGAGATCCCAAGCGCCGCTTTAACGAGGATGCCCTGCGCATGTTGCGTGCGGTGCGTTTTGCCTGCCGCCTGGACTTTGTGATTGAGCCCGAGACCAAGTGTGCCCTTGCCGAGTGCGCGCCGCTGCTCGATGCCGTGGCGCGCGAGCGCGTGGGTATTGAGCTCGAGGGCATTCTATCGACCGGCCACGGGGGAGACGCGATGCTGCGCTACCCCGAGCTCATCTGCGCCGCCGTGCCCGAGCTTGCGCCGGCTCGTGGGTTTGACCAGCGCAGTGTCTATCATGCGTTTAACGTCTACGAACATATCGCCCGCGTGCTGACGGTGGCAGGGGAGCTGGCGCTGTGCGATGGCGTGGCGCCTTCGCCGAGCTTAATGTGGGCAGCGTTTTTGCATGACGTCTCCAAGCCCGATTGCTTTACGGTCGATCACGCCGGCAGCGGCCACTTCTACGGTCATCCCGAGCTCGGCGCCAAGAAGGCGCGCGTCATTATGGATCGCCTGGCGCTCTCGCACGATTTGGTGCGCGATGTGTGCCTGCTCATCAAATACCATGACAAGCCGCTGCGCCCCGAGCGCTCCTGCCTGCTCAATATGATGCGCGCGCTTTCGGGCGAGGGCGTCGACACGCCGCGTCTGATGGACGAGCTCATGGATCTTAAGCGTGCTGACACACTTGGTAAGGCCCCGTCGTGCTTCTATTACGTCGAGACGATTGAGGAGATGCGCGCGATGGCGCACGAGCTGCTGAAGGCGGGGGAGCCCTATACGCTCAAGATGCTCGCCATTAACGGCGGCGACCTGATCCGCGCCGGTGTGAAGCCGGGGCCCGAGCTAGGCCAGCTACTCAACTCCGCCCTCGACGCCGTGATCGAAGACAACATTTCCAACGAGCGCGAAGCTCTTTTGGTCCATCTCAACTTGAATTAGCTACCCAGTTTACCTGCGCGTTCCATAACCTGCCGACAATTTTTTCGGCAATTTGGAATTTCTTCTTGCGCTGATGTTTTTTGTCCCGTAATATATTTCCTCGCAGCACGGCAGTGCAGATGTCATGTGGCCCGTTCGTCTAGCGGTTTAGGACGCCGCCCTCTCAAGGCGGAGATCACCAG
>UQYE01000089.1:0-6298 GCA_900545145.1 uncultured Collinsella sp. | reverse complement strand
AGGTCGCTACGTATGGCGAGATCGCCCAGCGTGTTGCGGCTCGACATCGTGTGCCGGGAAACGAGGCGCCCGTTGTATCTCCTCGCGCGGTGGGGGCTGCGGTCGCTCGCAACCCTATTTCGATTATCGTGCCGTGCCATCGCGTGGTGGCAGCCGACGGGTCGCTTAACGGATATGCTGGCGGCCTTGACCGCAAGGAATGGCTGCTTCGGCTTGAGGGCGCGTACGAGGAATAACGCCAGGACACTTTGCATAGCCAAGACGCCGTGAAAGAACGGGACGCGCTTTTCGAATGGAAGCTCAGACGGAAACCACGTCCCGGAATTCCGTTTTAACGCGGGATGCGCTTTCCGAATGGCTTCCCAAGCGGAAACCGTGTCCCGGAATACAGCCTCAGAGTGGGACGCAGTTTCCGGTTGAGACCACCTGCTTGGACATCTTTCTACGCTCGCTCTTGCAGGGTGTAGATCGACTTGTCCATGTTGAACAGGTAGGCCACGACGCAGACAATAAAGAAGGCGGGCAGATTGCCAAAGCCAAAGACCTCGCAGCCAATGAGGATCGGCGCGAGCAGCGTGTTGGTGGCGCTGCCAAAGACGGCGGCGTAGCCCAGTGCGGCGCAGAGCTCGACGGACATGCCGAGAATCCCGGCGAGCACGACACCCAGGCTTGCTCCGATGGAGAACAGCGGCGTCACCTCACCACCTTGATATCCTGCGGCAAGCGTGGCGATGGTGAGTACGAATTTGAGCGCCCAGTCCCAAGGCATGATGGCGACCTTGCCGTCACCGTTGAGCGCCGCGGATATCAGGTTTGTTCCAAGGCCGCAGTAACGCCCCTGCCATAGCACGAACAGAATCGCCGACAGCGCAAGGCCCATAACGGCAACGCGTATGTAAGGGTTGGGGAGCAGCCGCGCTGCAAGGGTCTTGGCATGCGCAAGGCACCAGGCAAAGGCGCCGCCCGCCATGCCAAACGCGACGCCCAGCACCGCAAGCCGTCCAAGACCGGGGAGGTCGAGCGCATACGAGGCGGCAACGGCGACCTCGAACCTCTCGAGCCCCAGGGCGCCGGAGGTCATGCTTGCGGCAAGTGAAGCCGTAAGCGCGGGAAACAACGCGCGGTATTCCATGCGTCCGGCGACAAGCACCTCGATAGCAAAGACCGTGGCGGCGAGCGGCGTTCGAAAGAGTCCGGCAAAGCCAGCGGCCATACCAATGAGCAAAAACGTGTTGCCGGGGTCGCGGAAAGGTAGACGCTTGCCGATCCAATGTGAGACGGTTGCACCGATCTGCACGGCCACGCCTTCGCGTCCCGCACTGCCGCCAAAGAGGTGCGTCCCCCACGTACTCAGCATAATGAGCGGCACCAAACGCGGGGAGATGACGTCCTCGCGTCCGTGACCTACGTCGAATACTAAGCTCATGCCGCGGTCGGTGCCCTTGCCCCAAGTGCGGTAGGCAAATACGATGGCCAAGCCCATGAGGGCGAGGAAGGGAAGGAGCAGGGTGATGTACTCGTCGCGGAAGGTGCCAATCGCCAGAAGCACGCGTCCAAAGAGTGCACAGATGGCGCCAACGATAACGCCGACGGGGATTCCGACAGCGCCCATAAGCACGAGGCCGCTATAGGTGCTGACCAGGCGTTTGATTCTGCTCGAAGCGCTGCTTTCTGACATTTT
This sequence comes from uncultured Collinsella sp., assembly GCA_900545145.1. Classification (GTDB taxonomy): domain Bacteria; phylum Actinomycetota; class Coriobacteriia; order Coriobacteriales; family Coriobacteriaceae; genus Collinsella. The sequence goes on along the minus strand of UQYE01000089.1, from coordinate 4,617 downwards.
GCTTTCCGACACTTGCTCTCTTGATATAAAAAGAGCTGGAGTTGCGCATCGTTGAGAGGCTTTCCAGCTTTAGCAAAACAAACTTATAAGATGCGACGGGCCGCGTCAAGATTATTACCGGACGGCCTAGGAGGCGGCTGGTTGGCTGGCTTAAAACCTAGCGCGTGAAATGACGTTCCACGCTATTCAGCGCACTTGATAGGATGACGAACCACGGTCTTAAGTTTCTCCGGTGCACATTTGCGTGGATCGGAGAGATAGATTTCGTGATGTAAACGGGTGTCTGAGAAGTCGGGGACATAGCCCTGTTCGGTCGTGTATTCATGCATGGCGCCTACGGTCGCCGGCTCGCTGTCGTAGGGTCCGGTATGCATGCATTGAACGCAGAGACCCTCGTCAACTTTAAGCAGCTCGACGGCGGAAAAGTCCAGTTTCATTTTGGCCGTGGCTTCCGCGACTGCCCAGTCAAAATCATCTCGGCTGACGAAATCGGGCAGGCGGATGCACGAGATAAAGTTGAAATCGTCCTTGCGTACATAATCGATGTCGCCGCTCGGGGAGTCTTGCCACCAGAAACCCTCGAGCGGAGGTACCACAAAGTCGAAATAACCCTCGATACTCCTTGAGCCTTTCTTTGACATCTTGACGGCATAGGCGATTCCGTAAAGCAGCGGCAGGGCGTTTTGATACTCGCCACCTTCGGTATTTGGGTCGCCCTTTCCGCGAACGGCAACGTAGCTCATAGGCGGGACAGTTACGATACTCGGCTTGCTTGCAGGTTTGTAGAGCTCCTTGCATTCCTTCTTAAAGTCGAACGCCATGTTGGCCGCCTTTCTGCGTATTGGCCTGCTTAGATAACGGAATCATATCATAGAAACGAACGGCTGTTCGAATGGTTTGGCTGACAGATTGAGATGCGTGCATGGTGTTTGGCGGTCGGCCTGACCCCGTCGATGATTTCTCTGCCTCCCCGGTGCCTCATCTATAGCTGCCGTTTCCCCATATAAAACCTGCCAAAATGAACCTGTCCCTTTTTGGTCGGTGCGAAATGGGTAATACTAAAGAGTTATCCGACCAGATGGGAACCGATCGATGGCCTATATCGAATTCAAAGACGTCATCAAAGCATACGGCGAGGGCGATGCCCGCATCCACGCGCTCGACGGCGCGAGCTTTACGGTTGAGCGCGGTGAGCTTGCCATTATCCTGGGCGCCTCGGGTGCCGGCAAGACCACGGCGCTCAACATCCTGGGCGGCATGGATACGGTAACCTCTGGCACCGTGACGGTGGACGGGCGCGATGTGAGCGCCGCCAACGAGGCGCAGCTCGTGGAATACCGCCGCGCTGACGTCGGCTTTGTCTTCCAGTTCTACAATCTGGTCCCCAACCTGACGGCGCTCGAAAACGTCGAGCTCGCAGCTCAGATCTGCCCCGATTCGCTCGATGCCGAGCAGACGCTTCGTCAGGTTGGTCTGGGCGAGCGCCTGGGCAACTTTCCGGCACAGCTTTCGGGCGGCGAGCAGCAGCGCGTGTCCATCGCCCGCGCACTGGCCAAGAATCCCAAGCTGCTTCTGTGCGACGAGCCCACGGGTGCACTCGACTACAAAACCGGCAAGCAAATCTTGCAGCTGCTGCAGGACACCTGCCGCAAGCAGGGCATCACGGTCATTATCATCACCCATAACTCCGCGTTGGCGCCCATGGCCGATCGCTTGATTCGCTTTAAGAGCGGTCGCGTGGAGAGCGAGACGGTCCAGCAAAATCCCGTGCCGATCGAGACGATCGAGTGGTAGCGCCCATGAATCAGGACCGCCAAAACAGCCAACGCCGCGACGCGCAGACCAAGGAGCGCGAGCGGGATTTTACGACCTATCGCACCGCCCAAAGCTCAAACGACATGGTGCCGACGGTTTTTCGCCGTGGCATCTACCGCACGATTCGCGGCAGCCTCAAACGCTTCCTGTCTATCGTCGTGATCACCGCGCTTGGCGTGAGCGTGATGTGCGGTCTTAAGGCGGGCTGCGAGGATCTGCGCGATTCGGTCGACGCCTATTTTGACCAGCAGAATGTCTATGACATTAACGTGCAGTCGACCTATGGTCTTACGCGCGACGATCTTGCGGCCATTCAAGAGGTCGACGGCGTCGAGACGGCCGAGGGTATCTACACCGAGACCGCCTACACCGCCGTGGGTACAACGCGCGAGCGCGTGGTCGTGCAGAGTCTTTCCAAGGAGAATATCGATCAACCGGTGCTGGTGAGCGGCGATTTGCCCGAGAGCGCCGGTGAGGTCGCGGTGACTTCGAAGTTCTTGAAGGCTTCGGGCAAGAAAATCGGCGATACGGTGAGTTTTGCCGCCAACGATGCGAGCTCGTCGAACCAAAGCGCCAAGGACCAGTTTGCCGATGGGGATTACACTATCACGGCCGAGGTTCTCGATCCCACCGACGTGAGCTCCGACTCGACGGTTAATGCCTTTCGCGCTGCTTCGACTGCGGACTATAAGTTCTATGTGAGCGAGGACGCCGCGACATCTTCTTCTTACTCCGCGATCCACGTGACCGTCGAGGGGGCCAAGAGCCTCAACTCCTATTCGGATGCCTACACGGCAAAGATCAATGAGGTCAAGGGCAATATCGAGAAGATTCGCGAGGAGCGTGAGAAGGCGCGCGCTCAGGAGCTGACGGTCGACACGCCGGCAAGCTTGGATGCGGCCGAGCGCCAGACGAATATGCTCTTTGGGATTGAACAGGGCAACATTGACCGTATGGCCGAGGGCAGCGACGAGCGTGCGCAGGCACAAGCCGACCTGGACCAGCGCCGTGCCGCCGCCGACCAGCAGTTTGCCGATGCCCGCACCGACCTCTCTGACCTGGGCGAATGCACCTGGTACATCCAAGACCGCGGCAATATCGCAAGCTACTCGAGCGTCGAGAGCGATAGCTCGTCAATTGAGGCCATCGCCACGGTGTTCCCGTTCATCTTCTTTATCGTCGCCGTGCTCATCAGCCTCACCACCGCCACACGTATGGTCGAGGAGGAGCGCACGCTTATCGGCCTGTACAAGGCGCTCGGCTATTCGCGCGGGCGTATCCTGTCCAAATATGTGGACTACTCGCTGTGGGCGTGTCTGATTGGCGGCGTACTCGGCAACATCATCGGATTTGTGGGCCTGCCGCTATTCTTGTTTACGGTGTTCGACGACATGTACTCACTGCCCCAGATGCTGCTTTCGTACGACATCGTGTCGTCACTCGTGTCGGTGGCGCTGTTTGCCGTGGGCGTGGTGGGCGCCACGATTATCGCCTGCCGCCACGAGATGGCCGAGACCCCCGCCTCGCTCATGCGCCCCAAGGCCCCGCGCGCCGGCTCGCGCATCTTGCTCGAGCGTATCGGCTTTATCTGGCGCCGCATGGGCTTTTTGAACAAGGTCGCTGCACGCAACCTATTCCGCTACAAAAAGCGCGCCTTTATGACCATCTTTGGCATCGCGGGTTGTACCGCGCTTGTGATCTGCGGTATGGGCATTCGTGATACGTCGGTCGCGTTGTCGCCCAAGCAGTACGGGCATATCACGCGCTATGACCTGCTGGCGGTTGCCAATCCCGACGATTTTTCGCAGGCGTGCGCGGCGCTCGATGGGCGCAGCGCGACCAATGATTCCAACGTGACCGTGACTTCGACGCTGCCGATTATGACCGACAACGTCACCTTTACATTCGGCGGAAAGAGCGAGACCGTGCAGCTGATCGTGGTGCCCGATGACCGCACGAACAATCTGGACGACTATGTACGCCTTGAGGATGAGTCCAAAGAACCGCTCACCCTGCGTGACGGGGATGTGTATTTGAGCAAGAGCTCTCAGCTGGTGCTGGGGATCAAGCCGGGTGACACGGCTCACGTCCAGGATTCGTCGCTCAATGTTGCCAAGGTTAAAATCAGCGACATTTCGCTCAACTATCTGGGCAACACGCTTTACATGACGCAGGGCACCTATGAGCGCGCGTTCGGTCGAAGCGCGCGCCTCAACGGCATCCTTGCGCTGCTTAAGGGCTCGTCGGCCGATCAGATTGCGTTTACCAACCGTCTTAAGAGCGATGGGTGGATTACGCTGTCGAGTACCGCCGAGCATTGGGAAAACTATGAGGCAAACTTTACGATTATCAATTCGGTCGTGGTGCTTGTGACCTTTATGGCGGCGTGCCTGTCGTTTGTGGTGGTGTTTACGCTGTCTAATACGAATATTTCGGAGCGCGAACGCGAGCTGGCGACCATCAAGGTGCTGGGCTTTCGCCGTGGCGAGGTGCACCATTATGTCAACAAGGAGACGTTGATTCTTACGGCGATTGGAGCCGCACTGGGCGTACCGCTGGGCGGCTTGCTGGCCGAGAGCTTTACCTACATTTTGCAGATGCCGTCGCTGTACTTTGACGTTGAGGTCGAGCCGCTGAGCTACGTGCTTGCCGTGGTGCTTTCCTTCGGCTTTACGATTATCGTCAACCTCGCTACCAACCGTACCCTCAACAAGATCGACATGGTCGGCGCCCTCAAGAGCGCCGAGTAACCTGCCAAAAAGGGACAGGTTTATTTTGGCAGGTTTTATCTGGGCAAACGCC
>UQYE01000088.1:0-6477 GCA_900545145.1 uncultured Collinsella sp. | reverse complement strand
GGTAATCTGCCGGCGTTCTTTATCGTCTGCGTTGTGGCTTATCTGTTCATCATGGACAAATCGATCTACGCCCTGCAAGAGCAAGCGTAGGAAGCCGCCCCGGCGCTCAGACCCTGCCGCGCGGAAAGTCCGGCCCGTAATTCGTTACCAAACTGGGACGCGCTTTCCGTAAGAAGCTTCATTCGGAAAGTGCATCCCGCTCTGAGGTGGAATTCTGGGATAGAGCTTCCGCGGAGGGCTTCATCCGGAAAGCGTGTCCCATTCCGGGACAGAGTTTCCGCTAGAGTCTTCAAGGGGAAACTGCATCCCGCTGCGCAACGTCAAACTGGGACGACGTTTCCGCCCAGAGCCTTCCCCGCTGACGTTTCCCCAGATAAAACCTGCCAAAATAAACCTGTCCCTTTTTGGCAGGTTTTAGAGGCGAACGGTGAAGGTGATCTGGTTGCCGCTGCCGCAGACAGAAGCGCTCCCGCCATGGGCCTCGGCGATGGCCCGCACGCCGCCCGCAATCGATATCGACAGGCGCTTACCACGCGAGACCGCCACCGACTTAAACGGCGCCGCCGCCTTGTTCACCGCCTCCGAAAGATCGATCGACGCCATGGTAAAGCCGGCCGAACTCCCGTCCATGCGTGCAAAAAACACCAAGCGCTCCGTGAGCGCCGATAATAGCGCACCGGCACTCGTCTTAGTGCTGCCTTAGCGGGTCAATGAGCGTATTTTAAAAAGCAAGGTTAGGGCTTAGTCGGACTTAAGGCACGAGCGGCTTCGCATCTCACTCTGCAAGCAACGCCTGCGCATCGAGCGCACTTGCCGCACGGACAATGCGGCCGCCCGCAGTTTATAGATAGGCACCCTCGAGGCGCAGCAGCCGCTCCTTGCGATCAAGCCCGCCGGCATATCCGTTGAGCGAACCATCGGCGGCAACTACGCGATGGCATGGCACGATGATCGAAATGGGATTACGCGCAACCGAAGCCCCCACCGCACGAGGAGACACAACAGGGTCCTCATTCCCCGGAACCCGGTGGCGGGCGGCGACACGAAGCGCAATCTCGCCATACGTAGCGACCTCGCCACGCGGAATTGAAAGCAGCTCGTACCAAACTTCACGCTGAAACGCCGTGCCAATCATATGCAACGGCGGCGTAAACCGAGGCTCCTGCCCCGCAAAATAAGCATTCAGCCAAGCCCAAGAACGCTCAAGCACCGAAGAAGCCGCGCCATTTGCCGGACCTACCGACGACATGCCACCAGTACCGGAAACCGCATCGGCGCCTTCAACACGTTCGGAGTCTTCCCGAAGAAGCGTAGAGCCAAAGTGCTCCTGCCCCTCAAACCAAAGCCCCGTCAAACCGCGGCCATCAGCGGCAAGCAGGATTTCGCCCAAAGGCGAAGCAAACGTCGTCGTGACCACCGGCGGCTCCTTTCAAAACTTCGCAAACATCATACCGCGAACTGTGCAGACAACCCCCGCAGATACATTCGGACAGACTCGATTGTCCAAGGGAGGGCGTTTTCCCTCTCAATATCGACCGATACCGAGTCAAAACGCCCAAAACGATGTCCGGCAAAAACGAAAGTGAATGGTTTCCCGGGAAGTGAACGAGTAAAACTAGAGCCCCGAAGCATCCGCATTTTTTGATTGCAAAACAGCAGGATTCATGCGATAAAACCGCGGGAAATGGCGGCCAAAATATGCCGATGCTTCAAGGGTCCAAAATAGGTCGTTCACTTCCCGGGAAACCATTCACCTTCGATTCGCACTAACCCCAAAGTCACCCCAGGCAGCAGGCGCAGCGCGCCGCGGCTCCCGGCCGCGCTCCACAGTCCCCAAAGGCGGCGGGCGCAAAGCGCCGAGGCCGCCACCGGGACCAGGGCCCACAACAACCGCGTGCCCCCACATCAGCCCAGCGGCCTCAACCAACAACGGCCCCATCGCAGGCCGCTCACAGCAGCGTCACCGCAGGCGGGGGCAGGGCTGAGCTTTCAGAACACTCCGCAGACCAGTGTGGCGCCTTGTCCGCGGCTCCGAAGGAGCAGGGCAAGGCGCCACACGTGGTCGAGGACGTTTTGAAAGCTCAGCCCGGCCCCCGCCGGACAGGTCACACTACTCGCAGAGCAGCTTAGCGATCTGGACGGCGTTGGTTGCCGCGCCCTTACGGATTTGGTCGCCGCAGCACCAGAAGGTGATCCCGCGCGCGGCCTCGGGGTTCGAGATATCGCGACGCACGCGGCCGACCCAAATCAGGTCCTGATCGGACGTATCCATCGGCATGGGGAAGCGGTCGTGTGCATCCTCGGCAGCCATATCGTCCACCAGCTTGACGCCGGGAGCGGCAGCCAGCGCAGCACGGGCCTCCTCGACCGTAATATCGCGCTCAAACTCGAGCGTAATGCTCTCGGAGTGCGAACGCAGTACGGGCACGCGCACGCAGGTGCAGTTCACGCGCAGCTCGGGCAGATGCATGATCTTGCGGCCCTCGTTTTGCAGCTTCATCTCCTCGGAGGTAAAATCTTCCTCCTTGACACCGCCGATCTGCGGAATCAGATTGCTCGCCAGCTGGGCGGCAAACGCGCGCGGCTCGGGAATCTCCTCGCCGCGGCCCAGGGCGGCCAGCTGGGCCTCGAGCTCGGCCATACCGGGAGCGCCGGCACCCGAAGCCGCCTGATACGTCGAGACGATCATGCGCTTCACGCCGGCGAGCTGGTGCAGCGGCCACGTGGGAACCAGGCCGATAATGGTCGCGCAGTTGGGATTGGCGATAAGGCCGTGATGCCACTTGATATCGTCGGCATTGATCTCGGGCACGACCAGCGGCACCTCGGGATCCATGCGGAAGGCATGGCTGTTGTCGACCACGACGGCGCCGCGCTTGACGGCCTCGGGCAGCAGCTCCTTTGCGATGTCGTCGCCGGCGGCGCCAAGCACAATGTCGCAGCCCTCAAAGGCCTCGGGACAAGCTTCCTCAATCACGATCTGCTCGCCGCGGAACTCGACGGTCTTGCCCGCAGAACGCGCGCTCGCCAGCAGCTTGAGCTTGCCAACCGGGAACTCCTGCTCGTTGAGGCACTCGAGCATCTGGGTGCCCACGGCTCCCGTCGCGCCCAAAATAGCAACCGTGTACTGTTTCATGCTTCCCCCTTTAAAGGTTGTGGCTTTTGCCCGCACGACGAGCAGGCCGATTATTGTTGCCAGTGTATACAAGAACGGGGCGGACACAAAACCCGCCCCGTCGAGACGAAACCGAAACGAAACGCCCCGCCGTAGATTTATGAGACATATCCCAAAAACATCACCGGGATGTCAACTATTTGTGGAGTGCGGCCGGGGCGGGATCGACCGGCGCGGAAGCCTCCAGGTCGGAGACCTTCACAATGCCGTTCTCGTCGGAGAAGGCACGGTAAATGGTCTGAATCGCCAGATCGAAGTCCTTCTCCTCCACGCCGATGATGATGTTGATCTCGTCGCAGCTCTGCGAAATCATACGCACGCTCACGCCGGCTTGGCCAAGCATGCCAAACAGATGGCCCGAGATACCCGCGCGGCCGCGCAGGTTGCGGCCAACGGTAGCGATAAGCGCTAAGCCCTCGACAACCTCGATCTCGAGCGGCTCGACCTCCTGCTGAATGTCGCCCACGAGCGAGTACAGCGAGTCGCGCACGTCCTGCTCCTGCACTACGGCGCCAAAGCGGTCGACACCGGTGGGCATGTGCTCGACGGAAACGTCATAGCGCTCGAAGACCGAAAGCGCACGGCGCATAAAGCCAACACGGGGCTTGGTGCGGTCGCGGGCAACGTTGATGGCGACAAAACCGCGCTTGCCGGTCACGCCGGTAATGATGGGCTCGGCCTCACCCTCGTCAGCCGTCTCGCTAATGATAGTGCCGGGGTCCTGCGGTGCATTGGTGTTCTTGATGACCAGCGGAATACCCGCCTCACGCACGGGAAACACGGCCTCCTCGTGCAGGACGCTTGCGCCCATGTACGAAAGCTCGCGCAGCTCCTCGTAGGTAACGCGCGCAATGGGCTGAGCCTCGGGAACAATACGCGGATCGGCAGAATAAAAGCCCGAGACGTCGGTCCAGTTCTCGTACAGGTCGGCGCCCAGGCATTTGGCAAGGATCGAGCCCGAGATATCGCCGCCGCCACGGTCGAGCAGCTTGATCTGGCCCTCTCGCGTCGCGCCGTAGAAACCGGGCATAACAAAGCCGCCCTGCTGGCCGTACTCCTGCACCAGCTCGGAGGTGCGGTTCATGCTGAGCGTACCGTCGTGATGGAACGCTACGACCGTCGCGGCGTCCAAGAACGGCAGGCCCAGGTACTCGGCCATCAGGCGGGCGGTAAAGTACTCGCCACGGCTTACAAGCTCCTCGGTGGAGTAGCCGCCCGAGCGGGCGCGCTCGGCAAAGGCTGCAAACTCCTCGCGGATGGGATAGGTGAGCTCCAGCTCGTCAGCGATATCAAAATAGCGCTGGCCAATGTCCTCGAGTAGATCCTCGCACGACACGTGATACTTAACGTGCGCGTTAACCAGGTAGAGCAGGTCGGTCACCTTGGTGTCGCCCTTAAAGCGGCGGCCGCAGGCGGAAACCACCACAAAACGGCGGGCAGGGTCGGCATCGACGATGGCCTTGATCTTCTTAAAGTGTTCGGCGTCGGCGACCGACGAGCCGCCAAACTTGGCAATCTTAATCATGGGCTGGAGGTTACCTTTCTAAAAGCCTCTGCAAACCTGTTTTGCGCGCTCTGATACCATGGTTTCACCGATTGGGACCAAGGCATCCGAGGAGCAGTGTTATATGGGAACTTATCATAGTACACGAGGACGCACTTTATCGTGCTCAAGTAAGGCGGCAATCCGTACCGGCATCGCTCCCGACGGGGGTTTGTTTGTCTCGGACGAGCTGGGCATCCAACAGGTCGATATCAGCTCGCTTGCCGATAAATCGTACTTTGAAATCGCTCAAGATGTGTTGGGAATGTTACTGAACGATTACACGGACGAAGAAATTTCGGCCTGTGTGGATGAGGCTTACCGCGGTACGTTTGCAAGCGATGAGGTCACGCCGCTCGTCAAACTCGACGCAGCGCCGGGCACCGACGCTCCTCAAACCTATGTGATGGAGCTCTTTGGCGGTCCCACGAGCGCCTTTAAGGATGTCGCCTTGCAGATGCTCCCCCGCCTCATGGCCCGCACCTCCGCCAAGGACGGCGGCGCCGAGCGCATCATGATCGTCACCGCCACGTCGGGCGACACGGGCAAGGCCGCGCTCGCCGGCTTTGCCGACGCTCCGGGCACGGGCATCACCGTCTTTTATCCCGAAGGCAAGGTCAGCCGCGTGCAGAATCTGCAGATGTCCACACAGGAGGGCGATAACGTCGCCGTCTGCGGCATCCGCGGCAACTTTGACGACGCCCAGAGCGCCGTCAAGCGCATCTTTGCCGATAAGGAGCTTGCCGAGCGCTTGGAGGCCGCCGGCACCGTGCTTTCGAGCGCCAACTCTATCAACGTCGGCCGCCTGGTGCCGCAGGTCGTCTACTATTTTGCTGCCTATGCGCAGCTGCTACGCGCCGGCGCCATCGAGGCAGGCGACGCCGTGGAGTTCTGCGTGCCGACCGGCAACTTTGGTGATATCCTGGCCGGCTACTATGCCAAGCGCATGGGCCTGCCCGTCGCTAAGCTCATCGTTGCGAGCGACAAAAACAACGTGCTGGCCGACTTCCTGACCACCGGCGTCTACGACCGCAACCGTCCGTTCTTCACGACCATCTCGCCTTCGATGGACATCCTCATCAGCTCAAACCTGGAGCGCATGCTGTACTTCCTGTCCGATGGCGACTGCGAGCTCGTTGCCGGCCTTATGGAGCAACTGACACAGACTGGTCGCTACGATGTTCCCGCCGACCTGCTGGCAAAGATTCAGAGCGTCTTTGGCTGCGGCTGGGCCAGCGAGGACGAGGTCCGCGCTGCCATCAAGAGCTGCTGGGATGCGAACGGTTACGTAATCGATCCGCACACCGCTTGCGGCTATCACGTCTTTGAAAAGGTCGCTCCCGCCGAGGGAGCCAAGGCCCGCGTGTTGCTTTCGACCGCCAGCCCCTACAAGTTCCCGCGCGCCTGCTGCGACGCCCTGGGCCTCGACGTTCCCAAGGACGACTTTGAGGCTATGCGTGCGCTCGAGCAGGCCACCAACACGGTCGCCCCGACCCAGCTCGCCGAGCTCGAGTCCAAGCCCGTCCGCTTCGAAGACGTCTGCGACGTCGATGAGATGGCAAGCTACGTCGAGTCTGCAGCAAAACGAATGAGCACCAACTAGATCCCTTATTAAGCGCCGGCGAAAGCCGGCGCACCTTCTTTCATCAGATAACCCTTGGGATGATGACGAACTGACATGCGGGTCTGCCTGTTTAGTTCGTCGCGAGTTCCGCACGAGCCGGAAAGCACTTAATGTGCTTTCCGAGCGAGCCAGGAC
>UQYE01000087.1:0-6686 GCA_900545145.1 uncultured Collinsella sp. | reverse complement strand
CCGATCTTGCTCAAACATTCTCGCTGCGCCCTGCGCAGCGAGAATGTTTGAGCATGGAATGATATATGGGCGGCTCCCGCCGAGCAGCGGACTATCGCCTAGCGGATATGCGCTGGCTTGCCGCCCCAGTAGAAGCGGCAGAAGGCTCGTTTGCGCTTTTGGGGTTTGCCTACGAGCTCTATGGTGGCGATGGCGATGTCTTCGGCTGCGTGGGGGCGGCGTAGTACTTCGCCGTTGATGAGTAGGGCTTTGAGTGATTCGGGATGATCGTGCAAGTGACGTAGGGTTACGATGAGTTCTCGTGCGGTAGTGACATGCATGCTGGCGCCCATGCCGGTGAGCATCGTGGTGTTGGCCTTTTCCTGGCCATAGGACTTGCCCAGCAGGATCATCGGCAGATGTGCGCATAGGCACTCGGTGACCGTGAGTCCGCCCGATTTGAGAATTGCCAGGTCGCAGCCGTGCATGAGGGCCGCCATGTCGTCCACGTAGTCCAGAACCGTAACGTTTTCGAGCTTCATGGCATCGAAGAGTGTCTTGAGGCGGGCGGCGTATTCCTTATCCTTGCCCGGCAAAAAGACAAAGTGCATGTCTTCGAAGCTGCGTAGGAAGGGGAGGGTGCGGTCCATCTCCGCGCGAAAGCGAACGTACGGTTGAGGCAAGCTGGCACCGGCCATTACCAGCACGACGGTCTTGTCGGTGGGGAGGTTGAACTTAGCTAGCTCTTCCTCGCGATCGTAATCCGTGTCGAATCCGGCGCGAATAGGAATGCCGGTAATGCGAATCTTTGCCTCGGGCACCTTGCGCGGACGCAGCGTTTCGGACATAAATTCGTTGGCAACACAGAATAAATCGGTGTCCTTGTGGGGCCACCATCCCTCGACTTCGTAGTCGGTCGGTACGCAGATGACCGGATAATCGATACCCGTAATTACGCGGGCGCCCACGGCAACATTGGCTGCTGTGATGTGCGTTGCAACCACGGCTATGGGCCTGCGGCTACGAATATATTCGTTGAAGGCGGGGAACATAATTCGCGACCATGCCGTTCCGCCACCCCAGAGAAGATGTCCCGTAAGCGTATATCGCCAGGTCAGGTCGTAAATGGGGCGCGTGGCTCCCGTAAAAGAAGCCGCGGTCTTATTACCGTCGAATTTAATACGTCCAAAATCAAGGATATCGAGCACTTCAATCTCAATATCCTCGGGGATGCCATTGGTGCCGCGGATGAGGTCGAATGCCTGCGCAATCGCATTTGCGGCGGCCTTGTGGCCCGAGCCAACGGAGGCGTGCACGATGGTCACGAGAGGTTTTTGTTGAGCCAGGAGCGTGGTTTGCTCCGATTGGGGAGTGCTGTGCGTGAGCAGGGGAGCGTCGTCACTCGTCTGCGCCTGATCCATCGATAACTCCCCTTCGACGTTGTAACACGGGATTTATCATTGTAGTGCATGAGTGTCATGTTCACGTAAATTTGGGTATGAGCGCAAAGAACGACAACGTTTCGACGAGAGGACTCTTCATGACTACCGATCAGACGATCGATGTTGCGATTATCGGCGGAGGCCCCGCGGGCTATGCTGCCGCCATTTATGCTGCGCGTGCCAACCTGACGACGACTGTCCTTGAGCAGGGCATGTCGGGCGGACAGATCGCTACATCCAACGAGATTGAGAATTATCCTGGCATTCCGCTGCTGAGCGGTGCCGAACTTGGTGAGCGGTTCCAACAGCATGCTGAAGGCCTGGGGGCTCAGGTTGAATGGAGTATGGTGACGGGCGTCGATTACGATGCCGATGCGGCGCTGTTTACGGTGCATCACGATATGGGCGATACGCTGGCCTCAAGCGTTATCGCTTGCATGGGTGCCACGCCGCGTCCGGCAGGTTTCGCTGGCGAGGATACGTATCGCGGTCGTGGCGTTTCATATTGCGCAACATGTGACGGCATGTTCTTCCGTGGCAAACAGGTATTTGTAATCGGCGGTGGCAATTCGGCATGCGAAGAGGCGCTTTTCCTGTCTGACATTGCCAGCAGCGTGACCATCGTGCTGCGCCGCGACCAGTTCCGTGCGCCCGAGGGCGTTGTGAATAAGGTGATTGCTAAGGACAATATTACAGTTAGGTACCAAACTAGTATTGTGGAGCTATCGGGCGAAGCCATGCCAACGACGATTACCTTTAAGGACAATGCATCTGGGGAAACTCATGCCGAGTCATTTGAGCCCGGCTCGTTTGGCATCTTTGTCTTTACGGGGACGCAGCCACATACCGAGCTTGTTGAGCATCTAGTCGATCTGGCGCCTGATGGCGGCATTCTGACTGATGAATCCATGGCGACCCGCACGCCAGGTCTATTTGCCGCTGGCGATATCCGTTCCAAACGTTTACGCCAGGTTGTGACCGCTGTTTCGGACGGAGCCATAGCAGCAACGAGCGCATACGCGTTTCTCCGTGGATAAGTACGATAATATATCTTATGTAAGGTTGCTATCTTTACACAAAGTGGTTGGACGATGCATCAATGTGTTGTCCAACCACTTTTACTTGCCGGCTATGTGGTATGCAAAACTAGATAACCTAGAATACAATATAGTAAATGAACGGAGGACCTTTATGAACCACGTTAAACACGTTATTCCGATGTCCGATTCGTCGGTCAGTATTAAGCCTGAGGATATTCAGCCCACGGTGCTGCCCGATGCATTTATTCAGTCCGAAATCGTGTGCAAACTCAATACGTTGAGTCTGTCGCGCTATGACCAGTTGCCCAATGTGACGCTCTATCGCGACCAGGTTATTGAGTATGTTGCGCTGTGGATGGAGCCGCTGTCCATTTGCGTTGAGCAGCCCGTCATTACGCCATCGATGATCAACAACTACGTGAAGGTCGGCCTGGTGCCTGCTCCGGTTAAAAAGCAATATGGCCGCGAGCAGATTGCCCGCCTGATCGCTATCTGCCTCTTTAAGCAGGTGTTACCTATTGCTGCGGTGCAGGCACTCTTTAACATTCAGCGTTTGAGCTACGATGCCCCGACGGCCTTCGATTATGTGGTCGATCAGCTCGAGGCATCGATTCGTTCGGCGTTTTCCGTCGAGCAGACGCCGGTTCCCGATACGGCGCATCAGGTAACGCGTGAGTCGCTGCTTGTGCGCAGTGCGGTTTCATCCTTCGTTTCGAAGGCGTACCTGATGAGCTATCTAAAGTTTAATGGGTTTAATAGCTAGCCAACGTATATAACGGGCGGAGCAAAGGGCCATCTGTCACTTTGTCCCGCCCGTATTTTTGCTTGGTTGGACGTTATTGGCCCGAAGCCACGCCCATGCCGTAGCCGATAATGAGCCCATGCATTTCGGCATAGTATGAATCTAGCCCGTTACAGGGCATGATGATAGTCTTGGAGCTTGGCCAGCGCTCCACAATGCGGCTGGCAAGTGCCTGGGCGCCTGTCTCATTTTCCACATGGTCGATGACGACCTCGCCGCCCGTAAAACCCTCGGCTTCCATGGTATCGATGATCTTGTTGAGCATCTTCTTTTCGCCACGCGTGTGCCCGACGAGTTCGATTTTACCGGCCTCGCTCGCCGTGCCCAAAATGCGGATATTGAGCTTGTTGGCAATGACGCCGGCTGCCTTAGGGATACGTCCGGCTTTGGCGAGGTTTTCGTAATTGCACAAACTGAAGAGGATTTTGCTGTTCTGCTCAAGGCTATCGAAGTATGCGCAAGCGTCCTCGAATGAGACATCCGGATTGCTTGCAAGATAGCGGTCGAACAGCAAGAAAATGAGGTCCATTTTGCCGCCAGCTGCGCGTGAATTGACTAGATGAATCTGTCGGTCGGGCTCCTCGGCAAGAACCATATCGCGAGCCGTAGCTGCCGCATTGTAGCTGCCCGACACGCCCTCAGAGATCGGCATGCAGATGGTCTTGTCTGCCAATTTGAAGAGCTCGACCCACTCCCCTACGCTGGGACAAGCGCTCGAAGAAGCGTTCGTCTCCGCCTGAACAGCGCAGTTGAGCTCATGTACATCGAGCGAAAGGTCATCGACGAATTCACGCTCCCCCACTCGAATTTTGAGGGGCGCAAATGTAAAGGTGGTATGGGGCGCGGTCGGTTGCCAATCGCGGAGGTTACAGCTTGAATCGGAGATAAGTGCCCAGCTCATAGAGGGTCCTTTCTAATTGTTCCTCAACAATTATAGCCATCTTGCAAACCGAATGTACGGCTATCTAGTTTTGAATACTAGATAGCCGTACAAGATTAGAGACAAAAGAATAGACCTCGCGACTTTAAGCCACGAGGTCCACATTCACACGCTGTGTAAGATGACTTAGTAGCGCACGAAGATATAGTTGTTGTTCATGCCGGCGGCAACGGAGCTGATGATAACACCCGTGTTGTAGTCGGAAGCATGAATCATCTGACCACCACCGATGTAAATGCCGGTGTGGTTCGAGTTGACCACAACGTCACCGGGCTGCGGATCGGACACACGCGTCCAGCCCATAAAGGTACCCGTGGTGCCCAGGCGGCAATAGCGACCAGTGAGGCAATAGCTAACAAAACCAGAGCAGTCGAAGCTGTTCGGGCCAATTCCGCCCCAGGAATAAGCGCAACCAAGCTTACTGTATGCACGCGAGACAACAGAACCGCCATCGACGGACTGGCTCGGAGCAGAAGGCGTCGGAGCCGGAGCAGGCGTGGAGGGCTGCGGCGTCGGAGCAGGTGCCGGCGTAGGAGCCGGAGTGTTGCCGCCCTGGTTGTTGTTATTGCTGGTCTGGCCACCGTTGTTGGTGTTCTCGGTCGTACCGGCAGTCTCGTTGCTCACCGTGGCCTTCTCGGCGGTGCTGGCGTTGATGCCGGCCTGCAGCGCGGCATTGGCCTCGGCCTCGGCGGCAAGCTCGGCCTGCAGCTGCGAATCCAAGGAATTTACGACGTTCTGGGCTTCAGCCTGCTGAGCATTAAGCTCGTCGACCTTCTTTTGCGTGGCGGCGACGTTCTTCTCCTGCTCGGCCTGCTTATCGGTGAGCTGCTGCTTAAGCTCCTTGACCTCTTGAATGGTCTGAGCCTGCTTATCGGAAACTTTGCCGTAGTAGAACAGACGGTTGAGCATATCGCTCAGATCATCGACACCCGTCAAAACCTGAAGCAGGCTCAGACCGCCAGTTTTGTACTCGCCGGCGACATAGGTCGAGAGCTTGGCCTGACCGTCAGCGATCTCCTGCTGCTTTTGCGTGATCTCGCCTGCAGTCTGATCAAGCTCCTGCGTCTGTGCGGAGAGCTCTTCATGAATTTGCTGGGTTTGAGTGCCAATCTGCTCGAGCTTGGTACGGGCAGCGGCAAGGTCGGATGCGGTATCGGCGTAGGCAGGAGCCGCGAGGCCCAAGCCCAAAACACAAGCGAGGGTTGCCGTAGCAGCGCAGCGTGCCATGTTTTTGTGCGTGTTTGCTGTGCGCATGTAGCTTCCTTTCCAGTAACTAAGGGTAACGGCTAGTCCACCGTCACCAGGCTAAAGAGCTCAACATTGTCGTCAGACGACGTGAGCCTATCGCGCGGGTTGAGAAACGCAAGCTCAAGGATACAACCGTAACCGACAAGCTTTGCGCCCATATCTCGCACCAGTTTACCTGTTGCCTCGACGGTTCCGCCCGTCGCGACCAAGTCATCCAGAATCAACACGGTATCTTTAGAGCTGATAGCGTCGGCATGGATCTCAATGGAATCCGTTCCGTATTCGAGCTCATAGCTCTGGCTCACCGTCTTGCGGGGTAGCTTGCCCGGTTTACGTGCGGGAACAAAGCCGGCGCCCAGGGCGACGGCCACGGGTACGCCCACCATAAAGCCACGAGCCTCGGGGCCGACGACCTTGGTGATTCCCATGCCGGCAAAATGCTCGGCGAGCGCATCGACCATGGCCTTCAGCGCCTCGGGATTGCCAAAGAGCGGCGTGATGTCTTTAAAGACGACTCCGGGCTCGGGATAGTCGGGGATGTCGACGATTTGAGATTCGAAGTCGTACATTGCATGACCTTTCAATGGGTTGCCGAAATATCAACAGCGGTTATTTGCCCGCGGTGACGGTGCCGGATTGCGAAGGGGCGACGACCTTGAGCGGCTTTACGAGAGAATCCTCGTGCGAAGCCGGTGCGGCAGTTTCTTCGTTTTTGGCCTTGGTGGATTCGGAGCGAGCGATTTCCTCATCGAGTGCATCGATGTCGGCGTCCTCGACCACGGCGTTGAGCGACTCAAAAACGCGGTTCTTGAGCAGCGCGGTGTGCACGCCCTCCGTCAGGTCGTGAAGCTTCTTAAACGCACGCTCGAGCTTGGCGTCGCGCTCGTCATCGGAGGTATCCATGCCGAGCATGCTCGCGAGCACCTGCTCGAACATCGAGGACTCACGGTTAGCCGACGACACGTACTGACGCAGATTGCGCGGCTCGATATGGAAACGCGACAGCTCCGAGCAGTAACGGATAATCGGGAAATCGCGACCATCGACAAGTTCGCGGTTCTGCGGGCTCTTGATAATGCGAATGAGGTCGTTTTCGGCTAAAGAACGGATAAACGAGATATCGACGCCCAGCATGTCGGGAATCGTCTCGATAGGATGCAGCTTTTGCTTAGTCTCCTTGGGCTCCGTCTTGAGCGGAACATCGGACAGCAAGCCCACCTCGTAAGCGAGCGTTG
>UQYE01000086.1:0-6702 GCA_900545145.1 uncultured Collinsella sp. | reverse complement strand
GCCGTGTTCCGCTATGCGGTTGTCAATTTGCGAAAGAAATTATGCGTCACCCGGCCCCTCCAAGAAGGCTCATCCAGATCGGAAAAGTCTTCAGCGCTACTGGTCTTGTATTGGCAATTGTCGGTCTCTTTTCCGCTCTGTCATCGAGCGCCAGCATATATGGCTCGCTTTCTTTTCCTTTCTTGCTCTTTGGCTTGTTCTTTTTTGTGGACGGGATCCTTCTTGTTATTACGGCATCAAAGCAACACGAAAAACTGCTGGGGCTACGCCAATCGCTCCTAGAAGATGATCCTCAAATCGCCGCGAGCGCGGAAGAGTTTATGGCTCAGCGAAAGGCCCTGACACAGCAAGGCGAAATTACTGGCATCTTCATTGTTCATAATGCAACCAAGGATCTGTACTACTTAGGCCAAAGCGCAATGGCAATTGATCGGGCGGCCATACAGTTTCTCGGTAGGGGTAATTGCGATGTGTATGACGACTACAAGTACGGTGACTCATTCAACGTACGAATAATCCCGCTGTCGGGAAGCGGCTACGAAAGTCTCAATGAGCTAAAACGCGCAGCGATACAAGCGCTCGAGGCTGCTGGCGAAGAGCTTTATTAAGGGCGAATGTTAGGATAAATGAAATGGCAGGCTCAAATAACACAGGCAACAACGAGGAATTAACGCCGTCCGTCGAAGAAACACCTCTAAACGATTCTGGCTCTATTATCAGAGTTCAATCTTACTCATGGATTTGGTTTATCAACAAGGAGCGAATCCACGACATAGATCCCGTCCAATGCGGAAAATGGATGTTCTTCTTCTCTCCATTCAAAACCGCCCTCATGGACGACATTGTCGGAACCGCAGTTCTTGATGGCGTCGTCGTAGAGGCCAAATACTCGAATCCCGAAACGCTCATCGCGGCGGGCTCGAAACATGGTGTCTGCTGCTTTTACCTAAACGGTAACGATAGAGAAGTCCATAAGAGGGTACTGAGCTACATGCTGGAAAACGGGCTGATCAGGAAGACAAAGAGCGGCAAGCTGTATAACATTTCGTTCAAGTTCGACTCTGAGACCTATGCGGGAAAGTACAAGGGGAGTGGCTTCTCCGGAAAGATAAAGATTGCGGACTTCGTTGACCTGGAGACGGGAGAGTTTATCTTGGACAGCGGGGCGGAGTAATGAACTCTGCTTATGCTAGGGATGACGGAACCGTTCGCGTAGCCGTCGAGCGTCCGGTTGGCCTTGGCTTTGACCATGCGGAATGCTTGATGCCTGCGGTTAATTGGTTCAATGTCAAAGGTTTTTCTACTGACGATCTGAATTTTTTGACCAAGTTCGTTAGATCAAACGCTCCGTTTATCTTCGAGCTTGCAGAACGGCAAAAAGCCGGAACGGCGGTATCGGCGCTGGCCCCCTGACACTCTACTTTTGAACGGAAATTATCCCATGATTTCGCCTACCGACATATCCACTGCCGCCTCCCGCGTGCTGGCTCAATACGACGTCAGCAAAGCATTTTTATTTGGCTCGTTTGCCCGAGGCGAACAAACGCCCGATAGCGATATTGACTTGCGCCTAGTCTGCGGCAACACCATGACGTTCGGCACGCTTTACGAACTCTCCCATGAGCTCGAGAGGGAACTTGGGCGAAAGGTTGATATCGTCACCAACCCACCAGAGCACATGCGCCCGGCATTCCGCAAAAGCATCGAGCAAGATGAGGTGCGTGTCTATGAAGCTCTGTAAGCAGGACGAGGCGTTAGTGTGCTCCGGCGTGATCAGCAAGTCTGAATTTTGTCGCATACTTCCGGACTCGGCGAGCCTTAGAAGCCAGTATTGAACTCAAACTCGGTTCCAGACACCCTCTTGCTATTTGAATACAGGTATCGCTCTAGCGATAGTATGTTATACTATCGCTAGAGCGATACCTGTTAGGAGACTCACGTGGAACTGTGGCATGGTTCTCAGAAAATCATTGAGACTCCCCAGCTTGGCCTGGGGAAAATCCATAACGACTATGGACAGGGATTCTATTGCACAGAGAGCCTCGACCTTGCGAGGGAATGGGCATGCTCGCGCGATGCCGATGGCTTTGCGAATCGCTATGAACTCGATATAGCCGATCTCAAAGTTCTCGACTTGCTATCGCCGCAATATTGCGTCCTGCATTGGATAGCGTTGCTCGTTGAGCATCGTTCTTTTCGCAAAGATACCGCCATTGCCGCGGGGGCGTGCAAATATCTCCATGATCACTTTCTACCTCAGACGAGCACTTGCGACGTAATAAGAGGGTGGCGTGCGGACGACTCGTACTTTAGCTATGCCAGAGCTTTTGTAAACAATACGATCACCGTCGATCAGCTTGGACGATCTATAAGGCTCGGTAACCTGGGGGAGCAGTTTGTGCTCAAAAGCGAGCGTGCGTTTAAGAGCATTCGTTTTGCTGGATTTGAACGTGCGCAGCAAGCTCTGTATGGTCCATTGGCCAAGGAACGAGATGAAGCGGCAAGGGCGCAGTATCGGGAGCTCCTTGCCGAAAACCCGTTTGAGGGAATACGTATCGTCGATATCATTCGAGAGGGGATGACGGGCGATGACCTACGCCTACAGTGAGATGTATCTCGAGGATGCAATGAGAACGCTGGGCGAGGCGGTCGATTTTGCTCTCTGTGACCAAGGGCTGACTCCAGCCGAGTTGACGGCGATCATGTCGAACGCTCTTGAGATGAAACAGTTTGAGCGCGGAATGCCTCGCGTCGTCTGCGGCATGGCGGGCGACGAGCTCGCGCGCGATATTATCGCCCATGCGGGACTGACCCCCGTCAGATGTAGGGAGACCTATCCGTTCGACCGTTCGCCTCAGTATTGGGCGGGGTGGGTTATGGCCTATACGCAATGGATGAGCAGCTTGGGCTTTAATAAGCTACTCGAAGTCGCTCCGCTCGATTGGATCATCGGCTCGTACCATCCGCTCCACGAGGCCTCCGAAGATAAATTCGCCCAGATTGTCATCGAAAAATGGAACAACGCCCAGGCAGACAAAAAGGGCCTCAAGGCGGCACGAAAGGCTGCCGGACTAACGCAAAAACAGCTCGCCGCCCAATCGGGGGTTAAGCTTCGCGCCATACAACTCTACGAGCAGAACCAGCTCGACCTACGCCGTGCCTCGGTTTCCTCGGCATTGGCGCTTGCAGACACCCTAAACTGCACCATCGAAGACCTCGTCTGGCAACCGATTGCTCTGGAGTACGACTCGCAGGCTATTTCGTCTGTAAAGCTATAGAGGAGTCAGACATGCCTTGGAGCTATGTTCAACAAGATGACGGCGCTGATTGCGTTGCTCAAGAAGATCATTCAACTGCGCACGTGGCAAATTCAGCATCACCGATTTTGCTCGGCGGTACCACGTCAATCGACGAAGCTATTCGGCTGACCATTTCGAACATGCCCAACGCGCTCAGGCTCTTGGAGAACTCATGATGGCTGTCGCACCGCGCCGGGCGCATCCGTTCGCGCCGCTCGTGCTCGACGATACCGGTTCGCTAGAGGCCATGGCAGCGGCCGTGATGCGCCTACACAGCACGCTGATAACGGTCGGGCGCTGCTATACGTCCGACACCACAGGTGACCGGGCCGAGCTTGAGCTTGGACGCGTCGAGTCCGTGCTTGCGGGTGCATTCCGTACGATATTCGGCCAATCGCCGGCCGATCGCTTCGCAGACATCTTTGACCAGGTCACCTACGTGGCCGAGCACATGGTCAAGGACCACATCTTTGAAGACGGTAACAAAAGAACCAGCCTTGTCTTTGCGTTGTCCGTCTTAAGGTTCGCAGGCACTCCGGTCGTGCTGTCTGACAGCCCCGAACCAAAAGACAACCAGTACTACGCCTGGATCCAGGACCTCGTTTCCAGTCGCCGCACGAACAGCGAGATAGCCGAAGAGCTGCGCTGCGGATTCGTTGCGGGCACGGGCGATCTGTCGCTCGTATAGAATCTAAGCATCCGCACGCCGGTTAATGAATTGGTTGGACACCACATGGAGATCCCCAGCACTCTGTGCAGCAATGTGTACGACTTCGCGTTTTGCCCCGAGCCCTGCTACGACCGCTTGGTCGACCTCGCCGACCCCGAGGACTGGGGTCCCGGCAACCGCATCCTCAAAAACTACCTGTCGTTCTCGTTTAGCCGCGCGGTGTTCCTGACCGAGCGCGACGTGGACCAGACCACGCCGTCCAATCTGCCGCTGGTGTTCGACGAGGACCGCTGCCTGTTCAACACCGGCCTGTACACGCGCCGCTACGAGACCATCTACGGCCTGTTTGAGCCCAACACCAAGCCCGACGCGCGCCAGCGCTGGTTTATGAAGGGCTTCTTTAAGGAGAGCGACCCCATGCTGGTCTCGTTTGAGTACCTGCCGTGCCGCGTGCGCTTTGCCGAGGACCCTTCCGAGCTGGTCTTTGACTACCGCCTTCCCATCCGCTCCAACATCGACCATATTCTGGGCGACGAGGAGAACCTGACGCGCATTCCTGCCAGCCTGATGGGGGAGGACAACTCACTGCTGCTGCGCCGTGCCTTTGAGGGTGCCGTCGTCGAGGCCGCCCGCCGCGCCGCAGCCAACTACACGCTCGCCGTGCCGCAGTTCTACGGCGGCCGGATCCAGCTGCTCTTGCCGCTGTGCCTAACCGGCGACAAGCCCGAGCTGGCGCTGACCATCCAGCGCGAGGACGGTTTCTACGCCGCGCGCACCTGCCTCACGCTCGACATGGCCTACAACAACGCGCGACTCATCTGCCGCCCTGAGACTTCGTGGATCAAGCGATAAAGGACTGTTGAACTGGTGGTTTGTCGCGTACCCTGATTGCGGTTGCGCGGTTTGCTCTCACAAATTTACAATCGAGGGCAAAAAGTTCTTGGTAAACCACGCGCGGCTATGATAGTATCTCTTTTGCCGAAAGGCGACGGGCGATTGGCTCAGGGGTAGAGCATATCCTTCACACGGATGGGGTCACAAGTTCGAATCTTGTATCGCCCACCATCTAAAGAACAGGTCAGAGATGTTAAGTCTCTGGCCTTTTTCTTTTTGACACCAAGGGTGACACCAAAATCGAATCGAAAAATTTAAACGCGTTTCTAGCTGATCTCTCATGTGCTGACGTCATCGCGCGTTTTGCATAAAGCTCATGCGATCTTTCATTGAATTTGCCATGGGATTCACGCACAAATGTGGAGATAGGGACCACGACCCCAGAACGCCTGCCAGCAGATTTGTGCCGCACGGCGATCTTTAGGCGAAATGCGTCAAGCTATTTGTCGGCATTTGGTCAGCTTCTGGTACTTACCGGCATGATGCCGCCATTGATAATCGGTCTACCTGCAAACATAACGGCACGCAGCCAAAGCTAGGGGAGGCCCATATGGACGAAATCATTTGTGCAAACACCGCGTTCCGCTACTGGCGCTGCCCACCGCAGGTCCGCGACCTCTACCCAAGACTGCCAAGCCCAGAAGACGGCTGGCGAGCTCTAGCCCAAGCCCCTTTCGTAACCGATATCCTCAAGACCCCGATTATTACCACCACAGTGCGCGGTGGCGTTAACTACCATTCGGGATTACGGACAACAATCCACTGTGATGATGCTTCGGGAGTGGATAGCACGCTGGAAACCGCGATGAGCTTTAGGGTTACCAATCCACTTGCGACGCTATTTACCATGGCGCGCTTTGTGTCTCCAACCGATCTTGTCCTTGCCATGTACGAATTTTGCGGATGGTTCTCAGTCTTTGAGCCCACGGTAGCAGTAGAAGCGGAACTAGACAAAGCCAATAAGGCTGCCGAGAATGCAACCACCGAATCCCTCTTTGACCTCGATGAAAGCCAAGACGAACCACAATGGAAACGCGTTTATGCGCGCATAAAAGTCAAAGAACAGGTAAACACGAAGGAGCCCAACGGACAAAAGATAACGAAGGAGGTCACAAGGCTAAAGGGCACTTCGCTCTGGATGAGGAAGCCGCTCATCGAATTACACGAGCTTCATGAGTACGCCGGTAAGATGAAAAGACGAAAGTGGGGTACAAAGTTTTACAACGCCGCGCAGCTGGTGACAGGTATAGCAGCTTCTCCGCTTGAAGTTGCAGGAATTTTATTGCTATCGCTTCCTCGCTCTCGCGGCGGTGCCGGCTTTCGTAACGTTTATGTTAACGACCTTACGCCGCTTACCGCATCGGCGCAGAGCATTGCAGGGCAAAAAGTCTGCTACGGGGATATCGTGATCGTAAATCCAACCATAATGAAAGCAGGCATCGTGGAGATTCAGGGAGAGGTTATCCACGGATCAGGCGCCGTGCTCGTCCACGATGCCAAACGAATGACGGCGCTGCAAAGTATGGGGTATGACGTCTTCCTGGTTACGCACGACATGCTTAACGATGCCGAGCAGCTTGATGCGATCGTGAGAAGTCTTTGCTCGCGCTTGGAATTACGCTATAGGTGCAAAACTAAGGCGCAAAAGACGACGGAAATGGAGCTACGAGCCAACGTACTGTACAACTGGCTGGAAATCGGTCGTTAGACGGATGCCCTGCTCATTTCCGGGCGCCCTCGGTCGGCTGCCTGCGATGCCGCCGCCACGAAACCGGCCCATCTACTACGTTTAACCCCGACCCCTCGACCATACCCCGTATTTCGCGAAAACCGCAGGCC
>UQYE01000085.1:0-6739 GCA_900545145.1 uncultured Collinsella sp. | reverse complement strand
CATTGCTGCTCGAGGCTGGGGTAGAGGTGGTAGAAGCCGTCGAAAAGGCTCTTGAAGCCAAAGGCTTGCTGCCAGTCCGTCATTCCGGCGCGCACCATGCCTGCGCGGTTGTAATGGTTGAACCCGGCGGCGCTTGACATGCCCGAGCCGATGCCGACGATGATGGCGTCGGCATCGTCGATAAGGCTTCGAAGCCTATACGCTTCCCTCTCTAGAGACGGCATTGGGCAATCTCCTCGAAAGCCGGGGCCATATCGCCGTCAACGAGAATCGTCTCGCACGAAGCGTCGGGCGCCATGGCCTGGCCGTAGTTGAACACGATGTAGGTGGCGTGCTCGCAGGCGTTCGCGATCTGGGCGAGCATGCGCTTTATGACGCCGTTGTGCAGTCCCACGCCAAGTTCGAGGATGGCGACCCTGCCGTTGCGATGGGCTTGCACAAGACGCGCGAGCTCGTCGAGCTGGGTCATGGCGAGGGCGTCTGGATGGGCGAGGCGCCGCTCGTCAACCGACGTGCGCGTGCTCCCCTCAGTCTCGAGCACGCGCTCCTCGTCGAACCCGGCGCGCGCGAAGTGCCCGTCGATGTTGCATGTGACCACGAAGGTGTCGGCGTGCTCCGTAAGACGCCGCAGCCCGTTCATGAGCGGGCTGGGCTCATACTCGACATACTCCTTTTGATGGAACCGCTCGACCCATCGGCTTCGCACGCTGGCATCCGGGGAGGCGAGCCCCTGCAGTATGCAGCCGATGCCGTCGGCCTGAGCGAGGTCGCCGTACGCCTCTCGGAAATGAGCATCGGCGCAGAAGAGGTTGAGCCCCTCTGCCATGTCCAGCCCGTTGCTGGCGCCGATGATGACAAGATCCGCCTCGGAAAGCGCCCTGCCTATGCGAACTGCTTTCGCCGTCTCCATGCGCTACCTCCCCAGCGTCTTGCGCACGTCGGCAAGCACGTCGGCGATGTCGGCGCGAACGGCGAGCCCCCGATCCTCGATCGCGCGGGGGAGAAACTGCGTCTTGTTGTTTACGGCGATGTAGCTGGCCTGCGGTAACTGCGCCGTGAGGGCCCAGAACGGCTCCTGGATAAACGCGGGCGTCATGCGGCCCACACCCAGCTCGAGGAAGAGGATCCTCTGCCGTGCGTGCGCGTCGAGCCAGTCGGACACCTTGCGGTACTGCTCCTCGTAGAGTTCGCCCTGCAGGAAGTTGCCGTAGCCGCGAACCCAGGGGAACGCCTCTGCCCCGCAGTGCGGGCAGCGCGGCACGAGCTCTGTCGGAACCTCCAGACCGTCTCCCATGGCCTCTACCATGTGGGAGACCGGCTCGACCGCGTTCCACACCTCGTCGGTGCAACAGTGGGAGCACTGAAAGAAGCGGTGGTCGCCTTGGATCTCTGCCACTTTCTCCCAGGGATAGAGCTTCACAAACTGCGTGTCCTGGTTGGTGGTGAGCACGAAGAAATCCTTCTCGGCGATAATGATGTCGAGGTCCCTGTAGGGCTTGCGCAGCGGGGCGCTGAGCGTGGTGTCGAGGAAGGTGGCGAGGTATCCCCAGCGCGCCTTGGCGGTGGGCCAGCGGTAGAACGACCCCTCGAAAGCGCCCTTGAAACCGTAGCGCTCGGCGAATTTGCCGAAATGCCTGCGATAGGTTGCGTTGTCCTCGTAATAGAAGTCGCCGCCGCCCGCCGCGGAGAGCCCAGAGGCCCCGCCCACCAGCACGCAATCGGCTTCCTCGATCATGCGGGCGAAGTCCCTGATTTGCTGGTCGTAGGGCTCGGGCTCGCGGTCACTCAGCTCATAGGGCGTGCCGCCGCTGCGGTAGGCGGCCTGAAGGGAAAACGATTGGTTGGTGAGCTCGATAACGAGCTGCTCGTACGTGGTCACTGGATACCTTCTTTCAGCTATTATAAACAGGTGTCTATAAAAAGTATCCATGTCGATTTGCTTAAGAGCAATGAACAGCTTCGGCCTGCTGTCGATAAACGAGCGTTTGCCGGGCATTGTCGAGCGTTGCAATTGGAGGGGTAATGGAAGCGGGGAAGATCGATCGTCGCCGACGCTATACACTCTCGGTCATACGGGAGGCGTTCTTCGCGCTGCTGGCCGAGGTCGGCTTCGCGAAGATGACGGTAGCGGATATCTGCCGCCGCGCCGATATCAACCGTGGCACGTTCTATCTGCACTACGAGGACAAGTTCGCCCTGCTCGACGCGCTTATCGACGAGGCCTTGGCGGCGGTGCCGCCGCTCGAGGGAACGGAGGCGGGTGCCCTCTGCCAGCGTCCGCCGGCAAACGATGACTATTATCTGCTCTACTCGGATGACGACGCGTACGCCCGGGTGGCACAGCGCGTCGTCGAGCGCGGCGCCGAGCAGATGGTTCCCTCGATCATGGAGGAGACTGGGCTTTCGCGCGAGGACGCCTATCTGCTCTTCGTCCACAACGTCCAGGGAAATCTCGCGGTCAACCGCCTGCTCGGTTGGAGGCGAGGGCCCGAGTTTGCCCACGCTCAGGAGCTGCTCAGCGCCTATTCCGAAGGGGGCATGCGGGCGGTATCGGCTCGTCACGATCCCCTGTAGTTGATTTTGACCGCAGGCCATTTCAGGCAGGCGACGTTGCTATGGCCCCTCTTTGGTTTTCGATGTTGTATGAGGCAATCGCAATCGTTTTGAGCTTCTTTAGGGAACTTGAACAAGAGATATGGCCTGCTGGCGATTGATTAACTCCATTCGTTTTGGTTACAAAAAACATGCCGCGCGCCTGCAGCATGAAGGAGAGGGAATCCTATGAATATCGTTGTATTGAGCGGCAGCCCGCGTAAGGGCGCCAATACCGATACCATGGTCGAGGTGTTTGCCGAGACCGCGCGTGAGGGCGGTAATACGGTTGAGGTCGTTCGCGTTGCCAGCAAGAAGATCGCCGGCTGCTTGGGATGCCAGTACTGCTTCGCTCATGAGGGCGTCTGCGTGCAGAAGGATGACATGGTCAACGTGATCGAGTCGCTGAAAGACGCAGATATGGTCGTCTTTGCTTCGCCTATCTACTGGTTCGATATCACCGCGCAGGAAAAGGCCGCCATCGACCGTCTGTACGCTTTCGGTGCCACGGGATTCCCGTTCACCAAGACGGCCCTTCTGCTCGATAGCCACAGCCAGGGCGTCTATGACGCGGCGATCGCCATGTACAAGTCAACCTGCGCTTACTGCAAGTGGGCGGACCAGGGCATTGTCACCATCAGCGGTATGACCGAGCGCGACAGCATGGCCTCCTCGCCCAAGCTGGAAGAGGTGCGAGAGCTCGCTCGCAAGCTCGCCTAAGGGCAAGAAGAGCGCATGGCAATCGGTGTTGGTGGAAATGCTTGCTGTCCTTACCGAGAGATAGGGGCGCATTCCCTCAAGTGCCGTATAGAACAATTTTTAAACGCAGAAAAATAACTGAAAACAAATTAATTCGCGTTAAAATATTGTCAAACAGAAGTTCATGAGGGAAGGTTGCGCATGCGTCGCAAGGCAGACGAGCTCCTTAGGGAATGGCGAGACAGAGCCGATAGAAAACCTTTGCTGGTCAAAGGCGTGCGCCAGTGTGGCAAGACCTATTTGCTCAGAACGTACGCCCAGGGTCTTTTCGAATCGGTTGTCTACGTTAATCTTGAGAACGACCGGTCGGCGCGAGCGGATTTTTCGGGCGGTCTTGACCCTCATTCGATTGTACGCGCGATCGAGGCTCGTACGGGACAGCGTATCGTGCCTGGCAAAACCTTACTGTTCATTGATGAGATCCAGGCATGCGAGGAAGCGCTCACTTCCCTTAAATACTTTTGCGAAGATGCTCCCGAGTATTACGTTGCGGCTGCTGGGTCGCTTCTTGGGGTTGCCATTAACCATCAGTCGTATTCGTTCCCCGTCGGAAAGACCGACTTGATTGAGATGACTCCACTCGATTTCGAGGAGTTTCTCTGGGCGATGGGGCACGATCAGCTGGTCGACGAGATACGCTCGTCATTCGAGTTAATGGGTCCTCTCGCGCCAAGCCTTCATGAAAAGGCGCTTGGGCTCTATCGACAGTATCTTGTTGTTGGCGGAATGCCCGAGGCGGTCCAAACGTATATCGATGATCAGTCAATCATTGATGTGTCCGAAAAGCATCGGATTATTCTCGACGGATATTCCGCCGACACCAATAAATATGCTGATGAACGCTTGAGCGCAAAGACGCGTGCGTGCTTCGATTCCATTCCACAGCAGCTTGCCAAAGAGAATCGTAAATTTCAATACAAGGTAGTGCGAGCGGGGGGCAATGCGTCTCTCTTTGGAGATGCTCTCGACTGGCTTGTATTGTCGGGTACGGTGGCGCGCTGCAGCCTAGTCGGGCAGATCGAAAGCCCTTTAGAGGCCTTCGTTAATCCTTCTGCTTTTAAAATCTATCAGGCGGATACAGGGCTGCTCGTCTCCAAGGCCGGTGCTCAACGCGCCGATATTCTTGCCGGCATCGGCGGCACATTCATGGGTGCACTTACCGAAAACTACGTTGCCCAGCAGCTTTCGGCCATTGGCTATCCGCTGCATTATTGGGCGCGAGATAATCGTGCGGAAATCGACTTTGTAGTAGAGAAGCAGGGATGCTTGTCTGCGATTGAAGTCAAGGCGGGAGAGAACACAAGATCTCGAAGCCTGTCCTCACTTAAAAAGACCCATCCGGGCGTGCGCCTTATCAGGCTATCGACTAAGCCCTTTGGAATGAATGATGGGCTTATGTCTGTTCCACTTTATGCGGCATTTTGTCTATAGGGATGATACTGCTGTAATGCATGGGGCCCAGGGCACAGCGTTTACTGCGTTCCGGGCCCCGCTGCTTTGTACAACCATGACGGTTTGGTCGCCGTTGTTTTAGTCAAACAGGCTCGGCATGTCGTTTTCCTTCATGAGGGCACCGGCGGAAGGTAGGCTCTGCGCGGTGAACTTTTCGGCCGAGACGCCGGCGCCAAGAATCTCCTCGGTCGTGCCGACGGTGGTGACCGAGCGGCCCTTCTTGGCCGTAAAGGCCTGGACGCCCTGCGTGTTGGTGGTCGTCTTGGTCTTGAGCAGCGACGTGTTGAAGTTCATCAGGCGGTAGTCGCTCGAGACCAGCGCGAGGTCGCGGTCCTCCTTGAGCACCTGCGCATACAGCAGCTTGCTGCCGCCGTAGATGGCGTTCTTAAGGCGCTTGCGGTTGGTCTTGGTAACGTATCCAGAAAGCGCGACACGCACCACGCGGCCGTTCTCAAAGACGAACAGCACGTCGGCCTTGTAGTCCTCGGGGTCGATGACCCAGATGACGCTCTCGTCGGGTTCCATCTCGAGATCGGTCGGAAGGTACGAGCCCAGCTGGGCCGACTTGGTATCCTCAAACGCCGCGACCTTGCACTTGTACACCTGGCTCTTGTTGGTAAAGACCAGCAGCTCGTGCGTGTTGGAGGACGGGAACTCGATAAAGGGTTTGTCGCCGTCCTTGTACTTGAGCGTGGTCGCCTTCTTGAGCACGCGGTCCGTCATCTTCTTGAGGTAGCCATCGCGCGAAAGCATGATGGTAACCGGGTACTCCTCGACCTCGGGCTCCAGGCTTACCTCGATAACCTCATGGGGCTCGATCCTGCCCGTGCGGCGCGGCATCACGTACTTCTTGTTGACCGCGGCCAGCTCGTCGCTGATGACCTTCTTGATGTTGTCCTCGCTCGAGAGGATCTCCTCGAGTTCGGCGATCTCACCCTCGAGCTTGGCGATGTCCTTGGTGCGGTTGAGGATGTACTCCTCGTTGATGTTGCGGAGCTTGAGCTCGGCGACAAACTCGGCCTGGGTCTCGTCGATGTCGAAACCCTTCATAAGGTTGGGTACAACCTCTGCCTCGAGCTTAGTGCCGCGGATGATGGCGATGGCCTTGTCGATGTCGAGCAGAATTGCCTCAAGGCCGTGCAGCAGGTGCAGGCGCTCGGACTTTTTGCCCAGGTCAAAGTTAATGCGGCGACGCGTGGACTCAATACGCCACTTGACCCACTCGTGCAGAATCTGGCGCACGCCCATAACACGGGGATAGCCGTCGACGAGCACGTTGAAGTTGCACGAGAACGAATCCTGCAGCGTGGTCGAGCGATAGAGCTTGGCCATGAGCTTGTCGGGGTCGACACCGCGCTTAAGGTCGATGGCGATACGCAGACCCGAAAGGTCGGTTTCATCGCGGATGTCTGCGATCTCCTTGACCTTGCCCTCCTTGGAGAGCTTGACGATGCGCTCGATGATGACATCGGTCTTGGTGGTGTAGGGGATCTCGTAGACCTCGATGATGCGCTCTTCGGGAATCCAGCGCCAGCGGGAGCGAATCTGGAAGCTGCCCAGGCCGGTCTCGACGATCTTCTCCATCTCCTCGCGGCGGTAGATAATCTCGCCGCCGGTCGAGAAGTCGGGCATGGGCATGTACTCGAGCAGGTCGCAGTCGGGATCCTGCAGGTAGTGCATCGTGGCGGTGCAGACCTCGTTGAGGTTGAAACCGCAGATGTCGGACGCCATGGCGACGCCGATGCCCTTATTGGCCGAGACAAGGATGTTGGGGAACGTGGTGGGCAGCAGGCGCGGCTCCTTCATGGCGCCGTCGTAGCTGTCGACGAAGTCGACCGGGTCCTTGTCGATGTCCTTGAAGATCTCGGCGCTGATGGGGGAGAGCTTGGCCTCGGTGTAACGGGCGGCGGCGTAGGCCATATCGCGGCTGTACGCC
>UQYE01000084.1:0-6933 GCA_900545145.1 uncultured Collinsella sp. | reverse complement strand
GAGCAGCACTCCCTCGGCAAGAGAGGTATCGAAGCCCTCAACGGAGAGCAGGCCGTCCATGCCGTCGGTGCCCATAAGCGTCATGTCGTACCCCATGTCCTTGGCGTTCTTGAGCAGGACGGACGCCGGCGTGTAATAGATCGGAGCAAAAATAAGCGTGGCGCCGGCCTCCTTGGCCTTGGTGAGCTGGTTGGTAAAGCTCGTGGAAGAGTCGTCCTTAAAGGTCTCGGTATCGACGACATCGAGCTTGGATGCCTTGGCCTGCTCGGCAAAGGCGTCGGCAACGCCCGAGCTGTACGTATCGCCGGAGTTGTAGAACAGGGCGATCTTGGCGTCCGCGTACTTCTCGGCCAAGAACTTCGCGGCGCTGGCGCCCATGGTGGGGTCGGTGAAGCAAACCTGAAAGACCGTGGTCTTTCCCTTGGTGACATCGAGCGACGAGGCCGAAGGCGTGACCATGAGCATATCGTCGGCGATCTCGCCCGAGACGGCGACGGCGGCGCCGGTGGTAACGGGGCCGACAAGCGCCTGCATGCCCCAGTCGCACAAGGTATTGAAGGCGTTGATGGCCTTCTCGCCGTCGGCGACGTCGTCCTCGGACTTAAGCGAGAGTTTGAGGTCCTTGGTCGAGAAATCCTTGGCGGCGAGCTTGGCGCCCTTCTCGGCCGAAACGCCATAGGTTGCCGCGGCGCCGGTCAGAGGGCCGATAACACCGATCTTGAAGGTCTTGCCGTCATCGGCGGAGCCGCCGTCAGAGCCACTCGAAGAGCAGCCAGCGAGCGCGGCGGTGCTGCCGAGCGCCGCGGCTCCTGCCAAGAAACTCCTACGGCTCAGTGCGTTGTTGATACTAAACATGGTGTCCCCCTTTTCGCTGGCCGCGGTGCGGCTGTTTTGCGGTACGGGGCAAACCTTATGGCGCAAACGTTGACAGTTTGTTACGGAGTTCCGTTTGTAGCGAGCATGTTTCCAATGTTTCCGCAGCGTTTCGGGGGTGCCGTTTTGTGCGACTCCTGTTGCCTGGCGAGCATGCGCCCTCGGTTCACGCTAGAATGCACTCAACCTTTAAGCGGTTAATCCATCCATAAGATGCACGAAGGAGCTATCTATGAGCGAATCCCTGCGCACCGTGAACGTCGGTCTGATCGGTCTGGGAACCGTCGGCGGCGGCGTGGCCCGTCTGATCAAGAGCCACCACGATGAGTACCTGGCAGCCTACGGCATCGACCTTAAGCTGACCCGCGCCTGCGCGCTTGCCTGGGAGCAGGCCGAGGCAGCCGGTATTGAGCGCGAGGCCTTTACGAGTGACTGGCACGATGTCGTCACCGACCCCGCCGTCGACATCGTCGTCGAGCTGATCGGCGGCGAGCATCCCGCAACCGAGATCTTCACCACCGCCTTTGAGCACGGCAAGCATGTCGTCTCTGCCAACAAGGCTCTGCTGGGCCGTCACGTCGAGACGCTTGCCGAGAAGGCGCGCGCGTGTGGCGTGCAGATTAAGTGCGAGGCCAGCTGCGGCGGCGGCATCCCCATCGTGAGCACGCTTGAGCACGACCTGGTGGGCAACAAGATCCTGACCATCGCTGGCATTCTCAACGGCACCACCAACTACATCCTGTCGCGCATGGACGCCGAGGGCGCCGATTACGCTGACGTGCTCGCCGACGCCCAGGCAAAGGGCTATGCCGAGGCCGACCCGTCCGCCGACGTCGACGGCTTCGACGCCGCCAGCAAGACGGCCATCCTCGCTTCCATCGGCTTTGGCACCCGCGTGACCACCGACGATGTCTACCAGCAGGGTATCCGTACCATCGGCGCCGAGGACATTGCCCAGGCCCGCGAGCTCGGCTACACCATCAAGCTGCTGGGCATCGCACGCAACACCGACGCCGGCGTCGACGTCCGGGTGCATCCCACGCTGATCCCCGCCGACCACATGCTTGCCAAGGTCAACGGCGCCATGAACGCTGTCTACGTGGTGGGCGACGCCGTGGGCGAGACCATGTTCTACGGTGCCGGCGCAGGCTCCTTCCCCACCGCGAGCGCCGTCGTGGGCGATATCCTGTCGCTCTCCGAGCAGATCAGCCGCGGCGTGGCTCCGCTGCCCGAGATTGAGCCCTATGGCCACAACCTCGCCTTTAAGCCCATGGACGAGCTCCAGACCAAGTACTATGTGCGCCTGAAGGTCGCCGACCGCGTGGGCGCCCTGTCCGAGACGGTCGACATCTTTGCCAAGCACAACATCTCGATCTCGCTCATCAACCAGGTCGAGGACGGCAAGTCGGGCGTCAGCGATGCCTGCTCGGTCATCTTCCTGACGCACCGCGCACTCGAGAAGGACGTCCAGGCTGCCGCCGCCGAGCTTGCCAGCGTCGACTGCGTGGCCGAGGTCGCCAACGTCCTGCGCATCGAGGACGTCGAGGCCTGGACCGAAGGCGTCATGGCGAACTAGTCCAGTCCTTGGCACACAACATAGCACCTGAGGGGCTCCCGTCCGTTTGGATGGGAGCCCCTTTGTTTGAAACCGCCCATTGCGTTCATCAAGCAAAAGTTTGAACAACTTGGCCATTCGCTGACAACCGAGGGTGCCGTTTACCGATATGCGAACGAAGTTGATTTTGCGCGCCGTTATGCTGTGCAGCGTATGTCCACCCCCGAAGAATGGAGGCACCATGTTGCTCGAGGGTAAGAAAGCAATCATCACCGGAGGCACGCGCGGTATCGGCTATGCCATCGCCTGCCGTTTTATCGAGGAAGGCGCCGCCGTCACCGTCTTTGGTTCGCGTCAGGAAACCGCCGACGCGGCCGTTGAGAAGCTCGCCGCCGCCTATCCCGAGGCAAAGATCTGGGGGCGTTCGTGCAACCTCACCTCACTCGAGGCCGTAACCGAGGCCTTTACGCAGGCCGCAGCCGACATGGGCGGTCTCGACACGGTCGTCAACAATGCCGGTATCTCCCAGCGCTCGCCCCTTTTGGACTACACGGCCGAGGAGTTCGCCAAGGTCATGGACCTCAACGTCGTCGCCGTCTTTAATGGTCACCAGGCCGCTGCCAAGATCATGACCGAAGCCGGCCACGGTGGCACCATCACCACCACGAGCTCGATGGTCGCTAAGTACGGTCAGCCCTCCGGCGTTGGCTATCCCACGTCCAAGTTCGCCGTCAACGGCATGGTCCAGTCGCTCTCACGCGAGCTCGCCCCCGTGGGCATTCGCGTCAATGCCGTCGCCCCCGGCGTAACCAGGACCGACATGGTCGCCAACCTGCCCGAAGAAGTCATCAAGCCCATCATCGCTACCATCCCGCTCGGCCGCATGGGCGAGCCCGAGGATGTCGCCAACGCCTTTGTCTTCCTAGCGAGCGACATGGCCGCCTACGTTACGGGCGCTGTGCTCCCCGTCGACGGAGCTGCCCGCTCTTAAGGGACCACAAGCCTCAGCTCCCAGCCTCAACATTGCTCAACTAAAAGGCGCGCTTCCTGCATCAACTGCAGGCGGCGCGCCTTTGTTCTGTTTGTATGGGAAACTGCGTCCCGGTATTTCAGCTCAGAACGGGGCGCAGCTTCCCCCAGAGCCTTCTTTCGGAAACTATGTCCCATTCTGGGTCCGGATTCCGGGATGCGCTTTCCGCAACGGACTTCTCGTGGAAAGCGCATCCCACTCTAGACGCCAATTCCGGGATGCATTTTCCGCGGCGACGTTGGCTACCTGCCGTCGTCGTCCTGGGCCTCTTCGTGTGCGTAAAGCTCCAGCATGCGGCGGCGGTATTCGCGCACGGCGAGCTTGGCGCGCTCCAGGCGGCGGCGCTCACGCGGGGTGAGCTTGCCGGGGTCGATCTCGTCGCCGTAAGTCTTTTCGGCCAGCAAATGGGCGGCGTCCACGATACGGGCATCGATGTGCCCGCTTGCCGCCTCGGCCGAGAGGCGGTCGGCAATGGAATCAAGGGTAGGTATGCCGTCGAGCGTGCGACCGTGACCATGCGAGGTCAGCAGCTCGTGCTCGCGTGCGAGCAGGCTCGCCAAATCGTGATGGGCACGCAGGATGTCGAGCGCATCGGATGGATGCTCGGCAACCTCTGCCACGGCGGCAACCGGCGCGGCATCGACCACGCGGTAGAAGAGCTGCGCGAGCAGTGGCATCAGGAACACCGTGATGGCGCCGGCCGCCACCATAACCGAAGCGACGCCCTGTGATAATGCGCCGGCGTTGACAGCGACGCTCGTCACGGCGACGATAATCGGCAGCGCCGTGGTGCAGTACAGGGCCACGGTAATGCGGCCATACGCCGACACATCGCGCGTCGCAGGACAAATGCTCATAGAAATAAGAATGGGCACGGCGCGGATAACCAGCAACGCCACGATAAAGCCCACGAGCAGGCCAGGGCGCGATGCTACAGCCGTCAGGTCGATCTTGGCACCCGACACGGTAAAGAACACCGGGATTAAAAAGCCATAGGCAAGGCCATCGAGTTTAAGCTCGAGCGTATGGTTGCCCTCGGGGATGATATAGCGCAGGACAAAGCCCGCCGCAAAAGCGCCCAGCACGATATCGAGGCTAAATATGGCGGAAAACGCCACGAGCGTGACCAAGATGAGCACCGTAAGGCGCACGAACGTTTGGGAAGTCGTATCGGCGCGCTCCTGAATAAAGGCAAAGAAGCGGCTGCCGATACGCTTGGAGCGGCTGGGGACCACGGCAAGCAGCACACACACCACGGCGAACAGGCCCAAGATCAGCAACGTCTCGATACCCGCACGGGCAGACAGCAGCACCGACATGGCGAGCACGGGGCCAAGCTCACCCCACGTACCGTAGGCAAGAATCGAATCGCCGACGCGCGTCCCGGCAAGCGACCGCTCGCGCAAGATGGGCATGAGCGCCCCAAGCGCCGTCGAGGTCAACGCCAGCGTCACGGCGATGCCATCAAAATGACTGACCGAAAACCACGGGGTAAAGCGCACGGCAAGCCAGGCGATGCCAAACGTGACGACCCACGTCGCCATGCCGTAACGCCCCTCGATGCCCGTGATGTTCTTGGGATCGATCTCAAAGCCGGCAAGCAGGAACAAAAAGGCCAGGCCGAGCTCGGACACGAGCGAGACCTCGGCATCCACATGGATAATGCCGAGCATATGAGGTCCCAGCACCGCGCCAAACACGAGCAAAAAGACCGTCTCGGGAACGGGTTTTCCGGGAATCGCCGAGGCGATGAAGGGGCTTGCAAAGGCCACGAGTGCGATGATGGCGAGCGAAACAAATGCCATGTGATGCCTTTCTCTTGTTTGCGCTCCACTGTAGCACCCTCGCCGTCCTCAACGCGCCACGAGCTGTCGTATCATAGTGAGGTTTAAAAGTATGCGGCTCAAGGCGACCGCGAGGCTTGCCCCGCAAACCGACCGCTGCCGCATACCGCACCGTACGCCCAACCGATCAGGAAGGCAGGAACCAATGGTCTCTCGTATCTACGTGGAGAAGAAACCCGGGTTCGACGTCGAGGCTCAGCAGCTCAAGGGCGAGCTGACCGAGATTCTCGGCATCAAGGGCATCGAGGCCCTGAGGATTATCAACCGCTACGACGTCGAGGGCATCGATGAGGAGCTGTTCCGCTCCTGCGTGCCGACCGTCTTTAGCGAGCCCCAGGTCGATGTGACCTACAACGAGCTCCCCGCAAGCGACGGCGCCGTCTTTGCCGTCGAATTCCTGCCTGGCCAGTTTGACCAGCGCGCCGACTCCGCCAGCGAGTGTGTGCAGCTCATCAGCCAGGGCGAGCGCCCCGCCGTACGCTCCGCCAAGGTCTATATGATCTCGGGCGCCCTGGACGAGGCCGCCATCGAGGCCATCAAGCACTACGTGGTGAACCCCGTCGAGGCGCGCATCGCCTCGCTCGACCTGCCCGAGACGCTGCACATGGAGACCCCCGAGCCTGCGCCCGTCGAGGTGCTTGACGGCTTCCGCGAGCTCGACGAGGCCGGTCTTGCCGCCTTTATCTCCGATCGCGGTCTTGCCATGGACGAGGCGGACATCGCCTTCTGCCAGCAGTACTTCCGCGATGAAGATCGCGACCCCACCATCACCGAGATCCGCGTGATCGACACCTATTGGTCCGACCACTGCCGCCACACCACCTTCGGTACCGTCCTGGATGACGTGACGATCGACGACGCCGTGGTGCAGCAGGCCTTCGACCGCTACATGGAGATGCGCCACGAGCTCGGTCGTGACGCCAAGCCCGTCTGCCTCATGGATATGGGCACCATCGGCGCCAAGCACCTTAAGAAGACCGGTGTCATGACCGATGTCGACGAATCCGAGGAGATCAACGCCTGCACCGTCAAGGTAAAAGTCGATGTCGACGGCGAGGACCAGGACTGGCTGTTCCTCTTTAAGAATGAGACCCACAACCACCCGACCGAGATCGAGCCCTTCGGCGGTGCCGCCACCTGCGTGGGCGGTGCCATCCGCGACCCGCTCTCGGGCCGCAGCTACGTGTACCAGGCCATGCGCGTCACCGGCGCCGGCGACCCCACCGTCCCGGTTTCCGAGACGCTCGAGGGCAAGCTGCCGCAGCGCAAGCTCGTGACCACTGCCGCCGCCGGCTACTCCAGCTACGGCAACCAGATCGGCCTTGCCACCGGCCAGGTCAACGAGCTCTATCACCCCGGCTATGTGGCCAAGCGCATGGAGGTCGGCGCCGTCGTGGGCGCCACCCCGGCAAACCACGTGCGTCGCGAGTGCCCCGCCCCCACCGACAAGATCATCCTGCTGGGCGGCCGCACCGGCCGCGACGGCATCGGCGGCGCCACCGGCTCCTCCAAAACCCAGAACACCGAGTCCATCGAAACCTCGGGCGCCGAGGTCCAGAAGGGCAACGCCCCAGTCGAGCGCAAGCTGCAGCGTCTGTTCCGCCGCGGCGACGCCTGCCGTCTGATCAAGC
>UQYE01000083.1:0-7058 GCA_900545145.1 uncultured Collinsella sp. | reverse complement strand
TGGCCTTGGCGATACGGTCCTTGACGGAGCCGGCGGGGTTGAAGTATTCCAGCTTGACGAGCACACGGGCCTTGAGGTCCTCATCGGCCTCAAAGTGGGTGAGCTCCAGGAGCGGGGTGTGGCCGATAAGCTGATCGATGGACGTGTAAACCTTGCTCATGGTGAACCTCCAAAGTGTTCAAATGACTGGATACCGTGTGGTTTTACGGCGTGGGTAGCAGCGAAACCCACAAACCTTATGGGTTGTTCGTTTTGCTGTTGGCAAGCATAGTAGGCACTAAAGCCTAGTAATGCAATAGGAAATAGAAGATTATTACGAGTCGATTAACCATCTTGACGGGAATAGGTATTTTCAAAACCAATATTTCGGCTAGAATTTCTACGAATTAAAAGACCGAAAGGCAGCAATATATATGTTGGTTTCCACAAAGGGCAGATATGCCCTGCGCGTTATGGTCGACTTGGCCGAGCATCAGGCGGCAGGCCGCATTCCCCTCAAAGAGATCGCCGCGCGTCAGGGGATTTCGGAGAAATATTTGGAGAACATTTTGGCTACGCTCGTGCGCGCCAATATGCTCTCGGGCATGCGCGGCAAGGGCGGCGGCTACGTGCTCACGCGCCCGCCCGAGCAGTACACGGTGGGCGAGATCCTGCGCCTGACCGAGGGTAGCCTAGCACCGGTCGCATGCCTGGACGGCGACTGCAAAGGTTGCTCGCGATCTGATGAGTGTCCTACACTCGATGTTTGGAAGAACCTGGACAAGCTCATCAACGACTACCTCGACGGCGTGACACTCGATACGCTCGTTGCCCCCAACGAGGGCTACGACTACGTCATCTAGCCCCACCTGCTATTGGGGGACGGGGCAGAAATGGTAGATTTTCTTGTCCTCTGAGGCTTGGCAAATGACAAGGCCGCCCATCGTTGCGATGGACGGCCTTCGTTTTGGCGTGTTGTGGCGGCCCGTATCCGGTCGCTTTAGTTCCTGGCGATGCTGTCGAGAATGCTGCGCATGATGGATACCAGGATGCTGCCCATAAACGCCGATCCAAAGCTGGCGATGGAGATACCCGCGCCCAGCAGATTGACCGACAGGTAGCTGGCCAGCTCGAGCATAAAGCTGTTGACCACAAGCTGAAAAATACCAAGCGTGATAATAGTGAGTGGCAGCGAGATGACCGTCAGGAACGGCTTAACGAGCGAGTCGACGATGTTGAGGAACAGTCCCACGAAGGCAAAGCAGACCCAGGCGTCGGCCATGCCGAAGGGCTGAATGCCGGGGACGAGAAACGTTGCGATCGCGATGGCGATTGAGGTCAAAAGCCAGTTGAGCATAAAGCGCATGGTGTGAATCCTTTCTTGCGCATGGCGTGGTGAGGGAGCGTGAGAGGCACATGCCTTTGCAACTCGGACAGATGCTCGGGCACGGCTCTGTTTGGGCGCCCATTGTCTCAGATATTCGTGGAGCTTGCGTGCGCATTCGGTTTCAAAACGGCGTTCGTCCTAGAAAACGCGCCGCTGGCAGAGAGTTTTGTCGCTTTAGTTTGGTGGTGTGCTAAACTGCTACGGGCAAAAGCCACAGGCGTTGCCCTATTGCATAGAACGGGCGAACGATGCCCGATGTCAGTATCAACTTCGATGCCTTTTGGCGGGTTTGGCGGTGATCGATGAATATCGAGAACATGTTTGACAAGCCTGATGTCAAGCAGCTGGTCCACGCATTTAGCCTTTTGGACGACGAGAAAGATATCCAAGCGTTTTTGACCGATATCTGCACGCCGCGCGAGATTTGCGATCTATCGCAGCGTCTGCAGGTCGCGCGTTATCTGGACGAGGGCGAGCCCTATGTTGAGGTTCAGGCGCGTACCGGCGCTTCGTCCACCACGGTGAGCCGTGTGTCCAAGGCGCTCAACGGCGAGTACGGTGGCTACCGCAAAATCCTCATTAAGCTGGAGGATGGCGAGTAGGCCGCGCCAAAAACGAATTGTGCAAAACCGCTCCTCCGGGGGCGGTTTTTTGATCCCTTAAGGACGGAGGAAAACGGATCACCGGGTTAGACTGACCCCTTCGGTGATCCGTTTTCCTCCGTCCCCAAGGGATCAAATCTGTTGGCGTGGGGCAAATCTGTCCGCGTGGGCGGGTAGGATGGATACATTGATTATTGCGAACAGTTTGAGCGGAGGACCATGCCTGTTCGAATCTATACCACCAATGCCGGCACGGATTTGAGCGATGCCGAGTCGGCGTTGCTTGCCGACCTTATTGCCCGCCATGGACGTGCCGTGCTTCTGGCGCTAACGTTTGCCGAGCTCGACCTGTGCCGCCATGATGCGGCGGAAGCCGGGATTTCGCTGGGTATTGACTACAAAACGCCTACATCGTGGCTTCGCTCGCTGTGGGAGCTTTTGGGCGACGGGCGCGGTTTCGTCGACAACCTGCAGCGTCAGATGCTGTTTTCGGACATGGTCACGCGTCTCGACGATGCCGACCTGCAGCCGCTTTCGCGCAGCCAGGGCACAGTGCGCATGCTTGCGCGCATGGCCCGCGACGTGTTGCCGGGCGTTGCAGGGACGGGTACCGAGCGATGCCGTGGTAACAATTGCCAGCCTGAGCCAAAAAGCGATGCCGAGGCTCGTGTGTTCGAGCTTTTGCGTGCCTACGCGGGTGGTTTGGACCGTCGAGATATGGTCGAGCCCTGCGAGGCGGCTGACATTATGGCCGATGCCCTGGCCGATAACCTGCCGGCGTGCACCCGCGCCGTATGCGTGCGCGGTATCACGTCGTTTACGCACGGCCTGCTCGAGCTGCTGTCTGCCGTGGCGAACAATGGGGGAGAGGTCGTCGTACTGCTTGCCTGCGAGCAGGCGGCGATGCGCGAGGAGCTTGCCGCGGCATTTGATGCCCGCGGTGTGCTGTTCGAGGCCGCGCCGCTGAGGGAGGACGCCGTCGCGTCTGATGCCGCTTGCGGGACCGCCGCTCAGCCTGCCTTTATTGAGGTCGCCGGCCCCCATGCCCGTGCCCATGCTTATGCGGACGCCATCGATAAGTTGGTGAAAACGCACAAGGAGTCCAAGGACGATAAGGCTGCTGCAACGCCCGCCGACCCCGTACGCGTGCTCGTTGTTTCTGCCCGGGCACCCCAGCTGTTCGGTGAGCTCGCCTCTCGTCTGGCGGCTCGTCATATCGCTGCCGAGACAGTTGAGTTCACGGCGTTTTCTCAATCCATTGCGGGCAGGCAGTTCACGGCGCTCGCCAACCTGATCGAGCGTATGAAGGCCGCCGACGAAGGGGCAGCTTCTAAGACTGAGTGGTGGCCCGCGCCGGAGCTTACCGACTGGATTTACAGTCCGCTTTCGGGCGCTGATGCCGTCAATGCCCGTACCTTCGATAAGAATATGCGTCTCTCGCGCAGCAAGACTACCGCGGGCGTTAAGAGCCTGCTGCAGAGCGTCCAAGGCCAGGTGAGGGGCGCGCGCAAGGCGGCGAGCGACGAGAACTGGTTTAAGAACGTGCCGTGCGTGGTCTCGGACGTGTTCCAGGCGCTGTGGCGTGACAAGCCCGTGACGGCGCTCAAGGCCATGCTTGCCGTTGCCGAGGGGTTGCCCGATCGCTCGCTGGGCAGCTTGGATGGCCAAGCCCGTCGCCAGGCGGAGGTGGCTCTGCTGCGCCACGTCATCGACATCCTTATGAACGATGCTCGCGCGCTCGACGTGTCGCAGGCCGCGACCGTGCCCGTGCTCGATGGCATTCGCACCAAGGTAGACAAGCGTAGCACCGCCTACGATTACGAGACCTACGAGGTCGACCGCGCGCCGCGCGCCCAAGTGCGCTTTGCATCGCTTGCCGATGCGGCAGGCCTGCGCCCCGATAGCTACGATGCCGTGCTGCTTGCCGACGTCGACCTGGACAGTTATCCGCTCTCACATGAGGAGGGCCCGCTGGCCACGCTGACGGCAGAGTTAGATCGCAGCGGTGTGACGCTTGAGCCTGCCGCCTTGTTGCGCGTACGCTTTGGTCGCGCGATGCAGGCCGCGCGCGGTCCGGTTACGCTTGCCCGCGTGACGCACGATCGCCAGGCGCGCGAGTGCTACCCGGCTGCCGTGTGGACTGAGTTGCGGGCGCATGCCGAGGCCGCTGGCGCTGCCGAGGCCGCTGAAGCTGCTAAAGCAGCTGACGACGCTAAGACCGCTGGCGCCGACAAGGCGAAGTGCGTGGGTGAGGGTGATATCGTAAGGGACTTCGATCCCGCGGCAGGCGAAGGTCTTAGGCGCGAGCGCGTGACCTGCGAAGCTCCTCAGCATCTGAGCGATGAAGCCATTCCGTATCTGGTCCTGCGCCGTCGCGATGGCGAGGGCGAGGATGCGCCGCTGGTGCCGCGCCTGACGTCTGCCTCGCAGATCGAGGCCTATTCCGCCTGCCCGTTATGCTGGTTCGTCTCGTATCGCGTCAAACCTCAGTCCATCGATGCGGGCTTTGGCAACATGGAGAAGGGCAACTTTGTCCACGACGTGCTGGAACACTTGCATGCCCGTCTGCCCCAGGAGGGCATGGAGCGCGTGACGCCCATGAATCTGCCGCGCGCGAAGGAGCTGCTGCACGAGGTCTTTGCCGAGACCCTGGCCGAGCACGCCGGCAAGCGCGGTACCGAGGGCCCGCTGGTGCCGCTCTCTCCAGTGGAGGAGCGCCAGGTGGCCGAGATTTTGCCGCAGCTGGAGGGTGTGCTTGCCTACGAGTCCGAGGCGCTCGCGCCCTTCGCGCCGCGCTACCTGGAGTTTGCGTTCAACGAGCTCCAGGTCGAGTATGCCGGCTGGCCGCTCGGCGGGCGCATCGACCGCGTGGATGTGGATGCCGAGAATCGCGCCGTGGTAATCGACTACAAGCATCGCACGGGCGTTGAGGAGTTTAAACTCGCCGACCCCACGGTGCGCGACGAGGAATCGGGCGAGGCCGCCATCGACGACCCGCGGTGGCTGCCGCCCCATACCCAGACGCTTATCTATGCGCAGGCCATGCGCCGGGCGCTGGATCTGGATGCCCGTGCGGCGCTCTATTTTTCGACCAAGGGCGGCAAGCCCGCGCTGCGCGGTGCGGCGAGCGCCGAGTTGCTTGAGGAAGAGCGCGGCGACGGCCGCATCCCAGGCCTTAAGAAGGGCTTTCCCGGCGAGGGCGGCAACATGGACTTCGATGCGCTGCTCGATCGCGTGGAGACCGGCATTGCCGAGCGTCTGCGCGAGCTCGAGGCGGGCAACGTTGCCGCCGTCGACCCGACGTCGGCTCAGGCCGCGCATGCGCGCTGCTCGTATAACCACGAAGGAACGTTTGTAAGGAGGGACGTGTAGACCATGGATCTTTCGACTTTGATGCCGCAACAGCTGCAGATCGTCAAAACGCTCGACCGTCCGCTGTTTGTCTCGGCGGGCGCCGGCTCGGGCAAGACCTTTACCCTCACGCGCCGCATCGTCTACGCGCTCTCGCCCGAATCCGGTCCGTTTGTCGAGCACCTGGACCAGGTGCTCGCCATTACCTTTACCAAAGACGCCGCGGCCGAGATTCGCGACCGTGTGCGCCGCGCGCTTATCGAAGAGGGTATGGACGAAGAGGCCCTGACCGTCGACGACGCTTGGATTTCGACCATTCACGGTATGTGCTCGCGTATCCTGCGCACGCACGCGCTGGAGCTGGGCATCGATCCCGAATTCACGGTGCTCACCGATACCGATGAGCTTATGGATCAGGCTGTCGAGCATGTGCTGGGGCGCGCGACGGCGCCCGATGCCGCGCCTGAGCTCGCCGCCTCGCTTAAGGCCCTCTACGCTTGGTATCCCATGGCGGGCGAGGGCGGGCCGTTTGGCGCCGGTACCACCATCAAAGGTCTGGTGCGCGACCTGCTGGAGCTATCGAGCCAGCTGCCGGGCGGCATGGACGATGTGTGCGTGGCGCGCGGCCAGGCCGACACCTCTGCGCTTGCCGACGCCTATCGCGCGGCGTTGGGTGCGAGCAAGGCCGCGACCGAGAAAGCGCAGATGGCGCTCGATGCCATCGACGC
The DNA here is from genome assembly GCA_900545145.1 of uncultured Collinsella sp. Lineage (GTDB taxonomy): Bacteria > Actinomycetota > Coriobacteriia > Coriobacteriales > Coriobacteriaceae > Collinsella. The sequence continues at coordinate 1,011 of UQYE01000083.1, read as the reverse complement.
GTTCGAGGCGAGCGGCAAGACCATGGCCGATGCGGCACGACTCATGATGTCGTGCACCATGCCGCGCGCGAGCAAGGCGTTCCCCAAGGAGCAGGTCGAGCTGCTCAAGGCCGAGGCTGCCGATGCGTTTATCAATATCGTGCTTGCCTGCGGCGGTCCGGCGCTCGATGCGCTGGTGGGCTTGGCCCGCTCTGTAGAGGCTGAGTACCGCGCGCTCAAGGCTGCCCAGTCTGCCCTCGACAACAACGACCTGCTGCGCATGGCCTACGAGGCCCTGCGCGATTACCCGGCCATCCGAGAGGCATACGAGGGCCGCTTTAAGATGGTCATGATCGATGAGTTTCAGGATACCGACCAGATGCAGGTCGACCTGATCCGTTACCTGACCGGCGCGGGCGAGCGTGCGCTGTGTACCGTGGGCGATGCACAGCAGTCGATCTATCGTTTCCGCGGCGCCGAGGTCGAGGTCTTCCGCCGCCAGGAGCGCAAAGTGGACGCCTCGGGGACGGCCGAGGCGGCGGCGCTGCTGCCGATGTCCCCGCCGGCGAGCTCGTCAAGCTCGTGCGCAACTTCCGCAGCCATGACGAGGTGCTGCGTTACGTGGCACGCGTCTTCGACGGCGATGACGGCGGCCTCATGCAGGGCTTTTTGGATCTTGAGGCGAGCGACGGCCGCAAGGACACGCTGGTAGCGGACGCCTCGCGTCGCCAGGCGCTCTTTGTTGCCGGCGGCAGTACGCAGGAGCGCACACAGGCCAAGGCCCGCGCGATCGCGGAGCGGTTCCGCGCGCTTGCCGATGCCGGCCAGCCCCAGGGCGGCATGGTGCTGCTGCTGGGCCGCATGACAAACGCCGACGTTTATGCCCAGGCTTTCCGCGACCAGGGGCTCGACTGCGTGATCGCGGGTGGCTCGGTCTTTGCCCAGGCAGCCGAGGTGCAGACGGTGCGCGCCCTAGTCTGCGCGCTCGCCAACCCGGCCGATACGGCGCAGGGCCTTATGCCGCTGCTCGCC
>UQYE01000082.1:0-7098 GCA_900545145.1 uncultured Collinsella sp. | reverse complement strand
CGACAAAGAGATAGAGAACCACATATGCAACGGGGTGTTTTGAGCGGATGTTTTGGAGCGCGTCGGGGGCATTCATGGGGCACCTCCAAATTGCAATCTATGACAATCAAATTATACCCTGCCGCCATGTGCTCCGCCTCGAGCAGCGGTTTGGCATTTAGCTATTTAGTGGCACACATGAAATGCCGGATTCGGCTCTACTAGATTGAGTATGCGATATTATGCAACCTTGCATAATTCGGCCTTGCATAATCTTTGCGCGTGGTTTGTATTGGAGGACATGTATATCGACTGAGGTAGCGTGTCCGCCCCGCTTGCTTGCCCCGCGCCGTGGTACGATTTTTGAGTTTGAAAGTCCCGTCGCGCTCCGGCTGCCCTTGCAGCTTGTCGCGCGGCCGCACGTAAAGGAGCCATTATGGCCGGTATGAACATGCAGCAAATGATGAAGCAGGCTCGCAAGATGCAGGAGCAGCTTGCCGCCGCGCAGGAAAACCTTAAGTCCCAGACCGTCGACGCCTCTGCCGGCGGCGGCATGGTCAAGGTGACCGTTAACGGCGAGATGGAGCTCGTCAACCTCACCATCGACCCCGATGCCCTCGATCCCGAGGACGTCGATATGCTGCAGGACATGATCATGGCTGCCGTCAACGAGGCCGTCCGCGGTGTCAACGAGCTTGCCAACAAGCAGATGGGCGCCATCACCGGCGGCCTCAACATCCCGGGCATGCCGTTCTAAGACACGCATATATATGAGTGCCAACCATAGTCTGCAAAAATTGCTCGATGAGCTGGGCCGTCTGCCGGGCATTGGTCCCAAGTCGGCCCAGCGCATCGCCTATTACCTGCTCGAGGCCGATGCCGAGGAGGCGCGCCGCCTGGCCGAGGCTATCCTGGAGGTTAAGCAGGAGGTTCACTTTTGCAGCCGCTGCTTTAACTACGCCACGGCCGACGAGTGCTCCATCTGCCAGGACCCGATGCGCGACACCACCCGTATCTGCGTGGTGGGCGAGCCGCGCGATGTCCAGGCGATTGAGCGCACGGGCAGCTACCATGGCCTGTACCATGTGCTGGGCGGCGTGATCAGCCCCATGGATAAGATCGGCCCCGAGCAGCTGCACGTCCGCGAGCTGTTGGCGCGCTTGGGCCATGAGGATATCCACGAGGTCATTATCGCCACCAACCCCAATATCGAGGGCGAGACCACGGCGAGCTACCTGGCGCGTACCATTAAGCCGCTGGGCGTTGAGGTGTCGCGTCTGGCGAGCGGCCTTCCCGTGGGCGGCGACCTGGAGTATGCCGACGAGCTTACGCTTGGCCGCGCTATCGAGGCCCGCCGCGCGATCTAAACGGCGTCAGCTTCGCGGCATGTCCCGTCGGCCTGCCGCACGGGGCACTCATAATTGGGTGCGCGTTCATTTATTTGTTGTGCAACAAACCTGCTTTTCATCCGCTTATCGCGTGGATGGGTCCGCTCGCATCTCGTATTTGCCCATTCGTTGCGCAACCTTTTGGGTTCGCTGATACACTCAACTGTGGATATGAAAGAATGCGCCGCTTTTAAGCGGCGTGTTTTTGTTGGAGGAGAACGCATGCGGCCCGGGGGCACTCAGACAAAGCATGGCGCCGCGGTGCGCATGCGACGCCGGCTGGGCCTGGCGCCTCGGGCGTATGTGCTGCTGTCTTGCTCGCTCGTGCTGGTCATAGCCAGTGTTTCGGCTTATGGCATGACGGTGCCGTCCATGGTGCAGGCGCATGCTGCGCGCGATCTGCATATTGGGCGCAAGGCCAAAAGCGACTTGGGAACGACAGCTGGATATGCGTGGGCGAGCGTGGTCTCGCACGTTGTGTTCGGTGGCGACGATGCGGACAGTCCCGAAACATCGGACAACGAGATCACGCTGGCAAACGGCAAGACCATCGTGCTCACCAACACCAAGGTCATTACGAAGCTTTCCAACAACAGCGTGGCATCTATCGTTAACAAGGCGGAGCAGCAGAAGGAACAGGGTACGCAGCAGGCGGGTAAACCCGGCGGCTCGGATGGGTCCGGTTCTGGCACCGGTTCGTCGGGCTCGGACGGCGGTTCCGGTTCGGGCTCCGCTTCTGGCGGCGGATCTTCGAGTGGTGGCTCGATGGACGGCGGCGCCGGCGGCGACACGGGCTCGGGTGGTCTCTCGGCTGCCGAGGAGGAGAGTATCCACAGTTGGCTCGTGACCAAATACAACATGCTCGATGGCTATGTCGCCCGCGCCAATAGCGTGGTGTCGACCTATAACGCCACGGGCGACACCGGACCGTGCGACAGCCTGGTCAATGACATGTTTGTCATCCGTGCCGAGTTTGGCCGGCAGACGTTTCCTCCCCAGTCAAAGTGGTATCGACAATTCGCCAACCTTTGGGGCTGCTACACAAACCTGTGTCAATGGGTCGGACATTACGGCGACGATAACGTCGCGCTCAACAACTTCAATAACAATGTGGCGGCGATCGCTCTATGATGACCAATCTTGTTTCCGCCACAAGCCAATCGCTTGCCCACGATCCCATGGTGGGCCTGCGCCTGGCGCGCGTCGATGGGTTTGAGCCGGCCGTCGCCCTGGGCACGGACGAGCTTCCCGCCTACCTGCGCCGTTTTACGATGCTGTTTGCCGATGACGCCACCATGCGCCGCGGCGGTATCGGCCGCGTGACGCGTGCCGTCAACGCGCAGGGCGAGGCCGTGGCGCTCAAGCAGCTCATCTTGCCGGCGCGCGATGAGTTCGACGACGATGCTGCTCACGAGGCGCTGGTCACCAAGTTCAAGGCGGCGTTTCGCGAGGAATATGAATGCCATCGTGCCCTTTCGGGCCTTAAGGGCTTTCCCCGCTTGTACGGGTGGGGCGAGGTCGACGGCGTGCCCGCGATTGTCATGGAGTGGGTCGAGGGCGAGACGCTCGCTCGCTTGCGCTCGCGCCTTGCCGTGGACGATGCCGGGCGTCTGTCGCCGCTCGTGGCGGCGCGCCTGGGTCGCGACCTGTTCGATCTGCTCTGCCGCATGAGCTTGGTAGGCGAGGGGTTCGTCCATCGCGATATCTCGCCCGCTAATATTATGGTGCGCACGGCGCGCCTGCCGCTCGACCGACAGCTTGCCGAAGGCACCTTCGACCTGTGCTTGATCGACTTTGGCTCGTCGCTGGCGCTCGAGCCCGCTTCTGCGGTGGCCGGCGCCGGCGGCAAGGCGTCGTTTACCGAGCGCTATGCCACGTTGCGCCGCGCGACGGTGGCCTACGCCCCGCCCGAGATGCTCACCGACGATATTCCCGACCTGCGCATGCTTCGCATGTCGCCGGCGATCGATGTCTATGCAGCGGCGAGTACGGTCTACGAGCTCATCGCCGGTGTCGCGCCGTACGAAGTAGCGCCGGGTGCGTCGGGTACTTCGGGCTCGCGCAAAAAGACTCGCGATATCGCTAGCCCTTATCGCCTCAAGATGGATACGCTGCCCGATTGTCCCGTCGGCGCCCACGCGCCCGGCTGCGACTTGACGCAACTGCTGCGACGCGAGCCCGATGTGGCACTTGCCGCGGCCGAACAGGCTCAGCAGCTGGGGCTCGATCCAAATTCCGAGGATCTGCGCGATGCGCTGGCGTTTGTCGACGCTCAGCTGTTCGATGTGGTGATGGCCTGCCTGTCCTGCCATCAGGAAGATCGTCCCGAGCCGGCTGCGGTGGAGGCGGCGCTCTCGGCATTTTGTGACCACTATGCGCAAAATGTCGCCCGCTCTCTTCGCGCCGAGCCGCTCATGCCGTGCCCGATGGAGGTATCGGGGCACACGGCCCGGCGCGCGGCGATGGTTGGTGCGACGGCGGTATGCGGCGTGCTTTGGGCTGTGGTTGTGGTATCAGCGGCGTTTTTGGTGTCTGGCGCCCATGTGACGCTCATCGTGGGACCGCTTATGTGGTCCGGGAAGCTGCCAGCCATTATCGCCGCGCTGGCGTTGGCGCTGCCGGGCATGGTGGGCATTGCCGCCGGAGCCTTGGCGCGCAATCGCCGCGCGGGGTTCCTGCAGGGCGTGTTGGCCCTTTCCGCCTGCGAGGTCCCGGCTCTGGCTGCACTCGCATGTACCGTGTTTTCCCAGCATGCCGTGGCGGGGGGCCTGGTGGCCGCCATAATTGCAACCTATGCGCTCACGTGGTTTTTGCTGGCGATGGGGTTTGCCTTTGAGCTTCCCGTCGTGTCAGCGCGACGTGTGAAAATTCCCATGGCGACGCCGCTTGCCGGCGGAGCCGCGGCTGCCCGCGCCTTTGGCGGGCCGGCCGAAGTATCCGACACTATCTCTGCGACCAAGGAGGGCTAAGCCATGGCTTCTCAAGCCGAGCTCACCCCGTGCGGGGCAATGTTTGACATCTTTAAGCGCGCAGCGCACCTGAGCCATATCGAACTGTGCGGCCTGGTGCTCTCGAGCCGCCCGCTCGCCGACGGCCGTAGTCCGCAGAGCCGTGCCGCCGATCGCTCCTGGGTTTCGCGCTTTATCGTGCGCGCGCCGGTCGGCACGCTGCAGGAACGTTATTTTGCCGATTACGGCACCTCGGCCGCGCGCATTATGTCGCAGCTGGCCCTGCGCCGTCGCAATCCCATGGACGCCGCGGCCGTGACCAATATGGTGTGCGGCCCGGCTGGCGAGCCCATGGTGCGGGCACTCGAGGAATGCCATCAGGACACGAATCTCTATCGCAATGCGCTCGAGCGCCTGTCGCAGGCGGCTGAGCTCATGCCCGCCGAGCGCGCCGAGGCCATCCTGGTGCTGTTTGTCGCCGTGGGTTGCTCGGCAGATGTCCGCTCGTCGGTGACCTATGCCATCGACTACGCTCATGCGACCTGTGGCGGCGCCACGTCGACGCCGCGCTCGCTGAGCACATCTTCGGTCGCGGGCGAGCACGAGGCCGCGCCGGCGCATCCGTTGGGACTGTTGCGCGTGCAAAACGGCTACGTGGTGAGCGCCCCGCGCTGGATCCAGCCGAGTGAGGAAGGCGTCGAGATCGGCGCGCTGGCAACGGGGGAGGGCGACATCACCGATGTCGGCGACGATGTCTCGGCCCGCCATGCCCATATCTGGTGCGACGATTCTGGCACATGGTTTGTCGAGGACCTGTCATCCACGAACGGCACCGTGGTGGTAAACGGGGCCACGAGCGTGTGTATTCAAGTAGAGCCCGGCCGTTCCGCCCGGCTCAACCCCGGCGACGAGCTCAAACTCGGCGAATCCACCACCTACGCCATCCTCCTCGGCGCCCTCTAGCCGGCAGTTAGGGACGCTCCTTTTCTACCGGCACATGGGGACACTCCTTGGCGCGCCAGAGCCAGTCGCCCGGGGATGGAGGGACCATTTTGGCCCTTGGCGGTCACCTAAGGTAAACCTTTACCGCCCACCTATATTTGTCGAAATTACACTTGACGGCGGGGTACAATAAACCCGCATGCGGATTTCCGTTGCGGGCGCTTCCCATCGCCGGGGCGTGCCCGGGAGCATCCGGCATGCGGCCTTTGCGGCGCTCGGTCATGTGCAAGACGGGTAGCTGGGCCTGTGGAGCGCGTGAAGCCCTCCTCGCCTCGGCATGCCTTCTCTCCACGCCATGCACCTGCTGCCAAGTCCGCCTGCCAGATGATCGGAAGCAACAACGAAAATCCCATCACGCCAACATCCCGGCGATCGCCGGGGCCTGTATACCTATATGAGAGGAGAGGGGTATATGGCGCGTAAGTTTAAGTCTATGGACGGCAACGAGGCGGCCGCATATGTTTCGTATGCGTACACCGAGGTAGCGGGAATTTATCCCATTACGCCGTCCAGCCCGATGGCCGACCATGTCGACCAGTGGGCGGCCCAGGGTCGCAAGAACATCTTCGGCACCCCGGTCAAGGTCGTCGAGATGGAGTCCGAGGCAGGTGCAGCCGGTACCGTTCACGGTTCGCTGGGCGCCGGTGCTCTGACCACCACCTACACGGCTTCTCAGGGTCTGCTCCTGATGATCCCGAACATGTACAAGATCGCGGGCGAGCAGCTCCCGGGCGTTTTCCACGTCTCCGCGCGTTGCGTCGCTTCGCACGCCCTGAACATCTTTGGCGATCACTCCGACGTCATGGCCTGCCGTCAGACCGGCTTCGCCATGCTCGCCGAGGGCAACGTCCAGGAGGTCATGGACCTCTCGCCGGTGGCTCACCTTGCCGCCATCGAGGGCAAGACCCCGTTCCTTAACTTCTTCGATGGCTTCCGCACCAGCCACGAGATCCAGAAGGTCGCCATGTGGGACTACAAGGATCTGGCCGAGATGTGCGACATGGACGCCGTCCAGGCTTTCCGCGATCACGCGCTCAACCCTGAGCACCCGCATACCCGCGGCAGCCACGAGAATGGCGACATCTTCTTCCAGAACCGCGAGGCCTGCAACAAGGTCTACGACGAGCTTCCCGCCGTCGTCGAGGGCTACATGAAGAAGATCAACGAGAAGCTCGGCACCGATTACGGCCTGTTCAACTACTACGGCGCTCCCGATGCCGACCGCGTCGTCGTGTGCATGGGCTCCTTCTGCGACGTGCTCGAGGAAGTCATCGACTACCTCAACGCTCACGGCGAGAAGGTCGGCCTGGTCAAGGTTCGCCTGTTCCGTCCGTTCTCCATCAAGCACTTTGTCGACGTTCTCCCCGAGACCGTCAAAAAGATTGCCGTCATGGACCGCACCAAGGAGCCGGGTTCCATCGGCGAGCCGCTCTACCAGGACGTCGTCTCCGCTCTCTACGAGGCCGGCAAGACGGGTATCAAGGTCGTCGGCGGCCGTTACGGCCTGGGCAGCAAGGACACGCCTCCCGCGTCCGCGTTCGCTGTCTTCGAGGAGCTCAAGAAGGACGAGCCCAAGCGCGAGTTCACCATCGGCATCGTCGATGACGTGACCAACCTGAGCCTGCCCGAGGCTGAGGATGCGCCCAACACCGCAGCCCCCGGCACCATCGAGTGCAAGTTCTGGGGTCTGGGTGGCGACGGTACCGTCGGCGCCAACAAGAACTCCATCAAGATCATCGGCGATCACACCGACAAGTACGTTCAGGCCTACTTCCAGTATG
>UQYE01000081.1:0-7109 GCA_900545145.1 uncultured Collinsella sp. | reverse complement strand
AACAGGAGGCCACTTAATGTGGCCTCCGTCGTGAGCAGGACTGTAGAGCAGGAAAGTTCATATGCGGCCGTTGGCGCCCGGGCAGCGCCGGGGATCGCACCTTTGCGACTACAGCGTCATGTTCGGATCGGCATCGACGTCGAACGGCGAGATTTCTCCTCGGTCGAATTTACGGCGAGCGACCTCCGCGATCATGGCGGCGTTGTCGGTGCACGCCGAAAGCGGTGGCACCGTTACGCGGATCCCCTGACGCCCAAGCTTCTTGATCATCATCTCGCGCAGATGCGGATTAGCCGAGACGCCGCCGCCGATGCAGTATTCCTTGCATCCGGTGGCATGCAGGGCGTTTTTGGCCTTCTTGTACTGAACGTCAAAGACGGCTGCCTCAAACGAAGCCGCCAGATCGGGCAGGTGAATCGTGCGCCCGGCCTTGGTCTCCTGCTCGATGTAGAGCGTCACGGCCGTTTTAAGACCCGAAAGCGAGAAACGATAGTCTCCCCTGCTGTTAAGCGCGCGAGGAAAATCGATCGCGCGGGGGTTGCCCGTCTCGGCCAGCTTGGAGATGATGGGGCCACCGGGATAGCCCAGACCCAACGCCTTGGCTACCTTGTCGAAGGCCTCGCCCACAGCATCGTCGAGTGTCTCACCAAGTACCTCGTAGTCGCCCCATGCCTTCACGTGCACGAGCATGGTATGACCGCCCGAGACGAGCGTGAAGATAAACGGCGGCCTGAGATCGGGCTGCGCCAGCAGGTTGGCGAACAGATGGCCCTCCAGATGGTTGACGCACACGAGCGGCTTGCCGGCGGCATAGGCAAAGCCCTTGGCGAAGGCGACGCCCACTACCAGAGCACCCACCAGGCCCGGACCCTGCGTCACGCCAACAGCGGCGAGTTCGCTCGGCGCGATGGCTCCACCCTCAAGACCAAGCGATGCTGCGGCATCCTCGAGCGCCGCATCCACGACACTCACAATCACCTCAACGTGTTTGCGCGAGGCGATCTCGGGCACCACGCCGCCAAAGCGGGCGTGAAAATCAATCTGTGTCGACACCTGGTTGGCCAGCATATTGCCATCCGCATCGATAATCGCCACGGCCGTCTCGTCGCAGGAGCTCTCGATAGCGAGCACTAGGCGGCGGCGCTCAATTTCGGCACGCTCCCCCTCGGAGCGCCCAGGCGCAGGCAGCGGCCATACGCGCTGCTCTGCCGCCGTCGGCTCGGGCGAAGCATTATCGACCGGAAGCACCAGGGGCAGCTGAGCCGTCATGACGATGGCGTCCTTGCCGGCACCATAGTAGCCGCGGCGACGGCCAGCCTCGGTAAAGCCCAGAGCGTTATAAAGCGCGGTCGCTCCCTCGTTACCGTCCTCGACCTCGAGCGAAGCCGTAGTGCAGCCGAGCATCTGGGCATCATAGCTCACATGCGACAGCAGCTTGCGGGCAATGCCCTCACGGCGATGTGCCGGGTCGACGGCGACATCCAGAATCTGCACATCACCGTCCACGACCATACCGCCGGCAAGGCCCAGCAGCTTGCCGTCGTCGTGTGCCACCCACCAACTACGCGGCGCAGCGACGTCCTCGCCCAGTTCGGACAGGAACATGCCCGGCGTCCACGCCTCGTGTCCGGCACCTTCAAAGCAGGCAGCCTCTAGCGCGCTCGCGCCCTCGGCATCCGCCGCGCCCATGGGACGGAACTGCAGATGACGACCGGCGAGCTCATCGGCAACACCCGTAATTTCGCTCTGCGCACTCTCGGCAAGACCAAGACGCTTGCGCTCGTTTTCCTCGGCATCCGAAAGGCGCGTGTAAATCGGCAGGACGCGAGCCGGATCGCCGTCACCCGCAGCGTGCGCGAGCAGCAAGCCCTCGCCCGAAGGCCACCACAGGTCTCGCTCCACGCAGCGGGCGGTCTCGTCCTCACCCAGCAGCTTGCCATAGCGCACGAGACCGTCACCGGTCAGCTGAACCTGATCCCAGTCCGCTGCTCGGCGCCACTCATCGAGCGCCACGGCGGCCTTGACCACGTGTTCGCGCTCAAATTGACGCTCGGGACCCTCATCGACCAGCATATACAGCGCCGGATATACCTCGCCGCGCATAGCATCGGCCAAGATACCAAGCTTGCCGCGCACGCCAGCCTTCCACGCCGTCCAAGCGCAAGCATCGAGCGTCGACACGCCCAGTAGCGGAACATTGGCACCACGCGCGAGGCCCTTGGCAGTGGAGATGCCGATGCGCACGCCCGTAAACGACCCCGGGCCGCGGCCGACCACGTAGCAACCAACATCGCTGCGATCCAGACCGGCTTGAGCCAGCACGCCATCAACGGTATTCACGAGCTCAACGTTGGCGTGACGGCGACACATGTGATCGCCACTCACGAGCTTCGTCTCGCCCGTCTGCCCATCAATCCATCTTGCCGCGCAGGCAAGCATGTCGGTCGAGGTATCGAGCGCCACCACCAGCGCGTTGTCGTTATGCAAGCTCATCTTGTACAGCCTTATCAATCAAATGGGAAAGCTCCATTGCGCGGTCACCGTGCGCCTCGAGCGTTATCGTTCGCACATCGCTGTCGCCCTCATCACGCTTGAGCGTCACCGAAAGATACTCATCCGTCAGCTCGTCTTGGAATTGTTCGCCCCATTCCAGCAGGCAAGCACCCTCATAGCCCAGCACATCGAAAATGCCCGTATCCTCGAGCTCGTAGGCATGCTCCAGGCGGTATAGATCAAAGTGAAACAGCGGAATACGACCTTGATCGTGAACGGCCATGAGCGCAAACGTAGGGCTCGTAACCATATGCCCATCGCCCAGCCCGCGCGAGACGCCCTTGGTAAAGTGAGTTTTGCCCACTCCCAGGCCACCGGTCAGGATAAGCACATCGCCGTCCTCAAGGCACGGTGCAATTAGCTCGCCAAAGTACTCCGTATCGGCAGCGCAAGTCGTTTTGTAAGTACCTACCCCCAGGCGCTCCAGGGACATATATGCTCCTTATTATTCCGAGGCGTCCTCTGGCGCGGGATGTCGCTCCAGATAGTCGCCCAGCATCTTAAAGTCTTCCTCCAGCAGCTCCTGCCACGCCGGATTGCGCAGCGCTGCTGCCGGATGGAACGTGGGCATTACCACAAAATGCCCCATCTGGTGGAACCTGCCGCGCAGCTTAGTAATGCCAATCTCGGTCTTTAGCACAAAGTGCGTCGCGGGGTTGCCGAGCGTCACAATAATATCGGGCCAGATGCTTCGAATCTGCTCACGCAAAAATGGCGAGCAAGCCAGCACTTCCTCGGGACGCGGATTGCGGTTTCCCGGCGGGCGGCACTTAAGCACGTTGGCAATGTAGACGTCTTCGCGTTTGAGCCCCGCCAGCGACAAAATGCCGTTGAGGTCCTCGCCTGCCGCCCCCACAAAGGGCTCGCCCTGCAAATCCTCATTGCGGCCCGGCGCCTCGCCAATAAACATCACGCGAGCGTGGGGGTTTCCCACGCCAAACACGATGTTATGGCGCGACTGGTAAAGCTGGCAAAGGTGACAATCGCCCAGAACGGCCTCGATCTCCTCGAGTGCGACCTCACGCGGCGCCTGATGGCTATGGCCGGGGATGTGCATGACGCCCATAGCGACTCCTACACGTAGACCTTGTCGAGACGCATACCAAAGCCGCAAGCGACCTCGTAGTTAATCGTGCCGCGCAGTCGGGCCATCTCGTCCATAGTGATCTCGGCATCGCCATCGCGGCCGACAATAATCATCTCGTCACCATATTCGGCCTCGGGAATCTCGTGTGCCGGGTTGGACTGAATGGCGACCATAAACTGGTCCATGCAGATATTGCCCACCTGACGCACACGCTCGCCGCGATACAGCACGTCCATACGATTGGAAAGCGTACGCGAAAGGCCATCGGCATAACCGATCGGAAGGGTGCAGATCTGAACGCGCGTACGCGGTACGCGGTAGGTAAAACCGTAGCCCACGCCCTCGCCCATCGCAGGGTGTGCCACGCGCGTCACGCGCGCATGGACGCTCATAACGGGATCAAGCTGCATCACGCGGCCACTCAGCTCGCACGGCTGCATGCCATACAAGCCGACGCCGGCGCGAATCATATCAAAATGCATCGAGGGGTCGAGCATCGAGGACGGCGTATTGGCGCAGTGCACGATACCGCACTCAAAGCCCGCATCCTTAATGGCCTGAACGGCCTCGGTAAAGCGCTGACACTGCAGTTTGTAGTCCCAGCCCGAAGGTTCATCGGCCGTGGCGAAGTGCGTAAATACGCCGTCGCACTGAATACCGCGATGGAAATTAATACCGCGGACAAAGTCGAGCACCTGCGTGTAATGTACGCCAATGCGGTTCATGCCCGTCTCGATGGCGAGATGATACTTGCCCACCTTGCCCGCCGCGACGGCACATTCGCCATACGCAAGAGCAAAGTCAGACGTATAGACCGAGGGCATGATATCGAATTCGAGCAATGCAGGAATAGCCTCGATAGGCGGCTCACTTAGAATCAGGACGGGCTTAGTAATCCCGCCCTGACGGAGCCCAACGCCCTCGTTAACCGTCGCCACGGCAAACATGTCGGCACCGGCCGAATACATGATCTTGGCGCACTCAACAGCTCCATGACCATAAGCATCGGCCTTGACCACACAGCACAGGCGCTGACGTGGATTCAGCAAGTTCTTATAGGCCCTCGTGTTGCGACGGAGCGCCCCGCGGTCGATCTCGACCCAGGACCAGCGCGTCAAATCGGCTTTATTCATGATTAGTCATCCGACCCTTCGTCCATGATTCCCAGATCTTCGAGCGCATCCTTTGCCGCCAGCTCCATGGCAGGACCGATCAAGTCGATAAGATCGGTCGCGATGACGCTCTTCTCACCATACTCCGTCGCCGCGGCAAAACCGGCGTAGCTGTGAAGTGCGACGGCGTACGAATACAGCAACTCCCAACGATCCATCTCGTCGCGCATGGTGGCAAGCGTGCCGGCCAAAATACCCGCGAGAACATCACCCGAACCGGCAGTTGCCAGAGAAGCCGGACCCGAGAGCGGCAGCAGCACACGCTCAACGCCACAGATAGCCGTCGTCGGCCCCTTGGCAATGACCACCAGATTGTCGGAGCCTGCAGCCCAGACAACCTTCTGCGCGGCCGCAATCGCGGTACCAAGGTCGTTCACCTCGTCACCGGCAACCAGGCGCGAAAGCTCACGATAGTGCGGCGTCATAACCAACGGCTGCTCGCGGCGATACATCTCGGGGTTACTATCAATACCGTCAATGGCAATCTTAGCAAGGCAGTTGAGTGCATCGGCGTCCAAAATTAGCGGTACATCAAGCTCGAGCAAGCCCGAAACCACCTGCATAGCGCCGGCAGACGTCGTCATACCGGGACCGCACAGCACGCAGCTGTACTTCTTTGCGATCTCGCACACCGTCATGCGCGCAGCGGCGCCAAAGGAGCCGCGGGAATCAGACGGAATAGCAAAGACCGGAATCGAAGGAAGTGCCATGCGAATGAGATTGGCGCAGGCGTCAGGAGCCGCGACTGCCACGTAACCAGCACCCGCGCGAGCTGCAGACTTGGCCGCCATAATGGCAGCACCAGGATATTGCGCAGATCCGGCGACAATAAGCACGGAGCCACGGGAATACTTATCGATATTCGATGGTAGCGGAGCAAAGTAATCAACTAAGTCACCGGGCTCGACAATCTCGGCGGCGTGGTCGACATCATCGATGACCTCGTCAAGACGGTCGTAAAGATTGCCGCAGATCAAATCGCCAGCATACTCAGGACCATCAGCGCTATACAGACCAATCTTGGGCGCAATCATCGTCACCGTGCGCTCGGCACGAATGCAGTCGTCATCAACAACGCCCGTCTCTGCATTCAGGCCCGAGGGGACATCAATGGATACGACACAATCGGCGCATTCATTGACCGTAGGAATCCAAATGGAGAACGGCGCACGCAGATTCCCGTGGAAACCGGTACCAAAAATGGCATCGACAACAACATCGGCCTTATCGATCAAAACCTCGAGTTCATCACGCGAGGGGCCGACGCAAACGTGCACATCGCGGCCGGCAGTACGACGAGCAACATGACGTGCCAGAGCAGCAGGAATCTCATCCGGTTCAACCGGAGAAACGATATCCACGTCCACACCCTTATGGCTCAGGATATCGGCGGCAACCCAACCGTCGCCGCCATTATTACCAAAACCGACCAAAACGAGAACCCGATCGGGATTGAGCTTCAAGACCTCGTTAGCGGCAAACTCACCCGCTAGCTCCATAAGCTCGGCCTTCGAAGTCCCTTCGCGTTCGATGATATCCTCGAGACGAACGACTTCTTCGGTACTCAAAACCGGTTTCATCTATGCTCCTAGCGTATCTTGCGAAGCATCGCCCAGGTGCTCCGTCAATGCTGAATTCTGCAGCTGCTCGAGCTCATCTAATACAGAGCGAGCCTCTTTAAATGTCTGCGCAACGCGTTTCTTGGTGCTCACCTTTTCATCTTTTGGCTTAGGCCGAGCATCTTCGGTAATCGCGATGGCATTCGCAACGGCCAAGTCTCCCGTAAGCGTAATGGAAAGAGCGACCTCAACAACGCCCAGTTCTTGAGCGATCTCGAGAGCACGGCCCGAAAGCAGCGCCTTCGGTTTGCCGAGTTTATCACGCGTTACCGAAACATCCTTGCGACCCACGCCTTGACTAAAACCCGTGCCGAGAGCTTTAAGCACCGCCTCGCGCGAAGCAAAGCGGCTCGCATAGTGAGCAGCGGGACGCGATGATGCATCGCAATACGCACGCTCTTCTTCGGTAAACACACGCCGAGCAAACGACGGCGTCTTTTCAAGAATTGATTTCATGCGGGAAATCTCGACGATATCAACGCCGATACCAGCTTCAGCCATGTTCACCTCCATATCGCGCAGACTAAGTTATTGTAGCCCGTTCGCAGAAGATGCGACAAACGAGGGTTATAAAACACAGCTACTATGTGAGACAAATTGCCCGAGATACAAAAAAGGGGGATGCCGCGAGGCCTCCCCCTTCTTCAAGTCATCCGACGGCTCGGTGCCGTCCACCGG
>UQYE01000080.1:0-7337 GCA_900545145.1 uncultured Collinsella sp. | reverse complement strand
GGCGTAAGCCGACCGGATAAATTTTGAGCGCTGCTCAAAATTTGGACATCCCTCCTATTCAGCCACGCCCCCATCACGTTCAATCCCAACCCAACATCCCAAACATGTACATCACCCTCCAAAGATGTCAAAAAATGTCGTTTTTGGAGGGTGGTGTACACGTTTGTATATGACACACGCCGTGCATGAGTCGGCTTACTCGCATTCGGTATATTTCCCCACCTCAACGGACATAAGAGTTGGGTATCGACTCAGAGCGAGAGGTCCCCAATGGATACCCCTGTTCTCATTTCGCATAAAACTGCATGGCTCGTCCATCACGCGCCGCAAGGCCGGGTTCAAGCGGTCGCGCAACACGACTACCAGATAGGCGCAAGAGGTCTCTCCACCCAGCAACGCATCGCGCGCATACGACAGGCCCTCACCGACTGCGGCATTCCGCCCGATATGTTCAAGACTATCGATATCTCCGTAGTGTTTGCTTTCGAGCGAATTCGCACCAACGGCGTCACTTGCCATGTTCTCGGCCAAAGCCTACCCTATGGCCATATTGACGAGCTTACGCCCGGCATCTTTATCACCGACGAAGCCTTCACCTTCGTGCTCGCCGCCGAGTGGATGGATAGAATCGAATACCTCGAGTATGGCTACGAAGTTTGCGGCGACTATCGCATGGGCCTTAATCCCTCTGACCCTTATACCGAGCAACCAGCAACCACCTCCAAGGACGAAATTGTCGAACTGCTCGATCAACACCCTGGCAAACCCGGTGCCACACGCGCGCGACTCGCGCTCAGACATGTCTACGACCACTCGGTCTCGCCTATGGAGGCTGCATCGGCAATCGCACTTTCACTTCCAACAAGCGAAGGCGGCGTTGGCATTCGAGGCATCGAGCTCAACCGACCGCTCGAGATCCCTCAACGTCTTTGGCATTGCACCAAAGCCCGAACACTCAAAATCGATGCCCTCATTACCTATAAGCGCAGAGAGCTCGGCATCGAATATAAGGGTGGCTTTCACGACGAGACTGGCCGTAAGGGAGCAGATGCGGAACGCGAAGCTGTGCTCGCCCAAATGGGTTATCGCATTGTCACATTCACCTCAGCGCAATTTGCCAGTCAACTCGCTTTTCACCGTGCCATGAACAATATCCGCGAAGCACTCGGTATGCCCCGCTGCACGGATGCCGAGTATCAGCGAAAGCAAAACGAACTGCGAAAGGCACTTATCCGCAACTGGAAGGGCACGAAGGACATAGAGACGCCCTCCGAGTAACGTCGCCCGCTCGGCGCGCGCCAAAACATGTACATCATCCGCCAAAAACGACATTTTTCGACATCTTTGGAGGCTGGTATACATGTTTGGAACCTATGACCGCACCCAACCCCTACCGTTTGCCGAGCAATAGGGTCGCAATCGCCGCCAACCATGTACTATGTACGGGCATTGTCCAAACCTGCAACTCAAAGGATTCCATCTTGCCCGTCGTCGCCGCTATGACCGTTACCTCACGCGCCACAGATGCCATGGTCGCCATCCCGTTTTGGCTCGAAATGTTCGCCGTCGTCGCGGCTTCAATCTCGGGCGTGTTGGTCGCGCGCGAGCACAAGCTCGATCTGGTGGGCGCGGTCGCGCTTGCCGTGGTCTGTGGCCTGGGCGGCGGTCTATTACGCGACATGACACTGCAAGTGGGCAACGTCTACATCCTCAACCAGCCGATGGCACTACCACTTTCCATTGCCACGGCGGCCATTATCTACATCTTCCCGGCAATCGTAGATAAACCCGAGAAACTCATTCCCCTGCTCGACATCATCTCGGTCGGCATCTATGCGGCAACCGGCGCGGACAAGGCGTTGGTCTACGGCTTTGCGCCGGCCGTATGCATCATGATGGGCTTTTTCACCGCGGTGGGCGGCGGCATGTTGCGCGACGGCTTTATGGGCGTGGTTCCGGGCATTTTCCAACGCACTAACTTTTATGCCATCGCGGCCATCGCCGGATCGGCAAGCTATGTAAGCCTCGCCATGAGTGGCTTGGTCAGCAATGTCGCCGCGCTAGTCGTATGCGTTGTCGTGACCATGGGTCTGCGCTGGCTCTCGCTGCGCTTTGACATCAAAAGTCCCACCGAGGACGACATCGCACGTTTTTTGCATCGCAAAAAGTAGACAGCACGGCACAGCCCTCCGAAATGCAACCGAGAGGTTCTTTTAGAGCACCCGCGCGTTGGGTACCCTGTTAGATACATGTCGAGTATCTAACGAAGGATTCGCTATGCCTTGCAACCAAGTACCATCGACCCGGCGCCGTAAAGCGCGGGCCCGCATCACACTCATCTTCGCGCTGATTGCACTTGCGCTTACTGTGCTCCCCACGGCGTCATTCGCCGGCACTGACACCGCGGGCAACGTGCTCGCAACCGAAGTTGACTCAACTCCGTCTGGCGTCGAGGGAGACCTGTACTGGGCCGGCCAAAGCCTCAACCTAGACGACGCCTCCATCGGCCGCGATATTATCGCGGCGGGTGAGAGCCTGTCGATTCGCGATTGCACCGTAGGCGGCGCCGTTCGTCTGGCGGCACGCACCATCGATATCGCCAAAACCGCAATCGATGGCAGCGTCACGGTGGCCGGCCAGCACGTCGTGCTCAACACCGGCAGCACCGCCAACTGTTTTTACGCGGCAGGCGAAACGGTCGCCCTGCGCGGCTCCGCCAAATCGGCGGCGCTTGCCGGCGACACCGTAACCATCGACGGCACCGTCGATGGCGATGTTGAGGTCTGGGCCGACAAGCTCATCCTGGGTAAAAACGCCCGCATCACCGGCACGGTGAACGCCCACGTCTCACAGGACCCCGAGCGGGCCGAGGGCGCCCAGGTCGGAGCTCTCAAGATCGACCGGACCGAGAACGAGAACACCTCTACGGCCAACGACATTATCGGCGGCATCGTTGCCGCGGCGCTTTCCACCTGCTTTGTCGCCATCCTGCTTGAGCTTGTCTTTCCACGCGCAACCGCCAGCGCTGCCGGCATGCTCCATCAGCGTCCCATGCCGCTGTGGGTAAGTGGTCTTCTGGGCACGGTCGCCGTCGCTCCCGCCGTGCTGCTGCTCATCATCTCGATTGCAGGCCTGTCGCTCGCCGCCGCCCTCATGTGCGGCGTCATCGGCATCGCTTTGGTCTCGGCGGCATTTACGGGCACCGCGGTCGCGCGCATGGTCGGACACAACCAAAACCGCTACGCCATGGCCGCCGTGGGCGGTATCGTCGCGGGCGCACTCACGGCACTTCCTCTTATGGGCAACTTTGTCAGCGGTGTAGCCTTCGTCTTCACGCTCGGCTACGCCATCCAGATCATCTGGCGCAACGCCCACCTCAAGCCGCAGCAGCCGGCTAACACGCCAGGACTCCCCACCGCCTAGCCGCCAACCACCACAAAAGGGCCAGGCACTTTTGTGGTGGTGCAAAGCAACCTGACCCCATTGCACCAAAAAGGGCGCCGACCATTGCGGTCGACGCCCTTTCTTATTGGCAGTTATAAGCCCCAGCGCTTATTTGTTGACCTGGCCAGCGCGGACGGCTGCCTTCTTACGGTCGGTGGCGTTGAGCAGACGCTTGCGCAGGCGGATGTTCTTGGGAGTGATCTCCACCAGCTCGTCGTCGGCGATGTACTCCAGCGCCTCCTCCAGAGAGAAGGTGCGAGGCGGCACCAGCTGCACGGAGATGTCGGAGGTCGAGGAACGCTGGTTACCCAGGTTCTTGGTGCGGGCGATGTTGACGACCATGTCGCCGGCCTTGCTGCGCTCACCCACGATCATGCCCTCGTAGCACTCGGTACCCGGCTCAACAAACAGCTGACCGCGCTCCTGCAGCGTACCCAGAGCGTAGGCAACGGCCTTCTCGGTGGTCATGGAGATCATGGCGCCGTTCTGGCGGTTGCCGATCTCGCCGGCGTAGGGGCCATACTCCAGGAAGGTGTGGTAGAACACGCCCTCGCCGTGGGTGACGTTCATGATACGGTTCTTAAGACCCATGATGCCGCGCGTCGGGATCTTGAACTCAAGGTGCGTCACGATGCCCGAGGTATCCATGCTCGTCATGATGCCACCGGAGGTGCCGAAGACCTCGACGACCTTGCCCGAGTACTCGTCCGGGCACTCGACAACAGCCTGCTCGACGGGCTCCATCTTGTTGCCGTTCTCGTCCTTCTTAAACAGAACGCGGGGACGACCGACCTGGAACTCAAAGCCCTCGCGGCGCATGGACTCCATCAGGACGGACAGGTGCAGAATGCCGCGGCCAGAGACCTCGACGCCGCTCTTGTCCTCGAGCTCCTCGATCTTCATGGTCACGTTGTTCTCGGCCTCGTTGAACAGGCGCTCCTTGAGCTGACGGGCGCCCACAATGTCGCCGTCACGGCCGACGAGCGGGGAGGTCGAAGCCTCAAAGACGATGGACAGGGTCGGCGGGTCGATCTCGATGGGCTCGAGCTCGACGGGGTTCTCGGGGTCGGTGTAAACATCGCCGATATCGGTGCGGTCGATGCCCACGACGGCGGCGATGTCGCCAGCGCCGACTTCCTGGCACTCGGTGCGGCCCAGGTAGTCGAAGGTAAAGAGCTGCTTGACGGTAGCGGTAGCGCTGGAGCCGTCGTTCTTGACGACCAGAATCTGGTCGCCCTGGTGAATGGTACCGGAGTACACGCGACCGATACCGATGCGGCCAACGAAGTTGGAGTGGTCGATGGTCACACACTGCATGGCCAGCGGGGCGTTCTCGTCAACCTCGGGGGCGGGCATGTCGTCGATGATCATGTCGAGCAGCGGATACATGTCCATATTGCCGTCCTCGGGGTCATGGCGGGCAAAGCCGTTGACGCCGCTGGCGTAGATAACATGCTCCATGGCAAACTCGAGCTGGTCGTCGGTGGCACCCAGATCGGCCATGAGGTCCAGGCAGTCGTTGTATGCCTTCTCGGGGTTGGCGCCCGGACGGTCGATCTTGTTGATGACGATCATGATCTTGAGGCCGGTGTCGATAGCGTGACGCAGCACGAAGCGAGTCTGGGGCATGGGGCCCTCAAAGGCGTCGACCAGCAGCAGAGCGCCGTCGGCCATGCGCAGCACGCGCTCGACCTCGCCACCAAAGTCGGCGTGGCCCGGGGTGTCGATGACGTTGATCTTGACGTCCTTGTACTCGATAGAGATGTTCTTGGCGAGAATCGTGATGCCGCGCTCACGCTCCTGGTCGTTAGAGTCCAGGACGCGGTCCTCGACCTGCTGGTTGGCACGGAAGGCGTCCGTGGCACGCAGGAGCTTGTCGACCATCGTCGTCTTGCCGTGGTCGACGTGGGCGATGATGGCGATGTTCCTCAGATTGTCTACGCGCATGTAGTTCCCCTATCTTCTATCCATATACAAACGGCACGCGTATGCGGCCCGCCCAGCGATACAACGCTCAGCGGGAATATTGAGCCTTTTACCGAAAACTCGTTTATTTTAGCGATTTTAGATAAGAGGGGTTTCCTCACCTGCAGGTTCAGGGTCGCTCCACATAAAACCATCGCCGGCACCCATGCCCTCATACAGCACGTATGCCGAAAAACCGCTCTCGAGCGTGGTTTCGAAGAAGCTCACGAGCAGGGCGTCGTGATAGCCGCCGTCAATTTCGACACAACCGGTGTAGCCGATGGCGTAACGGGCGATGCGGCCCAGCCCCTCGTCCTTAAGACCCATCTTGTGCTCGGAGATAAAGTTGGTGGCAGCCTCGAGGCACGCCTCTTCGCCATCCTCATCGAGCGCCGCCAGATATCGGTTGGAAGCAGCGTCCTCGATCGCCACAACTACGCCCGGATTCTCGCCGGCGGCAAGGTCGTCCAAGAACGCACCAATCAGGTCACACACCATGGCGTCGAGCTCGGCGGAGACGTTACCGGCGTCCTGCATATCCTGTGCCATCTTTAGACCTTCCCATCGAGTCTGGCGTCGTTACAGTTCCTGTGCCTCGGCAGCGATCTTGGCGGCAGCGTCGCGGGCGCGCATCATATCCATCGCGCGCTTGTCGAGTACCTTGATCTGGTTGGTCAGCATTACCGCATCGACCACACCCCAGATCACGAGGCCCGTAGAGATCGAAAACCCAAGCGCACCAACTGTACCACGAAGGCGCGAGCAGATTGCCGCGACAAGGGCGGAGACGACAACCATCTTGATAAACGAGCCGCGGCGCTCGCGAAGCGTGCGGGCCTGCGTCACATAGGCAATGCGTGCCGCCTCAGAAGCCTCCGAGCGCATCTGGGCCTCGCGCGCAATGGCCGCCGCTTCAGCCGATACGCGGGTACCCATCAGCGACCTCTCCGCTCGCGTGCCAGACATTTAGAAGTCATCGGGGGAGAGCGTATGGACGAACTCGTCGAACTTCTCGAACTCCTGCTCGTCGTCGACTTCCTCGGCGTGGGTAGAAACAGTGCCCAGGCGATTCATGATGTCGTCCTCCACAAACATGGGGGCATTGCTGCGCACGGCAAGGGCAATGGCGTCACTGGGGCGGGCGTCGATCTTGCGCTCCTCGCCATCGACCAGCACGACAATCGTCGCGTAGAACACCGGCGGCTCGGCGCGAACGATCTCGATGCGCTCGAGCTTGGCGCCCAGGGCGTCAACGGTATCGAGCAGCAGGTCATGGGTAATCGGGCGCTCGGCGCGGCCGCTATCGATGCCGCGGCTGATGGCAGCAGCTTCAAACGAACCAGTCTGAATGGAAAGGGAACGCAGCGGCGCGGGCGAGTCCGATTTGCTGCTGCGCTCACGAAGTACGATAAGCGATGGCACGGGACCGGCGGCCATGACGATGGTCTCTATGTCGACACGAACCATGGAACACCTCCGGTACGTAGCGGTTAACACGCGGCAGCCCGCCGCATTGAATAGCTATACTACCCAAACTTTCGCACAGCACACAAAATCAAAGTAGTTAATTTGGGACGGGGGCTTTGACTACTTTCTGTAGGTAAGAAAAAAGCCCCGAGGCAACGCCCCAGGGCTCTTCACAGTTTTGATGGTGGACCTGACAAGATTCGAACTTGTGACCTCCCGGTTATCAGCCGGACGCTCTAACCAACTGAGCTACAGGTCCATCATGGTGGAGGTTAGGGGGATCGAACCCCTGACCTCAGGCTTGCAAAGCCCGCGCTCTCCCAGCTGAGCTAAACCCCCACGGAGACAGTAATAAACACCCCAGCGGCGACTCGGCTCTCGCTGGGGTGTTTATTGCGAAAGAAAGTGGTGGACCTGACAAGATTCGAACTTGTGACCTCCCGGTTATCAGCCGGACGCTC
>UQYE01000079.1:0-7471 GCA_900545145.1 uncultured Collinsella sp. | reverse complement strand
ATAATGGCCGGAATAATGGGGTGCTTGTCCCTGAGCTTTTCCAGCACATCGGCATTGGTGGAATAGCCGGTTTTGGTCTTCTTCCCGGCGGGCAGGCCCAGCTTTTCGAAGAGCAGGGTTCCCAGCTGCTTGGGCGACTGGATATTGAAGGGACCATCGGAATAGCCGTAAATCAATGCCTCGCAGTCCGCGATCCGCTCTTCCAGCATTTTGCCGAACTGGGCCAGCTGGTTCCGGTCAATGGCAATGCCCAGCCGCTCCATTCGGTAGAGCACGGCGCACAGGGGCAGCTCGATCTCATTGTAAAGCGCTGTCTCGCCCTGCTTTTCCAGCTCCTGCTTCAGCGGCTCTGCCAGAAGCCAGACGGCTTCGGCACAGGCTGCGGCATCCCCATCCTCCACGGTTTTGCCCAGGAATGTGGTTGCCAGCTTGGAAACGGGATAGTCCGACTGGGAGGGGTTCAGGTCATAGGCGGCAAGCGCCGTGTCGAAGCACACGCTGCCATAGGCAATGCCCGCCTCTTCCAGCAGGTGCATGGCGGCCCTGGCATCGTGGAGCACCAGCGCCTCCATTTGTGGCAGCGCCGCCATGTGCAGCTCCATAGGCGTCAAAGCGCACACGCCATCTTCCCAGGCAATGCCCAGGCTGCCGTCCGGCGCAAAATAGAGGGCGCACTTGGATAGCCTCTCCGGCAGGACCTCCGCCTTGGGCAGGGTCTTCACATCTGCCTTTGCAGGGATTGCCGCTTCCGCTGCCGCGCCCCGGAGACCGTAGCGGTCGATCAGCCGGACGAATTCCAGTTTCTGGAACAGGGCATAGAGCTCCGGCTTGTTGTATTCCCTGCGGACCGCGTCCGCAGGCTCAAATTCGATGGGTGCCTCTGGAATGATGGTAGCCAGCTCATAGGAAAGGTAAGCGCTGTCCTTCCCCGCCTCCAGCTTCTCCCGAAGCTTGGGGCGGATGGAGGCATCCTCCAGATTGGCATAGACCCCGTCCAGGGTGCCGAATTTCAGCAGCAGGTCCGTGGCCGTCTTGGGACCTACCCCGGCCACACCGGGGATATTGTCGGAGGAATCCCCCATGAGGGCTTTCAAATCCACCATGCGTTTGGGTGCGAAGCCGTATTCCTCCCGGAATTTGGCTTCATCGTAGAGGGTTGCCGTGGTCTGGCCGGGCTTGGAGATGACCAGCTTTATCTTCACATGGTCGTCAATGAGCTGCAAGGAATCCCGGTCACCGGTGACGACAACGCAGTCCCAATTTTCCTGGCCGCATTTTTTGCCCACGGTGCCGATGACGTCGTCTGCCTCCCAGCCCTGGGCAGAGTAGATGGGGATGTTCATGGCGGTGAGCACCTGCTTCATAACCGGCATCTGCTGGGCCAGTTCCTCGGGCATTCCGTGGCGGTTGGCTTTATAGCCCTCGTAGCGCGCATGCCGGAAGGTGGGGCCGTGGAGATCGAAGGCCACGCAGACAGCGTCCGGGCTCTCCTCCTTCTCCATGCGCTCTAAGATATTCAGGAAGCCATAGACGGCGTGGGTATAGAGTCCGTCCCGGGTGGTCAGGGGCTTGACGCCGAAATAGGCGCGGTTAATGACACTGTTGCCGTCCAGAATCAGCAGCTTCATACTTTTCTCCACTTCGCGCCCTGAGGCGTGTCGATGATCTCAATGCCCCGGGCTTTCAGCTCGTCCCGGATGCGGTCCGCTTCGGCAAAGTTCTTCGCCTTCTTTGCCTCGGTTCTGGCGGCGACCAGCGCGTCGATCTCCGGGTCGGCGGAGGCCTGCTCCTCCTGCGCCTGCTTCTCCCGCAGCGTCTTGGCGGCGGACAGCAGATTCAGGGACAGCACCTGATCGAAGTCGGCAATGGCCGCCAGCTTGGTGGCGTCATTGCATTTGGCCTTCAGCACATCGTACAGGGCGGTGACAGCCACGGAGGTGTTCAGGTCGCCGTTCAGCGCGCCCACAAAGCGCTCTTTCAGCTTGCTGAACACGTCGGCATCCACCTCGCCGTCGTCCTTGAGGGCGGCGATCTTGGCGACGTCTGCCGGCGCGGCCTCGATATGCATGCAGCCGCCGACGAGGCGTGCGCGGACCTGGTCCAGGCCAAGGTCGTGCAGGTAGTCCTCACAGGCGCGGATTACATCGACCTTCTCGCGCGTGAGCTCCTCGCCCGTGGGGACACGCGTGGCCAGGCAGGCTCCTGCCGGCAGGTTCCAAACGGGATAGCCCCAGGCGCGCAGCAGCTCGCGCTCTTCGTCCTTGGTAAAGCCGACCTCCATGAGGGGCGAGCGCACGCCGAGCTCCTGGGCGGCGCGCATGCCGGGGCGGTAGTCGCCGCGGTCGCTTGCGTTGCTGCCGTCGATGACGGTGGGAAAACCCAGCGACCTGGCGTGGTTGACGATGGCGGTAAAGCCGGCGCGCTTGCAGTGGTAGCAGCGGTCGGCATCGTTGCAGGCTACTTGGGGGAGCCGCAGCTGATCGACCGAAAGATTGAGCACGGGGAGCTTAAAATGCGGCCCTTCATTGGCCTGCCCGTCAACGGACCGCTCAAACGAAGCCTGCTCGGGCGTGCCGATGAGCGGCGTGGTGAGGTGAACGAGAAGCGTGCTGGCGGGCATGATGCGGGCGCAGACCGCGGCCAAAAAGCTGCTGTCGACGCCACCGGAAAAGCCGATGGCGACGCGTCCGTATGCCAAAAGCAGCTGCTCGAGCGCTGCGAGTTTGTCCTGAAGCCCCTCTGCAGGTGCGGTGGTGTCTGAAAGCATGAATCGATCCTTGCCGTTGAGTACTCGGTCGAAAACTATAATCCTACCGAGCCACTTGTCATAAGACTTCTATCTATGTAACGAAAGTGCAATATGCTATATACGTTATATACAAGTTTACAGGTGCGGTAAAGTTGCGGGAGTACAGCAGCGCGAAGCGATGGGGGACCGATATGATCAAGGCTGTTATTTTTGATATGGACGGAACGCTGGTCGATACCGAGCGTTTGGGTATCAAGGCGTGGAAGGCGGGAGCGGCCGAGCTGGGATTCGCGATTGATGATGCGCTGATCCATCAGTTTATCGGTCGTACGCTGCCCGATGTCATGGGCATCCTTGAGGAGCATTACAACAGCAGCGAAACCGCTGAGGCGATCTATCGTCGTCACAAGGAGATTCGCGACGAGATGGTCAAGACCGACCTGGAGCTTAAGGCCGGCGCCGCCGAGTGCCTAGACGAGCTGCTGACCGCGGGCTATCACGTGGGTCTTGCGACGTCGTCGCGCCATGTTACCGCCGAGCGCAACCTTAAGACGGTCGGCCTCTTTGACAAGTTTGAGACGGTGACCTGCGGCGAGGACGTCGCACACGGCAAGCCCGATCCCGAGATGTACCTGCTCGCCTGCGAGCGCGCGGGCTTTGCGCCCGAGGAGTGTGCCGTGGTCGAGGATTCCCGCAACGGCTGCGTCTCGGGCATCACGGCCGGCTGCCACGTCTTTGCCGTTCCCGATATCGTGCCGCTGCCGCAGGACGTGGTGGATGGCTGCGAGGCCGTTCTCGATACGCTGTTCGATCTGCCGGCCGCGGTCAAGGCCGTGCGCTAGCGTTTGCACGCGAGTCGCCATGCCCCGCGCCCGATCCCGCAGGACGGTGACGGTAACGGCGCCTGCGCGGAGGCACTGTTCTAAAAATGGAATTGAATACATTTTTGCAAAAAAGTTAATGAAAAATGGATTACATTCCATAAATATCCGTAGCTGCAGGTCCGGCTAAACGGGGAGGGCACATGGGGCCAGTAAAAAACGCCGCAGCGGGCCTGTTTCGTTGCGGCGTTTTTTGTTACAAGTAGGCGCCCAGGTTGATGTCGGTTATAGGGGCCGCGGATGGGCCCGTCGGGTGCTGCTCGGCCTTTTGGGTGCTTACGCGCTCGAGCAAGAAGGGGCGCACGAGCTCCTGACGGTTAATGTCCTCGGTGGCCGTGACCGTGGTGACGGTGCGCGCGGCGGAGCCGATGCGGACTCGTTTGGTCTTGGCGGCAGGTTTATCCTCGATTTGTTCCATGAGCAGCTGCACGCCCTTGCGGCCGATCTCGTAGCCCGGTGGTGCTACCGTGGTGAGGGGGACCGATCCGCTCCAGGCAAGCGGGTTGCCATCGCAGCCGGCAACAAGAATCTGGCCGGGGACGGAAATGCCCTTGTCGGTCAGCGCCGAGATAACGCCCGAGGCCAATACGTCGGTCAGGCCGATGACAAAATCGGGGCGCTCGTCAGCAGGGCGTTCGGCAATCTGGGTACCGATGCTGTAGCCGTCGGCTGCGGTATTCCACTCTCCGGCATCGATGACCTCAATTTTGATATCGGGATGCAGGGCAAGTGCCTTGTGGATGCCAAGGACGCGCAGGGTGAGCTGCATAAATGCCGCTCGGCCTACAACGACGATGCGGTGTGCGCCGCGGGCGATGGCGAGCTCGGCGATAATGCGCCCCTGTGCCTCGTTGTCGGCGGCCACGTAGTAACCGGGTTCTGAACAATGGACGTCCAGATGGACGATGGGGACGGGAATCTTGGTCATGGCGGGGTGCCAATCGAGGGACGCCATGGGCTGAACCATGACGCCGGACATCTGCGTGCCCATAAAATAGCGCAGGTAATGATCCTCGAGAATATCGTCGTTATCGGCATTGGCGATGAGCAAGTCATAGCCGTGCTTGCGTGCCTCGTTGTGGGCACCGCTGGCAATCTGGAGCGAAAAGCCGTGATCGAGACGGGGGAGGACAAGGCCAAAGGACTTAGTGGTGCCGCCGGCCAGCTGGCGAGCGCTTTGGTTGGGCAGGTAGCCAAGGCGATTGATGGTCTCGTTGATGAGCTTGAGGGTCTCGGGGCGCAGCTTTTCGGGGTGGTTGAGCGCGTTGGAAACCGTGCCCAACGAAACCCCGGCCTCGCGCGCGACGTCGCTGATTTTTACCTTTGCCATGGCGGCCCCTTTGATGCGTTTCAAGTACAAGTCCGATTGTAGCATCGCCCGCCCCCAGGGTGTCAAAACCTGCCAATTAGGGACAGGTTTATTTTGGCAGGTTTTATCTGGGGAAACGCCGTTGCCAGCGCGACCACCACGAAGGGGGCAGGCACCTTTGTGGTGGCTTGAGCTGCCCGGGCCTTCAATTGTCTCGATCTGTAACATCTGGACGGCAAAACCGGCTCTACCTGTTACAGATCGAGACATAGTGCAGGGGCCGAACCGTAATGTCTCGATCTGTAACACTAAGCCGGCTTATTGCGGCCCAGATGTTACAGATCGAGATCTTTCGCCGGGATAGGCCGCCGCCCCGGTCCAAACCACCACAAAGGTTCCTGTCCCCATTGTGGCGGTTTGGACCGGCTGGGCATGTGTGCATCGGGTGGTATCTAAGTTGAGATACCACTTCTGGTATATCAGCTTGCGCTTGCGTGAGTACAATACTCGAACGTTATACGTCTCAGCGCCCCCTGTGCGTGGACGTCTTGCAGTCACGCGAACGAAGGGATTTATCCTATGTGCGGAATCGTCGGCTACACCGGCTCTGATATTGCAAAGAACATCCTGGTCACGGGCCTCAAGCGTATGGAGTATCGCGGCTATGACTCCTCGGGCGTCGCGCTCGAGGTGGGTGAGGGCGCCGCGGCGCACCTCGACGTCATCCGCCGCGTGGGCAAGGTCGCGGGCCTGGAGAGCGAGCTTTCCAACATCGACAGCGACGCTACCTGCGGTATCGGCCACACCCGTTGGGCCACCCACGGCAAGCCCTCCGTCGTTAACGCCCATCCCCACACCAGCTGCGACGGTCGTATCGCCATCGTCCACAACGGCATCATCGAGAACTTCGCCGAGCTGCGCGAAGAGCTGGAGGGCCGCGGCCACCACTTTAAGAGCGAGACCGATACCGAGGTCTTCGCGCATCTGATCGAAGAGGCTTATGCCGAGACGCACGACCTGATGGCCTCCGTGCGCGAGGCTTGCACCCACGTGGTCGGTGCCTATGGTCTGGCCGCCGTGTGCGCTGACGAGCCCGGCGTGATCGCCGTGGCCCGCAAGGATTCCCCGATCGTAGTCGGCGTGGGCGAAACCGGCTCCTATGTTGCTTCCGATGTCATCGCGCTCATCGACGCCACTCGCGATGTCGTGGTGCTCGAGGACGGTCAGTTTGCCAAGCTCACGCCCGCGGGCGTCGAGTACACCGACGAGGCCGGCAACGTTATCGAGCCCAAGGTCACCCACATCGACTGGGACCTGGACATGGCAGAAAAGGGCGGTTATCCCGACTTTATGCTCAAGGAAATCCACGAGCAGCCGCGCGTCGTGCGCGATACGCTGGTGGGCCGTATGACCCCCGCCGGCGAGCTCGATATCGACGAGCTGGGCCTGTCCCTCGAGGAACTCAACGACATCGACCGCGTCTACGTGATCGCTTGCGGCACTAGCTATCACGCTGGCCTCATCGCCAAGAACCTTATTGAGGGCTGGGCTCGCATCCCCACCGAGGTTGAGGCGGCCAGCGAGTTCCGCTATCGCAATCCCATCATCACGCCGACGACGCTTGTCGTGGCTGTGTCCCAGTCGGGCGAGACGGCCGACACCCTTGCCGCCATTCGCGACGCGCGCATCAAGGGCGCCAAGGTCTTCGGCATCACCAACGTGGTGGGCAGCCCGGTGGCGCGTGAGAGCGACGGCGTCATCTACACCAAGGCCAACAAGGAGATCGCGGTCGCCTCGACCAAGAGCTTTATCGGTCAGGTCGTGAGCCTTACGCTGCTGGCTCTGCTGCTGGCGCAGGTTAAGTACCGTCTGACCACCAAACAGGCGCGCATGCTGTTCCGCGAGCTTTCCGATACGGCCGAGCAGATCCAGTGGATTTTGGATACCCAGACCGAGGCCGTTCATGAGGCCGCCCTGCTGTGCAAGGACGCGCAGTCGGCGCTGTTCGTGGGCCGCGGCATGGGTGCCGCTATTTCCTACGAGGGCGCGCTCAAGCTCAAGGAGGTCAGCTACCTGCATGCCGAGGCCTACGCCGCCGGCGAGATGAAGCACGGCCCCATTGCCCTGATCGACCCGGGCTTCCCTGTCATCGCTGTGGCCACCAAGAGTGCCACCTACGACAAGACCGTGTCGAACCTCATGGAGTGCAAGGCGCGCGGCGCCAAGGTTATCGTCGTTGCCACCGAGGGTGACGAGGAAATCAACAAGATTGCCGACTGCATCATTCGTGTGCCGGCCGTCCGCGACGTGTTCAGCCCCATCACGGCGAGCGTTCCCCTGCAGCTGCTCGCCCGCGAGGTCGCCATCCTGCGCGGCTGCGACGTTGACCAACCTCGAAACCTCGCTAAGAGCGTGACCGTCGAGTAATTGTTGTTCCGGCGTTTTACCAAACGCCGGAACTGCTCGACGCTGCGCGAGCCGCATTCACGCCAATCTGACGTTCAATTTCGAGGGCGCGACCAGAAGGTCAGC
>UQYE01000078.1:0-7542 GCA_900545145.1 uncultured Collinsella sp. | reverse complement strand
TTGCCCTTGACGGGCGAGCACAGCACGTCGGCGCCGGCAGAAGCAGAGATGGAGGCCGGAGCAGCGACAGCCGCGGGCTCAGCCTTCTTCTTGAACATATCAAACAGACCCATATGTTTTCTCCTCTTGATTAAGCGCAACGTTATGCGCATCCCTATGGTGATTATAGTGCCAAATGATCAAATTGCTAAGGTGAGGGCTCGAATCGAGAGCCCGTCCCAAGGCTTTCCCCGGTGGCACTCATCTTGTCAATTAAGCCAGGCCCTCGGTACCGTTGGACTTGATGATCTTCTGGTAGGCGAAGAAGCTGTCCTTGCGGCGGCGCTCGTAGGTGCCGGTGCCGTCATCGTACTTATCGACGTGGATAAAGCCGTAGCGCTTGCGCATCTCGCCGGTGCCGGCAGAAACCAGGTCGATGGGGCCCCACCAGGTATAGGCGATCAGGTCGACGCCGTCGGCAATGGCCTCGCCCATGGCCTTGATGTGGCTGCGCAAGTAGGCG
Source organism: uncultured Collinsella sp. (assembly GCA_900545145.1). Taxonomy (GTDB): domain Bacteria; phylum Actinomycetota; class Coriobacteriia; order Coriobacteriales; family Coriobacteriaceae; genus Collinsella. The sequence continues at coordinate 7,040 of UQYE01000078.1, read as the reverse complement.
ATACGATACGGATCGTGGATGGAGCCGTCCTCCTCGACCTCATCGTAGGCGCCCATGCCGTTCTCGACCACCATCAGCGGAATCTCGTAGCGGGCGTAAATCTCGTTGAGGGCGATGCGCAGGCCCAGCGGATCGATCTGCCAGCCCCAGTCGGTGGACTCCAGATAGGGGTTCTTGCCGCCAAAGGTCATGTTGCCCTCGGTCATCTCGTGGTCCTTGTGGGTGCCCACGGTTCCGGACATGTAGTAGCTAAAGGTGTAGAAATCGACCTTGCCGTCGGCGATATCCTGCAGATCGCCGTCCTCCATCACGAGCTCGACGTCGTTCTCGGCCCAGAAACGCTTGGCATAGAACGGATACTTGCCGCGCACCTGCACGTCGGAGCAGTACCAGTTCATGGTATTCATCTCCTGCTGCGTGGCGAACACGTCGGCCGGATCGCACGTGGCGGCATAGGAGAGGACGAAGCAGTCCATGTTGCCCATCTTAAACTGCGGATAGTGCTCGTGGGCATAGCGCACGACGCGGCCGCTGGCGACAAACTGGTGATGCAGGGCCTGCATACGGGCCTGCGGCGTGGTGTGGACCGCCGAAGCCGGGCCCTCAAAGCCCTGGATCATGCTGGTCCCAAAGAGGTTACCAATGTCCTGGGTGCCGCAGTTGATCTCGTTGAAGGTGAGCCAGAACTTGACCTTGTCCTGATAGCGGTCGAAGACGGTCTGGCAGTACTTCTCAAAGAAGCCGATGAGCTCGCGGCTCGCCCAGCCATTGTATTTTTCGACCAGGTGATAGGGCATCTCGTAGTGCGACAGGGTCACGAGCGGCTCAATATTGTGAGCGCGCAGGCAGTCGAAGACGCGATCGTAGAAGGCGAGGCCGGCCTCGTTGGGCTCGGCGTCGTCGCCGTTGGGGAAGATGCGGCTCCAAGAGATGGACATGCGGAACATGTTGAAGCCCATCTCGGCGAACAGCGCGATGTCCTCCTCGTAGTGATGGTAGAAGTCGATACCGTCATGATTGGGGTAGAAGCGGTCGGGGTCGATGTCGATCGTAATCTGACGCGGCTCCTTGTAGCTGCCGCCCAAAAAATGGTCATCGACGGAAGGACCGCGGCCGTCCACGTTCCAAGCGCCCTCAAACTGATTGGCGGCGGTAGCGCCACCCCAATAGAAACCCTCGGGGAATCCCATAAGTGCCTCCTCGCTCATGCGTTTTGCTGATGAAACGAGTATGCCGCCGAGTCGCTCCAGGCCAGGGCGAAGGCGCCGATTTGGACACTTCTTTTCGCAGACGCGCGCTGCAACAGCGCTGCAGCTGAAACTTTTTGACACCGAAGGAGCGAAGACGATCCGCCCCGCGCTTACCGGCGGTATGCCGCGGGGGTGCAGCCATACTTGTCGTGAAACTTACGGTAGAAGAAGCTCATGTTTTCATAGCCCACCGCATGCGCAGCCGCCCCGGCCGTGGCGCCACCGCGCAGAAGCTCGGCCGCACGCACCAGGCGTCGCTCCTGCACAAGCTGCCTAAAGGTCTTGCCCACATGCCGCTTGAGGAGCGCCGTCGCATAATTAGGGCTCAAGCCAAACTCCGCCGCCATCCCCTCGAGGGAGCATGCAGCGAATTCGCGATCGATATAGCCGAGCATTCCCGTCACCAGGGCAGTGGGCCCCGCCGCGCCGTCCGCCGCGCCGCGCACCAGCTTGCGCTCGTAGCAATCCATGAGCTCGGCCAAAAACAGCTGAAACAGACGCAAGACGATTTCGGGACCGTTGGGGCTCGGGTCGTACAGCTCGCAGAGCATCTCCTGCATGTAGCGCCGAATCCGACGGCTCTCGCCGCAATGAAAACGGACATGGCCCCGATGGTCCGTCTCGCTGTTGAGCGCGTTGAACAAAAACCGCGAGACCGCGCTCTCGCGCGAGAGGCTCGACTCGAGGCTCCGGCGCAAAAAAGAGCGTGAAACGGTCATGCTCAGCATGATGTCGTCCTCGCCGAGCGCCGCCACGGCATGAGGGCAAAGGGCGTCGAGCAAAAGCACCTCGTTGCGGCGCAACTCGAGCCTCTCCCCCGCCACCGTCTGCGGGCAGCGTCCGCGATACACATAGCTCAGCTCCACGTAATCATGCACGTGCTCGGGAACTGCATTAAAGCGCGAGTTTTTCCTTATCGTCAGGCCACGCGGCATGCCGGGCTGGGCGTAGGCAAACCCTGGCTGCCCAATCTTGCGCACTGGGCATCCGTCGATTTCGACATGCTCGGTCATAATCGACCAATCAAATGCCATGCCGTCTTTATAAGCGATCTCACTGGTGCTCAGTTCGCTGAGCCTACGCTCGAGCTCGTCGATCTCCATGGCTTGCCAATCGTTGATTTGGTCATAGTTCGTCGTGATTCAGATATTAGCAGAACGCGCCGACGCGTCCATAATCTGTGCTATGCAGCAGATCGATCGAGCCAAGGAGGATCCATGACCGCGTACTATCAGCAGGTGCTCGAGGGCACATACGACAACCACGTGCTTCCGTTTTTGTGGATGAAGGGCGAGAGCCATAAAACCATTGCCGAGTATCTGGAAAAGATCGCCGGCGCCGACATCCACGAGGTCTGTCTCGAAAGCCGCCCACACCCCGATTTTTGCGGCGAGGGCTGGTGGCGCGACTTGCGCTTTGTCATTGACGAGTGCAAGCAGCTGGGCCTTAAGCTCTGGATCTTGGACGACGCGCACTTCCCCACGGGCTTTGCCAACGGCGCCGTCAAGGAGGCCGTGCCCGAGCTCCGCAAGATCGTTCTCACGCACCGCACACTCAACATCGTGGGTCCCACGTCCGCCGCAAGCATCGCGCTCGCCAACATGTTCGACAAAACCGAGCACTTCTACGGCGTGACATTTATGCAGGACGGCAGCCCCGTCGACGTCGCTTACCGAGTAATCGACGATGCAGACGGCAACCCCAGCCGCCTGGTCTTCGATGCGCCTGCGGGCCTCACGCAGGCATGCGTGATGTTCACGAGCGGCAAGACCTCCTACAACGAGGACTACATCAATATGGTCGACCGCGCCTCGGTGGCGCAGCTCATCGATGCTGTCTACGAGCCGCATTTTGAGCATCTGGGCGATGAGTTTGGCAAGACGATCCTGGGCTTTTTCTCCGATGAGCCCGGATTTGCCAACGAGAAGGGCACCACGGGCCCCGACGGCATCTCGGATACGCTCATCGGCAAGGCCACCGCGCCCCTGCCCTGGTCGGCCGAGCTTGAGCGTCGCCTGCGCACGGCGCTGGGCGAGCGCTACCTGGACGAGCTCCCGCACCTGTGGGACCGCGAGCCGGCCGGCGCGCATGTACGCCACGTCTATATGGACATCGCGAGTACCCTCTATAAGGAGTGCTTCTGCGACCAGCTCGGCGACTGGTGCCGCGCGCACGGCGTGCAATACATCGGTCACGTAATCGAAGACAAGGACTGCCACGCGCGCCTGGGCGTGGGCGCCGGGCACTACTTCCGCGCCGTGGGCGGTCAGGACATGGCGGGCGTCGACATCGTGATCAACCAGCTGGTGCCTGGCATGGACCGCGGCCTTCACAGCTACGGACGCGGCGTATGGGACCTCGAGTTCTATAACTACGTGCTGCCCAAGCTGGGCTCCTCGGCAGCACACCTCGACCCCAAAAAGCAGGGGCGCTGCATGGCCGAGGTCTTTGGCGCATTTGGATGGCACGAAGGCCTGCGCGAGATGAAGTGGATCGCCGATCATTTTTTGGTGCGCGGCGTCAATTGGTTTGTGCCGCATGCCTTTAGCATGGCCGCCTTCCCCGACTGGGACTGCCCGCCGCATTTCTATGCGCATGGCCAAAACCCCCAGTTTGCACACTTTGGGCAGCTCATGAGCTACATGAACCGTACGGCGAGTCTGCTGAGCGGCGGGCGTGCAACGACCCCGGCGGCGCTTCTCTACCATGCGGACGCCGAGTGGGCAGGCGAGGCGAACTTTATGCAGCATGCCGCCTCCGAGCTTATGCGCGCGCAGGTCGACTTTGACATCGTGCCGGCAGAGGCATTTGAGGACGCAGGGCGCTATGCCGTTGAAATTGCCGCAGACGGTAGCGGCTTTAGCGTGAACGGCCAGGCATACCGCTGCCTGGTGATGCCCGGAGCCGAGTTTGTCGGCGGAGCCGTGCTCGACTTTGCCGCGCGCGCCGCAGCCGCGGGTGTTGCCGTGTACGCGCTGGATAAGTTGCCGAACAAGCGCTACGACGGCGACACTGCAGGCCGCGAGGGCTTTGCCTCCCTGGATGCAACCGCGCTCGCCGGCATCAAACTCCTGGCGACCACCGGGCTCGCAGGCACACTTGCCAATACCGGCATGCAGACCGTGGTTTGCGCCGAGCCCCAGCCCTGGCTGCGCGCACTGCGCTACGAGCGGGCGGGCGAGAGCTATCTGATGCTCGTCAACGAGCATCCCAAGCAGGGTATCTCCACTCAGGTTGCGCTTGCCGACGGCACACCCGTTGCAGGCGCGCGCCTCGACCTGCTCAACGGCACCGAGCCCGCCGCCTTTGACGGCACGCTCGAGTTGGCTCCCTACGAGAGCTGCATCGTGGTCCTTGGGGCTACAGGTTCCGCCGGCGCGGCAACCGTTGGAGACGAAGCCGCATGCATCGACGGGCCCTGGGCGGTTGCCTTCTCTGCCCCTGGCACCGATGCCTTTGGCGAGCCTGTTGAGCTTGCAGACCTGCACGACCTTTCCTCGGCCGAGTTCCCCGGCAAGGCCGGCACATTCCGCTACCAGGCCTCCTTTGTCCTGGGCGAAGCGGTCACCAGCACCGTCATCGACCTTGGCGAGGTCTTTGAGACCGCAACCGTCACCCTCGACGGCAAATCCCTCGGCACCCGCATCTGTCCGCCTTACCGCTTTGAGGCCGCCGCACTTTTAGCCGGCGAGCACGCGCTTACGATCGATATCATCAACACCCTCGACCATGCCGTCCCCGACATGTTCGGCATGACAGAACCCTCCGATCCCAGCGGCCTACTCGGTCCCGTCCGCGTGCTCGGGTAGCGACCCCGCGCAACAGCCCCTTACGAGACGCCCGGCTTAGCCGGGCGTTTTATTTACCGTTATGATTGATACATCGCGATACGAATGCATGGGAGCCATATGGATATCAAGCGCAAAATCACCCAGGGCAAGGGGCTCACCCCCACCGAGCAGCAGCTCGGGCAGACGGTTCTCGCCATGGGTGAGAACGTTCGCGGGCTCTCCATCAAGGAATTTGCGCACCAGACCAATGTCTCCGTCGCGAGCGTCCACCGCTTTTGCAAAAAGCTCGGCCTTGAGGGCTTTAAGGAGCTCAAGGTCGAGCTGGTACGCGCAGCCTTGCGCGCAGACTCCGCCGCCGAGGTGGATATCAACTTTCCCTTCGATGCAACCTCCACCCCTGCGCAGGTGATGGAGCGCATGGAGGGGCTCTACCAGACCACGCTGGCCGAAACGCAGGAGCTGCTCGACTCTGCACAGCTCGACCACGCCGCCAAGCTCATCATGCGCGCCGGCACCGTGGACATCTACACGGGCTCGCATAACCTGTATCCAGCGGGAATGTTCCGCGATCGCCTGCTCTCGTCCGGCAAAAGCGCGACGTGCCACGACAGTGTCGAGGCGCAGGTGCGTACGGCGCTCGCCTCGGGCCCCGACCATGTGGCAATCGTTATCTCCTACAGCGGCCTTGCCCCCAACCTCAGGGAGATCTTGCCAATCCTCAGCAGTCGACATGTCCCGGTCATCGTCATCGGCACACCGTACTGCGCCCGCATTCACCCCGGCTTTGCCGCCTATCTCACGGTAAGCGACCACGAGAGCATGACGCACCGCATCACGCAGTTCGCCAGCCATATCGCCGTGCAATACGTACTCGATTCGCTCTATAGCAGCTACTTTGCCAAAGATTACGCCCGCTGCTCCGAGTTCTTAGAGCGCTCGTTTCCCTACACTCGCCTCCCCGGGCTCAAGTAGCGACGAGCGTGGATTTTTGGACACTCAGATAACGAGCGTGGATAATCTCCCACCTTGAGCCCGCACACAGGCCAAAACCGGGAGATTATCCACGCTCATTTTGGGTCCCCCGGGAACGCGTGAGGAGGGCGGATAGACAGCCGTTATTTGCGAGGCGTCAGCGACGTAAAGAGTCCGTGTTGGTTGCAGTAAAGATATATCCTGCCGCGCCCGGTAATATGGAAGCGCGGCTGCACCGATTGCTCTGGATAGAGCTTCTTAAAGCAGATGCCGTCCATAGTCGCATATGCCACAAAGCTAATGTAGTGATCCTTGGTCATGGGATGATCGAGCGTGACGTACCAATCGTCCTCGATGCGCTCGATGGAAAAGGCGTGGTCCGCGTCCGGCTCTTCGGCCTCCTGGGGAAACATCGTGGAGCCACAGCAGCTAAAGCTGCCTTCTCCGAGCGCGTGCACAACGTTTCCGCAGATAGGGCAAACGTAAAAGACGCCTTTGAGCATATTGCCTGCACGGTTGGCGTTGGCCCGGATGTCACCAGCCAAAAGCTCAGCCACGCTTATGCCGAGTCTCTGGGCCAAAGGCTCAACGAGGGAAATGTCGGGAAGGCCGCGGCCGGATTCCCACTTGCTGACGGCTTTATCGGTCACGCCAAGGCTTTCCGCCAGGGCGCGCTGGGTGAGGCCGCGCTCTTCGCGCAGCTGCTTGATGGCATGCGCTGCCAAAAAAGTATGGGAGGCATTGGTTTGCCGTGTCTGGTTCATGGGCTGTCCAATCAAATTGAAGAAATGGAGTGAACCGGTTCGACAGTCAGTATCCATTTGAAGGCCAGGCTCGACAACCTACGCTGCGTAGACATGCGCCAATCGAACGAGCGCGGATTTTTGGACGCTCATCCTGAGTAGTCATTTAAGAACGCCCCAATGACTACTCATTTATGTCTGTCCCCAATGACTACCAAGGCAACGCCGATGTTTTGGCAACGACAGCGAAAACCCGCCAGAGCGAGCAAGGTGCCTTGAAACGA
>UQYE01000077.1:0-7596 GCA_900545145.1 uncultured Collinsella sp. | reverse complement strand
TGACCGAGCGAAAACCTTGCACCTGGCCTTCGGCGGAGCGTGCCGGATGGTGGAATTGTGTGCAGCCCGGATTTCCGTTGACCGACGCCGGGGTCCCCGCCATAATACTTTCGGTTCACGCACGAATCCGCTGCCAGAGACAGCCGGTGCAAACGGGCATCGCCCGCGAGCTTAATGGGATATCCCGCCAGCCGAGGTGGTCGAGTAGATATGTCTTCTCGCCCCCGTCGCTCATGCAGCGCGGGGGCTTTCTTTTTGGACATGCCCCCGTCACGTCCTTGTGGCGGACCGTGCCCGGAAAGAATTTGAGGAGGTGTAATTCATGCCCCAGCAGTACAAAATCGACAAGGTTGCAGAGATCGAGTCCCGTATCGCCGAGAACGCCGGTCTGTTCGTCGTCAACTACAACGGTCTGACGGTTAAGCAGGCTCAGGAGCTGCGTCATCAGCTTCGCGAGTGCGGCGCCGAGATGAAGGTCTACAAGAACAACCTGGTCAAGATCGCTCTCAAGAACCAGGAGCAGCCCGAGCTCGACGAGATCCTCGCCGGCCCCGTCGCTTATGTGTTCTACGAGTCCGAGCCGGTCGAGGCCGCTAAGGCCCTTAAGGACTTCTCCGCTAAGTCCAAGGGCGTCCTTGAGATCAAGGGCGGTATCTCCGACGGCAAGGCCGTTTCCGCTGATGATGTTAAGGCTATCGCCGAGCTGCCCACCAAGGATCAGCTTCTCGGCCAGATCGCCGGTCTCATCTCCGGTTTCGCTCGCGACATCGCTGTCTGCGTCAACGGCGTTTCCTCTGGTCTCGCTCGTTCGATCCAGCAGGTCTCCGAGCAGAAGGCAGCCTAGTCGCTGTTTTCACCCGCGGCGGCAACGCCGCACCCCTGGCGCATTCGCGCCGTGTTTTAACTGATCTCCGTGCACAGACACGGAAACCGAAAGGACTTAGAAATGGCTAAGCTTACCACCGATGAGATCATCGATGCTCTTAAGGAAATGACCCTTCTCGAGGCTTCCGAGCTCGTTAAGGCTATCGAGGACACCTTCGGCGTTTCCGCCGCTGCTCCTGCCGCTGTTGTCGCCGCTCCCGCTGCTGGCGCTGCTGAGGCCGAGGAGAAGACCGAGTTTGACGTCGTGCTCGAGGGCTTCGGCGACAACAAGATCCAGGTCATCAAGGCCGTCCGTGAGCTCACCAACCTTGGCCTGAAGGAGGCCAAGGAGGTCGTCGAGGGCGCTCCCAAGGCTGTTCTCGAGGGTGCCAAGAAGGAGGACGCCGAGGCTGCCAAGGAGAAGCTCGAGGCTGCTGGCGCTGCTGTCACCCTCAAGTAATCAGGCTTTCTCGCCAGATTTCTTTGCAGACGGGGTTCGCATTGCGGGCCCCGTCTTTTTTCGTTATGACCCCTCTTTTTTGCTGGCTCGGCATGCAAATTACTGCCGTTTGCAGTGCTTTGGGGTCACTACCGTTGGGCGATAAAATTGCACCGTTCGAGCAATAATTTGCGTTGACCTGCTGAAGAATGGCGTTTGCCTGGCGGTAGCGCCTGGCCCCGGCGGTAAGATACTTCGGTATCGCAATTTGGTCTGCGGCTGCCGTGCCGCACGCACAGGGCGCATTCTGCGCCTGCGAAAGGATCCTTGAATAATATGAAGGCAATCATCCCCGCCGCCGGTCTTGGTACGCGTTTTCTGCCTGGCACCAAGTGCACGCCCAAAGAGATGCTGCCGGTTCTCGATAAGCCGGTTATCCAGTATGTCGTCGAGGAGGCGCTCGACCCCGAGGAGGTCGACGACGCCATCATCGTTACCTCGCCCGGCAAGCCCGAGCTGCTGAACTACTTCCAGCCCGACCGTTCGCTCGAGAACCTGCTGCGCGAGCGCGGTAAGGACGCCTACGCCGACGCTGTCGCCCATGCGGGCGGTATGCCGGTCGACTTCCGTTATCAGTACGAGCCCAAGGGCCTCGGTCACGCCATTCGCTCTGCTGCCGACGCTGTGGCAGGGGAGAACTTCCTGGTTCTTCTGGGCGACTACGTTGTGCCCAACCGCGACATCTGCGACAAGATGCTCGCCGTTTCCAAGGAGCACGGTGGCGCTTCGGTTATCGCCGTTGCCGCGTGCGCTCCCGAGGAGGTCAGCCGCTACGGCGTGATCGCCGGCGAGCGCGTGGGTTCGCTCGAGGGCGCCGAGGACGTTGCCGATGGCGAGCCGGGCGCTGTCTGGCGCATCGGCGGTCTGGTTGAGAAGCCCGCTCCCGAGGCTGCTCCGTCCAACCTGTACATCGTCGGTCGCTACCTGCTGAGCCCGCTGGTCATGGACCTGCTGGCAGATCAGCAGGCCGGCAAGGGCGGCGAGATCCAGCTCACCGACGCCATGGCCCGTTCGCTCGACCGCGAGGCCATGTATGCGGTCGTCATCGACCCGCTGTCGGGCTACGACACCGGCACTCCCTCTGGCTGGATGGCCACCAACGCCCTCATGGCTGCAAGCGACCCCCGCTTTGCCGATGCCTTCTGGGACGCCATCGACGAGCGCGGCGGATTGATGCGCAAGTAAGCCTTCGGGCATCGACATTTACGGGCGCGGACTTCGGTTCGCGCCCGTTTTTTATAAGAGCTGCGATTGCTGGCCCTCTGTTCACAGAAAATATATGAACAGATGTTCGATACACATACATCTACCTGCATATTTTCTGCCGAAAAACTTTGCTACTCCAAAAACTCAATCGCGTCAAGGCTTTTCTTGCCCAACGGTCGGTACCTGATAAACTATTAGGTTGCGATAACTGGCGAAGCTATGCCTCGCCAACCCACCGAGCATTTCCGTGAAGGAGGAAAAACCTGGTGACCTACGCATACACTGCCACTGAGCGCAAGCGCGTCAGCTTCGGGAAAATCCCGGAGGCCATGGAGCTCCCCAACCTTATCTCTGTTCAAAGGGAATCCTTTGAGCGTTTTAAGGACGAGGGCCTTCGTGAGGCGTTCAAGGAATCCAGCCCCATCCAGAGCCAGAACCATGTTCTCGAGGTTACCTTCGGCGAGCATCAGTTCGGCGACCCCGCGCACACCGTCGAGGAGTGCCGCGAGAAGGATATGACCTATCAGGCTCCGCTTCTGACCGACGTCCGTCTCACCAACAAGGAGACCGGCGAGATCAAGGAGCAGCTCGTCTTTATGGGCGACTTCCCCATGATGACCGATCAGGGCACCTTCATCATCAACGGTACCGAGCGTATCGTCGTCTCGCAGCTCGTCCGCTCCCCGGGCGTGTACTACAGCTCCGAGATGGATTCGGGCAAGCAGATCTACAAGGCCCAGATCATCCCGTCCCGCGGTGCCTGGCTTGAGTTTGAGGTCGACAAGCGCGACCAGCTCATGGTCTCCATCGACCGTAAGCGCAAGCAGAGCGCCACGATGTTCCTGCGCGCCCTTGGCATCGCCGTCACCAACGACGACATCATCGAGCTGCTCGGCAACTCCGATGTGATCAAGCGCACCCTGGAGCGCGACACCGCCCTTACCCGCGAGGACGCCCTCATCGAGATCTACCGTCGCCTGCGCCCGGGCGAGCCTCCCACCGTGGACGCTTCCCGCAGCCTGCTCGAGGGCCTGCTCTTTAACCCGCAGCGCTACGATCTGGCCCGCGTCGGTCGTTACAAGGTCAACAAGAAACTCAACCTCACCACCGAAGAAGAGGTCACGGTGCTCACCGACGAGGATATCGTCGCGACGCTGCGCTACCTCCTGTCCCTCGCTGCCGGCGAGCAGGGCTTCAAGGTCGACGACATCGACCACTTTGGCAACCGCCGCATCCGCACCGTCGGCGAGCTCGTCGCCAACCAGTTCCGTATCGGCATGAGCCGTATGGAGCGCGTCGTCCGTGAGCGCATGAGCTCCCAGGACATCGACGAGATCACCCCGCAGTCGCTCATCAACATCCGCCCGATCGTGGCCTCCATCAAGGAGTTCTTCGGTTCCTCGCAGCTCTCGCAGTTCATGGACCAGGCGAACCCCCTGACCGGTCTGACCCACAAGCGCCGTCTGTCCGCACTCGGCCCTGGTGGTCTTGCCGGCCACAAGTCGGGCTCCAGCCGCCGCACCAACGTGCCGACGGCCGTCCGCGACGTTCACAACTCGCACTACAGCCGCATGTGCCCGATCGAGACCCCCGAAGGCCCCAACATCGGCCTGATCGGCTCGCTCGCCCTCTACGCCCGCGTCAACGAGTATGGCTTCATCGAGGCCCCGTTCCGTCGCGTCGAGAACGGCGTTGCCACCGACCAGATCGACTGGATGACCGCTGACGAGGAAGAGAAGCACGTCATCGCGCCGGCCAACACGCCGCTCGATCCCAAGACCAACGAGTTCATCACGACCGATGCCGAGGGCAAGATCGTCCGTCCGCACACCGTGATCGCCCGTACCCGCGACTTCGACGGCTCCTTCGGCGCTCCCGCCGACGTGCCTGTCGAGGACGTCGACTACATGGATGTCTCGCCGCGTCAGATGCTGTCCGTCGCAGCCACGCTGATTCCGTTCCTTGAGCACGACGACGCCAAGCGTACGCTGATGGGCGCTAACATGCAGCGTCAGGCCGTGCCGCTGGTTCACCCCGCCGCTCCCTATGTCGGTACCGGCATGGAGCGTCGCGCCGCTCTGGACTCCGGCGAGGTCACCCTGGCCAAGAACGCCGGCGAGGTCATCTTTGCCGACGCCGCCAAGATCATCGTCAAGCATGCCGGCGGCATGGACGAGTATCACCTGGCCAAGTACCAGCGCTCCAACCAGTCCACCTGCATCAACCACCGTCCGCTCGTGCGCGTCGGTGACACCGTTGAGCAGGGCGAGCCCCTGGCCGACGGTCCTTCGACCGATCACGGCGAGCTCGCACTGGGCCAGAACCTCACCGTGGCCTACATGCCGTGGGAAGGCTTTAACTACGAGGACGGTATCGTCGTGTCCGAGCGCCTGGTGGCCGAGGACCTGCTGACGACCATCAACATCACCCGTCACGAGATCGACGCCCGCGACACCAAGCTCGGCCCCGAGGAGATCACCCGCGAGATCCCGAACCTCTCCGAGGACATGCTTGCCAACCTCGACGAGGACGGCATCATCCGCATCGGCGCCGAGGTCGGCCCTGGCGACATCCTGGTCGGTAAGGTCACGCCTAAGGGCGAGAGCGCTCTGACCGCCGAGGAGCGCCTGCTGCGCGCCATCTTCGGTGCCAAGGCCCACGATGTCCGTGACACCTCCCTTAAGATGCCTCACGGCGCTTACGGCCGCGTCATCGACGTCGTCCGCTTTAGCCGCGAGAACGGCGACGACCTGGCCCCCGGCGTCAACGAGCAGGTGCGCGTCTACGTCGCCCAGCGTCGTAAGATCCAGCAGGGCGATAAGATCGCCGGCCGCCACGGCAACAAGGGTGTTATCTGTAACGTTCTGCCGGTCGAGGACATGCCCTACATGGCTGACGGTACCCCGATCGACGTTATCCTCAACCCGCTGGGCGTTCCTTCGCGTATGAACGTCGGCCAGCTGCTCGAGTGCCACCTTGGCTGGGCTGCTGCCTGCGGTTGGGATACCGAGCAGGCCGACTCCGACAAGTACGTCCCCGGTCCGTTCTTCACCGCGACGCCCGTCTTCGACGGCGCCAAGGAGGACGAGATCGCCGAGGTCATCCGTCGTGCCAACAAGAACATGCTCAACAAGGCCACCGCTGCCTTTGGCGATCACATGCGCCCCGAGTTCGTCACCCAGCTTGACGAGCGCGGCAAGACCCGTCTGTTCGACGGCCGTACCGGCGAGGAGTTCCGCGAGCCCATTACCGTGGGTACGTCCTACATCCTCAAGCTCGGCCACATGGTCGACGACAAGATCCACGCCCGTTCGACTGGCCCTTACAGCCTGGTTACCCAGCAGCCTCTGGGCGGCAAGGCCCAGTTCGGCGGCCAGCGCTTCGGCGAGATGGAAGTTTGGGCACTGTACGCTTACGGCGCTTCCAACGTCCTGCAGGAGATCCTGACCGTCAAGTCCGACGATACCGTGGGCCGCGTCAAGACCTACGAGTCCATCGTCAAGGGCGAGAACGTTCCTGTCCCGGGTATCCCCGAGTCCTTCAAGGTTCTCGTCAAGGAGATCCGCTCCCTCGCGCTGGACATCGAGCCCATGCACGATGCCGACGAGGACGCCTCCGCCCCTGTGACCGCCGAGGAGACCTCTGCTCTCGACGACCTGGCTGCGCTCGCCGGCGTTGACACCGACGTCGAGGCCGAGGATGCCGAGACCGCCGAGGCACCCGAGGCTGTCGCCGCCACGACCACTGATAAGGAGTAGTTGACTGTGGCAGATTTCGAAGCTACTGATTTTGACTCGGTAAAGATCTCCCTTGCCTCCGCCGACCAGATCCGTTCCTGGTCGCACGGTGAGGTCAAGAAGCCGGAGACCATCAATTACCGTACCCTCAAGCCCGAGAAGGACGGCCTGTTCTGCGAGAAGATCTTCGGTCCCGCCAAGGACTGGGAGTGCTCCTGCGGCAAGTACAAGGGCATCCGCTTTAAGGGCATCGTCTGCGAGCGCTGCGGCGTCGAGGTCACCTCGGCCAAGGTGCGTCGCGACCGCATGGGCCACATCGAGCTCGCCGCTCCCGTGTCCCACATCTGGTACTTCAAGAGCCCCACGAGCTTCCCGATGAGCCGTATGCTCGACATCAAGTCCAAGGACCTCGAGAAGGTTCTGTACTTTGCCAGCTACATCATCACCGAGGTTGACTACGAGGCTCGCGAGGCCGACGCTGACGACCTGCGCGAGGAGCTCGCCGCCGATCTGGAAGAGATCGATGCCGAGTGCGCCCGCCAGATCGAGTCCCTCAAGGAGCAGGGCGACCCCGAGAACTTTGACGAGTTCTCCGACGAGGAGCCGCTGACCCCCGAGGAGATCGCCTCTGGCATCGTCGACATCGAGGAAGAGTGCAAGGACGAGAAGCAGCTCCGCACGGACGCCTTCAACGCCTTCATGAAGCTCACCGAGCGCGACCTCATCTCCGATGAGCCGCTGTTCCGCGAGATGACCCGCTACTACTCCATGTACTTCAAGGGTGGCATGGGTGCCGAGGCCGTCCGCGACCTGCTCGCTGCCATCGACCTTCCTTCCGAGGCCGAGAAGCTCAAGGCCATCATTGCCGACGAGGATTCCCAGAAGCAGAAGCGCGAGAAGGCCGTCAAGCGCCTCGAGGTCGTTGACGCCTTCCTGAAGGGTGGCAACAGCCCCGCGAACATGATCCTGGATGTCATCCCGGTCATTCCGCCCGATCTGCGCCCGATGGTCCAGCTCGACGGCGGTCGCTTTGCCGCGTCCGACCTCAACGACCTGTATCGTCGCGTGATCAACCGTAACAACCGACTCAAGCGCCTGCTCGACCTGGACGCCCCTGCGATCATCGTGAACAACGAGAAGCGCATGCTCCAGGAGTCCGTGGACGCCCTGTTCGACAACGGCCGTCGTGGTCGCCCGGTCACCGGTGCCTCCAACCGTCCGCTGAAGTCCCTGTCCGACATGCTCAAGGGTAAGCAGGGTCGTTTCCGTCAGAACCTGCTCGGTAAGCGT
>UQYE01000076.1:0-7739 GCA_900545145.1 uncultured Collinsella sp. | reverse complement strand
GGTAAGACGACCTTGACGGAGAGCCTGTTATATACCAGCGGAGCAATCGAGGCGCTCGAGCCGTGGGAACAGCGCGAGATCATGCGCTTGGTCGGTAAGTTCTCCCATGTTCTTAACGAAGAGTGCGAGGCATTTAAACGGCAAGTGGCCGCCGAGAACGAGGCTGACGATAAGGGCGAAGGGGAGACATGCGACTCTTAATGAGATTTATGAGGCCGTATCGCGGGCTGATTGCGGTGACGCTGTTTGTACTGCTGATAGATAACGTCGGCACGCTGCTGGTGCCTACAATGTTGGCGAATATGGTCAATACTGGTATCACGACGGGTGATATCGACTACATCTTGCGCAACGGCGTGTATATGCTCATCGCGACCGGCATGGCCAGTGGCGGCGCGGTGCTGGGCTGCTATCTTTCGGCCCGTCTGGCGGCCAATGTGGCCTGCGACATTCGCAACGCCGTCTACGATAAGTCGCTCGAGCTGTCCGCCAGCGACTTTGAGCGCTTTGGTACGGGTTCGATGATCACGCGCTCGCTCAACGACATCAACGTGATCCAGCAAGCGATCCTGCAGACGATTCAGCTGGTGTTACCGGTACCGTTCTTGGCCGTGGCGGGCATCATCTTTGCCTGGTTTATCGATCCTGCCATGGGTACGCTGCTGGGCGTGGTCGTTGCGATCGTGCTGGTGGCGGCGGTCTTTACCGTTGCCAACGCCGCGCCGATCTTTATGCGCCTGCAGAGCTTTATCGACCGCATGAACGTGGTGCTGCGCGAGAACATCGTGGGCGTGCGCGTCATCCGCGCATTTAACAAGGAGCGCCACGAGGAGCAGCGCCTGGACGAGGTGTTTAGCGATTATGCAGCCAATGCCATCAAGGTCAACCACCTGTTTGTGGGTCTCGATAGCTCCAGCTTCTTTTTGATGAATATCGCCGAGGTGGCGGTGCTGTGGGTGGGCGGCAACCGCGTGGGCGTCCATGCCATGCAAATCGGCAGCATCTCGGCCGTGCTGGAGTACGCGATCCTGATCCTGTTCTTTGTGATGATGGCGCAGATGGTGGTGCTGACGCTTCCGCGCGCCGCGGCGTGCCTCAGCCGTGCACAGCAGGTGCTCGAAATCGAGCCGAGCATCGTGGACGGTAAGGCTACGCTGGGCGACGGGACACCTGAGTCCGCAGATGGGGCCGACACGGTGGCCGTGTTCGACCACATGTCGTTTCGCTTTGACGATGCCGACGAGGACACCCTGTACAACCTGAGTTTTGCCTGCCGCCGCGGACAGACGACCGCGATCGTGGGCTCGACGGGCTCGGGCAAGTCAATGGTGGCCAAGCTCTTGCTTCGCTTCCACGATGCCACGAAGGGCGCCATTCGCCTAAACGGCATCGATCTGCGCGACCTTTCGCAAGACGATATCCGCGGGCGTATCGCCTATGTGCCGCAGAAGGCATGGCTGTTCTCGGGTACGGTGGCGAGCAACCTGCGCTTTGGCAACGAGGGCGCGACCGAGGCTGACATGCTCCATGCGCTGGAGGTTGCCCAGAGCACCTTTGTGCTCGACCAGCCCCAGGGGCTCGATACGCCGGTGGCCCAGGGCGGCACGAACTTCTCGGGTGGTCAGCGCCAGCGCCTGGCGATTGCCCGCGCACTCATGAAGCACGCCGACCTGTATATCTTCGACGATAGCTTTTCGGCCCTGGACTTTAAGACCGATGCGGCACTGCGCCATGCGCTACAGGACGAGACGCGCGATGCCGCGGTGCTCATCATCGCCCAGCGCATCTCGACTATTTTGCATGCCGATCAGATTGTGGTGCTCAAGGACGGTGAGGTCGTGGGCCTAGGCACGCACGACGAGCTCATGAAAACCTGTGAGGTGTACCGCGCTATCGCGGAATCGCAGATGAAGGGAGGTGAGTAGCATGACCGAGGAGCTCAAGAAGCAAGGCATCGCCGATGACGCCGCGGCTGCAGAAACAGTCGAGGAGACGGGCGCCACGTCCGACCTGGACGAAAACGCCAAGGCAGCGGCGGAGCGCGAGGCTCGCCGCCAGGCACTCTACGAGGAAAACGAGCGCGCCGAGGACGAGCGCGCCCGCGCCGAGGCGGAGCGCATGCGCGACGTTGACGACGAGGACGAGGACGAGACGCCCCGCGACACCTGGGCGACGGTGCGCCGCCTGTGGAGCGAGGCCGCCGGCGACCATTGGCGCTTCTATATCGTGTTCGCGAGTATCGTGTTCTATGCCATCTTTAACACCGCGGCGCCGGCTTACAGCGCCCGCGTGATCGATGAGCTGTGGGGGCACATGAAGCTGGCGTTTGCCAACAACACTACCTTCAGCATTACCTGGGAGAACTGCGGCAGGACCATCTTTATCTACTTTATGATCTGGACCGCCGCCGCCTCGTTCTACGCACTCCAGAGCTTTTTGATGTCGAGCGTTGCCGAGCGCCTCAACCTGCGCCTGCGCAACCGCATCGCACAAAAGCTCAACCGTCTGCCGCTTGCCTACTTTGACGCGCATCGTCCCGGCGAGGTCGTCAGCCGTGCGACCAACGACTTGGACAAGATGTCCGAGAGCATGCAACGCGGCTTGCTGCAGTTGCTGGTGTCGATCGGTACCGTGGTGGGCGCCGTGAGCGTGATGTTCGTGTTTAGCGTGCCGCTCACGCTCGTCTTTTTGTTCTTTACGGCGCTTTCGCTGCTGGTGACGAAGGTCGTGTCGCGCCGCACGCACGATGTGACGGGCGAGCGCCAGGAGTGGGTGTCCAAGATTACGAGCGCGGTCGAGGAGGGCTACTCGGGCCGTCTGGTGATCCGTGCGTTTAACCGCGAGCGCAAGAGCTCTGCCGAGGTGCACGAGGCTTCGAAGGAGCTGGCGCGCGTGAGCACCAAGGCCGACTTTATGATTAACGCCGTCGGCCCCGCGGTGCGCTTTATCGGCCGTTTGGCGCAGATCGTGATCGCGCTGGTGGGCTGCAGCATGCTGGTTGCCGGGCATATGACCGTCGGCGTGTTCCAGGCGTTCCTCCAGTTCATCTACGAGGCGTCCGAGCCCATGACGGAGCTGTCGTTTACCTTTAACTCGCTGCAGAGCGCACTGGCGAGTGCGGAGCGCGTGTTCGACCTGCTCGACGAGCCCGAGATGGAGGCCGATCCGTTGCCGGTGGCCGCCGCCAAGCTGCCGGGCAAAGTGGAAGGCCGTGTCGCTTTTGAGCATGTGCGCTTTGGCTATGCGCCCGACAAGCCGCTTATGCGAGACGTGTCGTTTACCGCCGAGCCGGGTCAGAAGATCGCCGTGGTGGGAACCACGGGCGCGGGTAAGACCACGCTCATCAACCTGCTCATGCGCTTTTACGAGATCGACGGCGGCCGCATTACGCTTGACGGTGTGGATACGCGCCTCATGGATCGCGGCGAGCTACGGCAGCAGTTTGGCATGGTGCTACAGGATGCCTGGCTGTTCGACGGCACGATTGCCGAGAACATCGCCTACGGCTGCCCCGAGGCAACGCGCGAGGAGATTGTTGCGGCCGCTCGCGCCGCCCAGGTCGACTTCTTTGTGCGCACCATGCCTCAGGGCTACGACACGCGCGTAGCCAACGATGCCGAAAGCATCAGCCAGGGCCAGCGTCAGCTGCTAACCATCGCACGCGTGCTGCTCAACAACCCGGCGATTCTCATCCTGGACGAGGCGACGTCGAGCGTGGATACGCGCACCGAGCTTGCCATCGGCCGCGCCATGGACGCGCTCATGCGCGGCCGCACGAGCTTTGTGATCGCGCATCGCCTGTCGACGATTGTGGATGCCGACCTGATCTTGGTTATGGATCACGGCAACATTATCGAGCAGGGAACGCACAAGGAGCTGCTGGCTGCCGAGGGCGCCTACGCCGACCTCTACCTGAGCCAATTCGCATAATGTGACAAAGGGACAGTCCCGCATGTCACATCAGAAATAAGGCGCGCCGGGGATGGATTCCCTGGCGCGCCTTTGCGTTGGCGTCAATGTTGTCGGTGGCCGTCCGCCTCTAGCGCTCGTCCACGAGCTTGGTGACGAGGGCCTTGAGCTCGGCCACCTCTCGCTCGAGTTCCTTGACGCGGCGGGCATTCTCGGTGATGCCCTGGCGGTTGAGGGCACTCTGCTCGGCGGCATCGTCGGGCATGTACTCGCGATGCTGCTTGGCGTCGAAGCTCTCCTCGAACACGCGGCAGCCGTTGCGCTTGATGATGCGCCCGGGCACGCCCACGACGGTGCAGTTGTCGGGCACGTCCTTGACGACGACCGAGTTGCCGCCGATCTTGACGTTGTCGCCAATGTGGATGTTGCCAAGAACCTTGGCGCCCGTGCCCACGGTGACGTTGTTGCCCAGGGTGGGGTGGCGCTTGCCGGTCTCGTTGCCGGTACCGCCGAGCGTGACGCCTTGGTAGAGCACGCAGTTGTCGCCCACAATGGTGGTCTCGCCGATGACAACGCCCATGGCGTGGTCGATAAAGAAATGTTTGCCGATCTGTGCAGCGGGATGAATCTCGACGCCGGTGATGTGGCGGGTGATTTGCGAGAGCACCCGGGCGAGCGAGCGATGGCCGTGCTCCCACAGCCAGTGCTCGGGCACGTGGTTCCACTTGGCGTGCAGGCCGGGGTACGAAAGAAAAATGACCAGACCGTTTTGCGCGGCGGGGTCCTGCGCTTGGACGGTCTTGATGTCCTCGCGAATGGTATTGATAAAGCTCACTGGCCGCCCTCCCTCAGCGCCGTGACAATGCGATTCAATAAAGTATAGCGATTCGCTAGGGATTAAGAAGGGCGATCTTGCTTTGCTTTGGGCGACAAGTGTCAGTTATGCAAACTTGCTGGTAATGGAGTCATGCTTTTGTGGGGTTGCGCACGAGGGGGCGCCGCAACCGTATACTGGTCAACTTGGACGTGTCCGCGCCCACAACTGAGAGGTTTTACTTCATGGGTTTCATTAACTTTATCGCCGAGCTGCTCAAGGACCCGCGCACCGCGATCGCCAGTTGGATCGCCGCCGGCCCGCTTATGGCCTACGGCTGCGTGTTCCTAATTATCTTTATCGAGACGGGCGTGGTGTTCTTCCCGTTCCTTCCCGGCGATTCGCTGCTGTTCGCTTCGGGCTTCTTTGCCCACAACGGCGGCTTTAACATCGTGGCCCTGTTGGCCGTCGCATGGACGGCCGCCATCTTGGGCGACCAGTGCAACTTTATGATCGGCCATTTCTTTGGCCGAAAGATCATCGCCTCGGGCAAGGTCAAGGCCATGACGCCCGAGCGCATTAAAAAGTCCGAGGACTTCCTTGACAAGTGGGGCCACCTGGCCATCTTCCTGGGTCGCTTCTTCCCGTTTATCCGCACCTTTGTGCCCTTCATCGCCGGTATGGGCGGCATGCACTGGCGCAACTTTGTCATCTTTAACGTGCTGGGTGGCATTACCTGGTCGACGGTCTTTACGCTGCTGGGCTACTTCTTTGGTGGCATTCCGTTTGTGCAGGAGCACTTTGAGCTGCTGATCGTAGGCATCGTCGCCGTGTCGATCATTCCGACCGTGGTCGGTTTGGTTAAGGCAAAGCTCGGTAAAAAGAACGCCTAGTCCGAGCTTGTTTTCGGATGTTAATTCCAAGGCCCGTCATCGGATTCGATGGCGGGCCTTTTGTGTTGAAGGCAAATGAAAATACTTTACTTAGTTAAAGAAAAGCGTTTATCCAAGGCGTGCGGGGAGTACAATCACCTGCATGCGAATCGACGCGCCATCGGCTTTGATGCTGCCCGCGTGTCCTGCCCGGCTCTACGCTCCGGGTATGCGACGTTGCGACGCGGCCTGCTTCGGTCCTTGCGTGCGGGTTCGCGAGTATGCAACCGCGTATGTAAGGAGCGACATATGACTGTCGAGAAGAAAGATATCGATTGGGGTAGCCTCGGCTTTGGCTACATGAAGACCGATTACAGCTACGAGGCTCATTGGAAGGATGGCGAGTGGGACGAGGGCGGTCTGACTACCGACCACACCCTGCATGTCTCCGAGTGCGGTGGCATCTTCCATTACTGCCAGGAGGTCTTTGAGGGCCTGAAGGCCTACACCGCCGAGGACGGCAGCATCGTCTGCTTCCGTCCCGATATGAACGCCGAGCGCATGTATAACTCTGCCCAGCGCCTCGAGATGCCCCCGTTCCCCAAGGACAAGTTCGTTGAGGCCGTCAAGCAGGTCGTTTCTGCCAACGCCGCCTGGGTTCCGCCCTTCGGTTCCGGCGCGACCCTGTACGTGCGTCCGTTTATGATCGGCTCCGGTGACGTGATCGGCGTGGCTCCCGCTCCTGAGTACACGTTCCGCATTCTCGTGACCCCGGTCGGTCCGTACTTTAAGGGTGGCCTCAAGCCCGTCAAGCTGCGCGTTTCCGAGTATGACCGCGCTGCACCGCACGGCACCGGTAACATCAAGGCCGGCCTGAACTACGCCATGTCCCTTAAACCCACGATGGAGGCCCATCGCGAGGGTTATGCCGAGAACCTGTATCTCGACTCCGAGTCCCGCACCTATGTCGAGGAGACCGGCGGCGCCAACGTGCTGTTCGTGAAGGAGGACGGCACCCTCGTCGTTCCGCAGTCGCACACCGACTCCATCCTGCCCTCTATCACCCGTCGTTCGCTCGTTCAGGTTGCTCAGGACCTGGGCATTACCGTCGACCAACGCCCTGTCGAGTGGGCCGAGGTCAAGGCCGGTACCTTTGTCGAGTGCGGCCTGTGCGGCACCGCTGCCGTTATCTCCCCGGTCGGCGAGATCGACAACAAGGTTTACGGCGCCGACGAGACCGTGACCTTCCCGGCTGGCTACACCGAGATCGGCCCTGTGATGAAGAAGCTTCGCGAGACCCTGACTGGTATCCAGTCTGGTGCTGTTGAAGATAAGCACAACTGGGTTTACACCGTCGCGTAAGCTGCCATAGCTGTTCGGCCCGAGGGCAACCTTCCTTTCCGGCGCGTCCTCGGACATGAAAGAACCTCCGCTGCGCACTTCGTGCGGCGGAGGTTCTTTCGTCCTGCGGAGTGCGCCGGAAAGGGGCTTATAGGACAAAATGTGTGTCCCGATAGAACATCCGTTTCCATCCATTAATCCAGCCAGTACGGGTACGGGTCCCTGTGGTGGAGATCCTCCCACACGGCCCTGTCGCCCCACTCCGGCCCTCCGTCCTCGCGCGACGGCGAGGCGGAGTAGACGCTGAACAGGAAGTCGATGTCCGCGTCGGTCGGCATCGCGGCGAGCTTCTCGCGCGCCGTCCTCGCGTCCCCCGAATGAGCGTGGCACCACCAGAACACCGCCTTAACGCGCTTGACGGACGTCAGCCCCCGGTGGTTGCGCAGTACGGCCCTCAGCTGCGAGTTCACCCCTCCCTCGATCATGTTGTTGGTCGACGGCAGCGGGCCGGCCTTGGCAAGGGCGGGGTCGAGGTAGGTGAACAGCGTCCCCGCCGACACCAGCGACGACAGCGACGAGCGCGCCCGCCTCAGCCTCTCGTGGGTGTAGACCCTCCTGCCGTCCACCACGGTCCTGTCCTCCAGGAAGTCGGCCCAGAACCCGCACCAGTCGAGGTAGCGCTCGACCCAGAGCTCGGCCCGGTGCAGCGTCTCGATGCCCATGAGGTCGCGCGCGACCCAGATCCCGTTGTTGGCGCTACTGTAAAAACAACCATTTTGACCAACGCTCAACAACCAATCATG
>UQYE01000075.1:0-8000 GCA_900545145.1 uncultured Collinsella sp. | reverse complement strand
CGACGCTGCAAACGCCCCTAAGCGGCAATCTGACGTTCAATCGTCGGTCGCGTACCAAAGTACGCTTCCCTCCTCTTTCACGTCACCTTGCTCGCTCAGGGGCGTTTTCGCTGACTTATGCTCAACCTGCGACGCTTTCGTGGCCCTAAGTAGTCATCGGGGACGTTCTTGTTTGACTAGTCGTTTAAGAACGTTCCCAATGACTATTCGGATTGCTAATTTGTGCGGGCTGTGGTTTTGTGACCTGCTGAAATTAAAGATACTGTACAACTGTACACTAACTCATCTTCGTAGTATATTGCTACCCGCAAAACTCAATACCATTGTGCTTCGAGACGCTAAAGCGCCTACGTACAATGGTTGTTGATAGTACGATTTGATTCAACGACAGGATGGATGGTCCAAGCGTGAGTCTCGGCAGCAAACTATCCAACGCAAAGGTCTCCTTTGCGATATTCAAGCGCGACATTAAGCGACTGCTTGTGAACCCCGTCGCCTTGGTGGTTACCCTGGGCGTGTGCGTTATCCCCTCGCTGTATGCCTGGTACAACATCGTGGCAAACTGGGATCCGTACGGAAACACCCAAGGTATCAAGATTGCCATCGCCAACAACGATCAGGGCACTCAGAATGACTTGGTGGGCGAGCTCAACGCGGGCGACCAGGTCGTCGATCAGCTCAAGGAGAACGATCAGCTGGGCTGGACCTTCGTCGATTCGGCCGCCGATGCCAAAGAGGGCGTCGAGAGTGGTGAGTACTATGCGGCCATCGTAATCCCCAAGAACTTCTCCGACAATCTTGTTTCGATGCTCGATGGCAATTACCATCAGCCGAAGCTCACCTATTACGTCAACGAGAAGAAGAGCGCTATTGCGCCCAAGGTCACCGACACTGGTGCCAATACCATCGAGGAGCAGATCAACTCGGAGTTTGTCTCCACGGTGGGCGAGACCGTCGCGGGCATTGCCAAAGATGCTGGCATCGACCTTAAAGACAAGGCGACCCAGACCCGGGATTCGCTGGCGGGCTCGGTGTCCGAGGCGTCTGATACCCTGGGCGAAGTACGCGATTCCATCGGCGACATGAACACCGCCATCGACAAGACGAGCAGCTCGATTGCTTCGGCCGATGCTGCGCTGGCGGGCCTGCAGGGGCAGGCGCCCTCTCTAACGCAGGCAATCTCCCAGGGCAACGACCTGCTGGGCGAGGCTCGCGCCACGGCGGGCAACTCTATCACCTCGCTCTCCAAGGCACTCTCGGAAGGTAGCCTTGCGCTCACCAAGACGTCAGCCTCCGCGAACGCTGCGATTGGCAAGCTAACGGGTACGGTCACATCTACGACCACCCGCATCGACAACTCGCTCGAGTCTCTCCAGGCGACGATCGATCACAATAAGGCCGTTATCGGGCACTTGGAGATTCTCGTTAATGACACGTCGACAGGTTCCGAGGAAATTGACGCGCGCATTGTATCGACCATCGATTCGCTTCGCGAGCAAAACCAGAAGCTGCAGAGCATCAAGGATGGCCTTTCTGCACAGTCGAGCGCCATG
This sequence comes from uncultured Collinsella sp., assembly GCA_900545145.1. Classification (GTDB taxonomy): domain Bacteria; phylum Actinomycetota; class Coriobacteriia; order Coriobacteriales; family Coriobacteriaceae; genus Collinsella. The sequence goes on along the minus strand of UQYE01000075.1, from coordinate 6,447 downwards.
GCAAACGACGCTACGGCAATCTCGAACGCGAGCAACGCACTCAACGCGGCAATTCAGACCGGTACGGCTAACCTCGGTCAGGCTCAGACCGATCTGGGTCAGAACGCACTTCCGAGGGCTTCGAGCGCGCTTGACTCCTTTGCCGCCGTTTCGGGCGATTTGACCGGCATTGTGTCGGGTATGACCCCCACGATAGCGAGCGCGCGCGGCACGCTAGCGCAGCTCGACGCCACGCTCAAGCAGGCAAAGACCACGCTATCCCAAACCGACGCCTCCCTTGCCAAGGTTCAGGACAAGCTCGCGACCGCCGCCAATGACATTGCGGCGCTGCAGACCTCTGAGTCTATGGGCGAGTTAGCCGACCTCATGGACGTCGACGTCAATGACGTGGCAGATTTCATGGCATCTCCGGTTGAGCTGACGTCCAAGTCAATCTATCCGGTCAAGAGCTTTGGCTCGGGCATCGCGCCCTTCTACACCAATCTGGCGCTGTGGGTGGGCGGCTATGTGCTCATCGCTATCTATAAACTCGAGGTCGACCGCGAGGGCATCGGTAGCTTTACGGCGCGTCAGGGCTACTTTGGCCGCTGGCTGCTGCTGGTGATCCTGGGCGCGTTCCAGGCCATTATCGTTACGGTGGGCGACCTGGTCATTGGCGTTCAGTGCGTCAATCCGCTGCTCTTTGTACTGGGCGGCATCGCTATTTCGTTCACCTACGTCAACATCATCTATGCGCTGTCCACCACGTTTAAGCATATCGGTAAAGCCATTGGCGTCATCCTCGTCATTGTGCAGATCCCCGGCTCGTCGGGCATGTATCCCATCGAGATGATGCCCGGCTTCTTCCAATGGCTGCATCCGCTGCTGCCCTTCACTTATGGCATCAACCTGCTGCGCGAGACCGTCGGTGGCATGTATTCGTTCAACTACCTGTTCAACCTGTGCATCCTGGGCGTGTTCCTTGCCATCGCGCTCTTTATCGGTCTGCAGCTGCGCCCGTTGCTGCTCAACCTCAATCTGCTCTTTGATAAGCAGCTTTCCACGACGGGCCTCATGATCTGCGAGTCCAACGACCTACCGCGCCAGCGCTATTCGCTGCGCACGGCCATGCGCGTCATGCTCGATTCGGATTCGTACCGTCGCGAGCTGCTCGATCATGCCGTGGCGTTTGAGCATCGCTACCCGTACTACATCAAGGGCGGTTTTGCCGCCGTGGTAGGCGTGCAGGTTCTGCTCTTTGTGCTTTCGACGGTGCTCGATATCGACAATAACGGCAAGATCATCCTGCTCGTTATCTGGATTATCTCGGTCATTGCCATCTGCGGCTGGCTCATCAACATCGAGTACATCCGTGCAAGCCTCAACACCCAGATGCGCATCTCGGCGCTTTCGGACGAGGACTTGCGCCGCGAGATGCGCGAGCACACGGCTGCCATCCCTGCCGCCCGTCGCATGTTTGGTCTCAACGCCAGCGAGCGGGGCACCAAGGACAGCGAACAGCCCACGAGCCGTCTGTCGCATATCGGTGCGCATCGTAAGGCTCAAGATGCCGACGGCGCTGACAACGTAAACGGAAACGACGGGGACACCACCCCGCTCGGCAAGCACTCCAAAGGAGGTGAGGCATAAATGAAAAACATTCTGCACCTGTTTAAGCGCGATGTCCAAAACGTGTCTCGCTCCGTGATCGGCATGGTCGTCGTGATGGGCCTGATCATCGTTCCGTGTCTCTATGCATGGTTTAACATCGCCGGAAGCTGGGATCCCTACGGCAATACCGGCAACCTTAAGATTGCAGTGGTCAACACTGACGAGGGTTACGAGAGCGATCTGATTCCCGTCGAGGTCAACGTGGGCGAAAACGTGACGGCGACCCTGCGCGGTAACGAGAACTTTGACTGGGTCGTCCTCAACGACCGCGATAAGGCGATTGAGGGCGTTAAGTCGGGCACATACTATGCCGCCGTCGTTATCCCCAAGACGTTTAGCGCCGACATGATGACGCTTTTCTCGACCAACGTGAAGCACGCCGACATCGAGTTCTACGAAAACCAGAAGGCTAACGCCATCGCCCAGATCGTGACCGAAAAGGGTTCGAGCGCCGTCCAGAGCCAGGTGAATGAGACCTTTACCAAGACCATCACGACCATCGGCCTTAAGACCGTGTCCAGCCTGCTCGACTATATGAGCACCGACCAGGTGAGCAACTTTATCGCCAATCTTTCCTCGACGCTGGGCGATTCGGTCGAGGACCTGCAGGACGTTCAGGCGAGCGCGACGTCGCTCGCGGGCATTTTGAGCTCTACGTCCGATTCACTGACATCGGCGGGCGGCATGCTCAAGCAGACGGGCACTGTTGATGAGTCGACGAAGCAGCTGATGGAGCACGCAAAGAACGGTGTGAGCGATTCCGAGGAAGCGCTAAAGGCAGCCAACGACGCCATCAACACCGCGATTGACGGAAGCGCGGGCTCGTTCGACAACGTGTCCGCCGAGCTTGCGAAGGCATTCGATGCCGCGAATCAGCATGTTTACCTTACGGTGTCTCAGCTCAACGAAGCCGCAGCGGCGCTCAATACGCGTGCTGACGATATCGATGCGATGACCGATCAGCTCCGTAACCTTGCCGACCAGGTAAGTGATGACAAGCTCAAAGACGGTCTCGAGTCCGCTGCGACGTCGCTGGGCAGAATTGCCGTGGAGTACCGCAACAATGCGAAGGACCTGACGGCGACCGCAAAGTCCCTTTCGGACGGCATGGCGGAGGTCAACAACTCGCGTGCCGAGGTCGACCAGGCCATCGCCGATGCCAAGGCGGGTATCTCGGGAGCCAAGTCCGACTACGATTCCACGTTCTCGGTTAAGGCCAAGGAGCTCAAGAAGACCATTTCGGGCGTTCTGGATTCCCTGAACGGTATCTCGGGTGACTTGGATAGCGCCGTGAGCGGTCTGACCGACGCCTCTGGCTCGCTCGCAAAGGGCCTCTCCAAGGCTGCGACGCTGGTCAACAAGGCTTCCGATCAGCTGGGTGAGGCATCGGACAAGATCAGCGCCTTTAAGGACGAGCTCGATGGCGCCCTGATGTCGGACGACCTTGCCACGATCAAGACGATGATCGGCAACGATCCCGAGGGTTTGGCCGTGTCGCTTTCCGGCCCCGTCGCGCTCGACCGCAAGCCGGTCTATCCGATCCGCAATTACGGTTCGGCCATGGCGCCGTTCTATACGATCCTGTCGCTGTGGGTCGGCTCGATCGTGCTGGCGGCCATGATGAAGGTATCGGTCGACGACGAGCTCATCAACGAGCTCATCCCCGTACGCCTGCACGAGATCTATCTGGGCCGTTACCTGTTCTTTGGCGGTTTGGCCCTGCTGCAGGCAACGCTCGTGTGCGCGGGCGACATTCTGTTCTTTGGCATTCAGTGCGACAACCCGCTGCAGTTTGTGCTGGCGGGCTGGGTCGCGAGTCTCGTGTTCTCCAATATCGTCTACACGCTTACGGTTTCGTTTGGCGATATCGGCAAGGCGCTCGCTGTCGTGCTGTTGGTCATGCAGGTCGGCGGTTCGGGCGGCACGTTCCCCATCGAGATGACCGGCCCCGTGTTCCAGGCGATCTACCCGTTCCTGCCGTTTACCCACGGCATCAACGCCATGCACGCCGCCATGGCTGGCGCCTACCATATGGAGTACTGGATTGAGTTGGGTATCTTGGCGAGTTACCTGATTCCGTCGCTGGCCCTGGGCGTCGTCTTCCGCCGCCCGGTCATCAAAGCCAACGACTGGATCATCGAAAAGCTTGAAAGCACGAAGCTTATTTAGTGCAACAGCGTGACATTGACAAAACATCGAGGTTCACTTTGCTGACGCTTTAGTGGGCTGGATTGCGGTGCAACGCTGGTTGTTGCTACAGTAGCGGGGCGTGCCGGGGGTCCGGCGCGTCCCGTTTTTATTTGACCATGAGGCGGCACGCAGCCATACGCGTGCGGACACCACGCCCAGTTTGAGTGTGAGGATGTTCCATGGCCCAATACGCTACCAACGAAATTGAAAACATGCCCGATAGCCCTGTTGCTCGCGAGGACCTGGGTGCGGGCGGCACCTCCCGTGGTGCCGGTGCTCGTTCGCCGTTGTTCTGGAAAGTTCTACTGCTTTCGGTGGCGATTATCTGGGGCTACTCCTTTACCACTATGAAGGACGCGCTCGACACCATCCCGGTGTTCGAGCTGGTCTATGTTCGCTTTCTCCCGGCATCACTGGTTATGTTTGCAATTTTCCATAAGCGCATCATCGCTCATTTCAATGCCCGCAACCTGATCGTCGGGCTTGGCATGGGCGCGCTCATGTGGGGTGCCTACGGTTTGCAGACGATCGGCCTGGCACAGACCACGGCGGGCAAGAGCGCTTTTTTGACCGGCACGTATTGCATCCTTGTGCCGTTTGCAAGCTATGTCCTGAGCGGTGAAAAGCTTACCCGGTATAACCTGGGTGCAGCGTTGTTGTGCCTGGCGGGTATTGGCCTGGTAGCGCTCGATAGCGTCGAGTTCAATGCCGGCGATGTTATTACCTTGGGCGGCGCGATCTTCTTCGCCATCCAGATGGCGGTGACTGCCAAGTACGGTCGCAAGATGGACATCAACGTCATCACGTTTTGGATGTTTGTGGGCAATGGCGTTTTGAGTTTAATCACGTCGCTGCTATTCGAGACTCAGGCGCCCCTCTCTGCATGGACGCCGGAGTTTATCGGTGTGGCTGTTTTCCTCTCGGTGGGCTGCACATGCGCGGCGCTGCTCGTCCAAAACGTCGGTTTGGCGCATGTCCCCGCCTCGACGGGCTCACTGCTTCTTTCGATGGAGTCGCCTTCGGGCGTGTTGTTTTCGGTGCTGCTGATGGGGGAGGCGCTCACCTCGCGCCTGCTCGCCGGCTTCGTGCTTATCTTCCTGTCGATTATCTTGAGCGAGACTCACTACGATTTTTTGCGTCGAAAGCCGCGCCCGCAATTGTAAACAACTTGTTGCGCCGCCCTCTCGGGGCGGCATTTTTTATGCGTCGCCCTTAAAGTTGTACCTTGCACTTTACGCTATCAAAGTGCTTGCTGCCAAAACGTTACTGGAGGGCATTTATGGCACCAGCTCTGTCCGATCTTCAACCGCAATCAGCGCCCAAGGCCACCGCAGCGGCGCAGGCCGCTATCGGTGACGGTCTCGTTGCAGAAGCTCAGGCTTTTGCAGACGAGCTCGCTGTGTGGCGACACGATTTACACCAGATGCCCGAGCTGGGTAATAGCCTCCCGCAGACCTCTGCGTATATTCAAGCGCGCCTGACCGAGATGGAAATCCCATTTGCCACGCTCGTCGATGGTTCCTGTGTTGTGGGCCTTGTCGGCGCCGGTGCCGCCGCGGCCCAGGGCAATGGCGTCTGCACGGACGAACAGGCCGGTACGGTCATCATGCTTCGCGGCGACATGGATGCCCTGCCCGTTGTCGAGGAATCGGGCGAGCCTTTCGCTTCCACCAACGGCTGCATGCACGCTTGTGGCCACGATATGCATGCGACGGCGCTGCTCGGCGCGGCCCGTTTGCTCAAGGCCCGCGAGTCCGAGCTTGTCGACGCTAACGCCACAGTTAAGTTGCTGTTCCAGCCGGGCGAGGAAACCTTTGAGGGTGCCCGCGCCGCCATCGCCGACGGTCTGCTACAGAACCCGCGTCCCCAGGCCGCCTTTGCCATGCATGTCAATAGCCAGTCGCCGCTTGGCCTGGTGCTCTATGGGAGTCCGGCGCTCTCGGGCGTGTACGGTTTCCGCATCACGCTGCAGGGCAAGGGTGGCCATGGCTCGAGCCCCGAGATCTGCATCGACCCCATCACGGCCGGCGTGCATGTGCACCTGGCGCTTCAGGAGCTTATCTCTCGCGAGGTGCCGGCGGCCAAGGAGGTCGCGCTTACCGTGGGTAAGTTCGCTGGCGGTTTGGCGGCCAACGTCATCCCCGACACCTGCGTGCTCGAGGGAACGTTGCGCGGCTTCGATGTCGAGCTCATGGCTCACCTTAAGACCCGCATCGCGGAGGTCGTCAACGGCGTTGCCGCAACATATCGTACGCTGGCAACCATCGAGACGCTTTCGGACGTTCCGCCGCTCGTGCTCGACAGCGATATGACCCAGGCCTCGCTTGGCTACGTGGGCGCGGTGCTGCCCAAGGCTGCCTTCCTGCCGCTATTCCACGCCATGGCGAGCGAGGATTTCGCACTTATCTCGAGCGAGATCCCAAGTGCGTACTTTACGGTGGGCGCGGCCGTGACCGATACGGACGAGCATTTTGCCCAGCATCATCCCAAGGCGCGCTTTAACGATGCCGAGCTTCCCCTCGGCGCCGCGGCTTATGCCGCCGTCGCTCTCGGATACATTGCGGACCACAAGGAGTAATCCATGTCCCAGCAACGTAAATTTTTCCC
>UQYE01000074.1:0-8001 GCA_900545145.1 uncultured Collinsella sp. | reverse complement strand
GCCGCGCGGCAAGGAGATATATTGCCAGACCGGAGGGGCGCCGGGGGCGGGAATCGCGCACTCCATATTTTGTTCACAAATGAATAGGTCCCTCAGTCGCATCACTGAGGTTAAAACTGAAGCATTGGCTTCTGATATTGGCGATGACCAGCTGGTTTATAGGTGTTGAGGCGTCGGTCATCTCTGGAGCGCTACTTTACTCTAAAGGCATCAGGTTTTGGTTTCCTGTCGGTAAAAGGCTGGTTTTGGCCGCCAGGCGTTCTTATATATAGAGAAGTTCGGGGTCGAACCCGTGCACCGGCAACAAAAAAGCGACCAGCCGGAGCCGATCGCTTTCTATTCTATGCTGGATCATCCAGAGGGTGCTTCCGAACTCATTTTCTCGCTGCCATTCATGCTTTCGAAGCATCGTTCGACCTCCGCAGCCTCATGTTTTGAGGATCTGCCGTGTTTATCACTGTTATTAATGAGTGTGTGGAAGTGATCCTCATACAGATATATGCGATCCGCCAGAGAACTGAGAAGCATCTTTCTGCAGCCCTCGTTGTCTCTCCTCGCATCTCTCCAGTCTTCCAGAAATTCACAAGCAGTCTTAGGGTCAATTTATTTCTGCTTTCAGAGACTTGTTTGAGAGTTTTTAAAGACAGTTCAAAACAATAAGTGAGACACCATAAAGCAGAGCAAGATGTGCCGGATAGAAAATGTAGAAGAAATATTTGAGCTTCAGCCCTCGCTTGCCATTATAAAGATTGATAAGCAGCAACGAAACGACCGCGGCAGCAACATCAGGATTAAATACATTAGCTGTAGCAAACTCAAATCCGCCGCCAACTATATGGCATGACGAAAGGAGCACTGCGCATACTGCAGCAAAGAACATCTTGGCCTTGCTGTCGTGGAATAAATAGAATGCAGCCACGAGCAGAATACCATACACACCGCCATCTAGTTTAGTGTATTCAGCTGCCAGCGCTGCCAAAACAATCAGAGCAGTTTCTGCGATGTACCTTTTCCATTTTGAAAGACTTTGTATCTTTTCCAGAACAATCAAAAAGACCAAGGAAAGCAGGAGCTCACACATAACATTTTGTTGCCGAGCGTCAAATAATTGCCCGGTTTGAACGAAATCGTATATGGGCTCCGCAATGATTGCGAAGACAAGCATATTTCGCAGGTACTTCTTTATGTCATGAGTATGCAAAAATCCCTCAACCATCAAAAAGCAAAATAAGGGAAATGCAATTCTGCCAAGAACATGAAGCACATCCGAAGCCTCGCTTAGAATCGCCCACTGTTCGTCTGATATCTGATTGTACGATGCGTGAGTCATGATTCCATTGGTCAGGACGATCCTGCTTACATGATCGAGAACCATCGAAATGGCTGCTATTATCTTTAATGTGCTGCCGCTAATTCCGTATCTATCTGTTTTCATTTTGTTTTCCTTTCTTTGGGTGGGCCGTCAGGGGTTCAGCCTGCTCCGCAGGCGGCCGCTGCGGCGCTTCGCGCCCTTTCGGGTTCGAACCCGCGTCGCGGCAACAAAAAAGCGGCCGGCATCCGCCAGTCGCTTTTCTATTCTATGGTGGGCCGTCAGGGGTTCGAACCCTGGACCTTGGGATTAAAAGTCCCCTGCTCTGCCAGCTGAGCTAACGGCCCGCGGGTGGCATTGTACCACGGTCTGGGACTATTCCCAACTCCATTGGCCGTTCTGGAAAATCACAACTTCACGTCCATCGGGCGTAATGCCCGTAATATCGATGTCGTCCGTGCCGATCATAAAATCGACGTGCGCGCTCGACACGTTGACGCCATGCTCCAAGAGTTCCTCTTTGGACATATCATATCCACCCTCGATGCACTCGGGGAAGCCGACTCCCAGTGCAAGATGGCAGCTGGCATTCTCGTCATAGAGCGTGTCATAGAACAGGATGCCGCTTTCGCGAATCGGCGTGTTCTTGGAAATGAGCGCGACTTCTCCCAGGTGAGCAGCGCCCTCGTCGGTATCGATGATACTTGCGAGCGTCGCCTTGCCCACGCGGGCGTCGTAATCCACCACGTGACCGTTCTCGAACTTGATCCAAAAATCATCGACCTTGTTGCCGTGGTGGATGAGCGGCATGGCCGAGTACACGATACCGTCAGCGCGCATGCGATCGGGCGAGGTGAAGACCTCCTCGGTGGGGATGTTGGGGAAGAAGGGATGACCGTCGGGGGTCTCACCCTTACCGCCGGCCCACTCATGGCCCTTCGTCATACCAATCGTCAGATCGGTTCCGTTCGAAGCGGTGTAGTGCAGGCAGTCAAACTGATTATCGTTTAGGAAGCGCAGGTTCTTTTCGAATGCGGCATCGTGGCGCTCCCAGTCGCTCTCCGGGTCCTGGCCATCGGCGCGGGCGGTGTGCAGAATCGCATTCCACAGCTTATAGATTGCAACCTCGTCCGCATCGCCCGGGAACACCTCGCGAGCCCAGGCAGCGACCGGCGCGCCGGCGATGCACCACGGATTGATGTTGTAATCCAGTCCACGGCGGAAAACTTTGCACTGCGTATTCCTCGCCTTGGATGCCGCGGCCGGCTTGGCCGGATCGATACCCTTGAGGGCCGCAGGATCCGCACCCTCGATAAAGACAAAGCAGGCACCATCCTGGGCCAAGGAATCCAGCTGCAGGCGCTTCCACTCGGGTGTTTGCTCAAAATAGCTTTTCTCGACATGCTCGTACGTGAGCCTTGTCACGGCATCATCGGCCCAAATGACCGTCACGTGGCCGGCGCCAGCAGCATATGCCTCCGCGACCACCACGCGCGCAAACGGCGCGCACTCGACCGGAGACTGAACGACGACCTCCTGGCCGGGCTTAACGTTTACGCCCTTGCGGACGACCAGGCGCGCGTAGTTTTTAATCTTGGGCTCCAGGGCCTTCATGCCCTCCAGAGCTTCTTCAACCGTCAGGGCAGCTCGAATCATGTGCCACTCCATCTACCTATATATAGAACAGTAAAAAGGCGCGCCGCAAAAACGACGCGCCTTATATCTTAGCGATAAGTATGCATGCAAACGCTACTTCTTCTTGGAGTCCTTCTTGTCCTCCTCGGCAGCTGCGCGCTCGATAAGGGCGTTGAGCTTGTTCTCGGACATGCCCTCGGCCTGCGTGCGGTACATGTTGCGCAGGGGACGAATACGAACGAAGTCGTAAATAAAGTCACCCAAAATGATGACGTAGGACAAAACGATGCCGACCATCTGAACGGGGCTGGACACCGTGCCGCCGGGAGCGAAGTAGAGCGAAGCCCCAATTGCCACGACGAGCACCATGCCGATAGCGAGCACGGCCCACCAAATACGGCGGCGCTTGGTGTAGTCCTCATCCTGCTTGAGAAGGATATTCGACACCGTGTAGATGCGATCCTCGCGGGCGCGCTGCTTGGCCTTGCGGGCGCGTTTTTCCTCCTTGGAAAGGCCTTCCAGGTTTTCGCCCTTCTCGAGCTCTTTGCGGCGTGCCTTGGATGATGCCGGCACGACGTGAACAGAGCTCGCTGCCTGACGGGCGGGCTTAGCGGATGCGGCGGACTTGCGCGCAACCCCGGTAACCTCGCGGGATTGCGTGCGCTTGTTCGTGGCGCTGCGGGTACTCACTTACGCGTTCTCCTTCATGCTTGTGAACTGGGAGCCCGTGATGATCTGGAAGGCCTCGCGATAGCGCTCGGACGTGCCATCGATGACCTCGGCGGGCAGGTGCGGAGTCTCCCCCGTCATATCCCAGTTGGCTTTGAGCCAATTGCGGACGAATTGTTTGTCGTAGCTGGGCTGAATCTTGCCCTCCTCGTAGCTGGCGGCAGGCCAGAAACGGCTGGAGTCGGGCGTGAGGCACTCATCGATCAGCGTAACCTTGCCATCGATGACACCAAACTCGAACTTGGTGTCGGCAATGATGATGCCACGGGTCGCTGCATACTCGGCGGCAGCCTTGTAGATCTTGAGGGAAAGGTCGCGAATCTGCGTGGCGATGTCATCGCCCACGATCTCGCAGCAACGCTCGAACGAGATGTTCTCGTCGTGGTCACCGATCTCGGCCTTCGTGGACGGCGTGAACAGCGGCTCGGGAAGCTTGGAGGCCTCGGTCAGGCCCTCGGGCAGCTGAATGCCGCAGACGGTACCGTTCTCGTCATAGGTCTTCTTGCCCGAACCGGTCAGATAGCCGCGGACGATGCACTCGATAGGAATCGTCTGGGCCTTCTTGACCAGCATGGCGCGGCCTGCGAGGTAGTCACGATACTCGGCAAACTCCTCGGGGAAATCCGCCGGGTCGATGGAAACGAGGTGGTTGGGAACGATGTCGGCAAACTTATCGAACCAGAATGCCGAGATGCGGTTGAGCACCTCTCCCTTAAACGGAATCTCGTCGGGAAGAATGAAGTCGAACGCAGAAATGCGGTCGGTGGCGACCATCAGCAGGTTTTCACCGGCATCGTAGATATCACGAACCTTGCCACGGGAATCCGGACGACGCTCCATCGTTGTCACGTGAGTCACTCCTTACCAAAATACGACAGTAATGCGGGCTCTTTCCCGCACGTTTTCGCAAACTCGGAGCGGCAGGGACGAAACCCCTCCTTCACCGAATAGCGAAAAGCTAGTGCTCCATTGTAGTAGATGCCGCGTCCGCCGTGTGCTCGCGAGGCAGATGAATCGTAAAAGTCGTACCCTTTCCAAGCTCCGACTCCACGGATATGTAGCCGTGATGGCGCTCGACGATCTGTTTAGTCACGGCGAGGCCCACGCCCAGACCGCCCGCCTCACGGGCACGGCTGGCATCGGCGCGCCAAAAACGACCGAAGATGCGCGACAGATCGTCCTTGGCAATACCGATGCCGGTATCCGAAACGGCAATACTGACATGCTTGCGGTCACTGAGCACCGACACCACGACCCAACCGCCCTCGGGGGTGTAGCGCATGGCGTTGCTCATGAGATTGATGACGCACTGCGTGATCATGTCGGGATCGGCCTCGACGACATCGTCGTGACCCTGGGTTTCATCTGCAAAGCGAAGACGAAGGTCTCGGTCGGCAAACAGACGCTCCTGACCGTTCACAATTGATCGCACGAACGGGACCATGTCCACCGGCTCAAGGTTGAGCGGCGCTGTGCTGTTTTCCATGCGCGATAGATCGAGCATCTGCTGCACCAGACGGGCCAGGCGACGTGTCTCGGATGCAACGGTTTCCAGATGCTCGTCGTCGGTAGGATACACCCCATCCTGCATGGCTTCGACTGTCGCGAGCATGGCCATAAGCGGAGTACGAAGTTCGTGAGCCACGTCTGAGGTCAGGCGCTTCTCGTGTTTCATATCCTTCTCAAGCGAAGTGGCCATCTCATCGAAGGTTTCACCCAGCTGATCGATTTCGTCATCACCGCGCAAGCCTGTACGAGCGGACAGATCGCCATCGCGAATTTGCTTGGCCGTGCTGGTAATACGGTGAATCGGCTTGGTGAGCATGCGCGACACGAGTGATCCGATAACGACCGAAATACAAACTGCGACAACCGCAGCAAGGGCCATGGCGTTAAAGGTCTTCTCCCTAAATGCAGAATCCGCCTTGGTGAGCAAGGCATCGGAGCCGATGGCCCATAGCTTTACCTGTCCGACATGCTCGCCCGAAGACGTTATGATTTCGACGTTGGCAACGCTATCGGAGTCGGTTGGAGCAGACGAGACCGGGCTATGCGATGCTTTTTTACCGCTCGAGCTGCTCGACGCTGATTCGCTCTCGCGCACATCGGCGGTCGCACTTGCCGAAGGCCATGAGTCGTCATAGACAACAACGCCCTTCTTGTTGACGACCTGCATACTCAGGTCGTCGGACACCAAACTCGATGTCGCGACCGTACGTAGCTCGCCCGCAGTCCAGTTGCCGTTTTCCTCATACGACGTCGCAAGCTTTTCGGCAGCGGAATTTGCGATTTCGACGATATTGGAGCGCGTGTAATCCGAAAAGACCGTGCCCCACACAACAGAGACCACGCCCACCAGCACCAATACCGTCATGAGCGATGTCAGAGCAAAAGCAAGTGCCATGCGCGAGGGATAGCTCATCGTTGGCCGTGAATCGGAACGAGGCGTGTTCCAACTAGCCTTGGAACCCGCCTCGCTCTCCTGCTTGTGCTTTTGTCCGATTTCAAAGCGCGCAGGTGTCATATGTGATTTCCCTATTTCTCGTCCGACTTATCGGTCTTGCCCGGAGCCTCGAAACGATAGCCGACACCATGGACGGTGTAGAGCCACTTGGGCTTCTTGGGATCATCGCCCAGCTTGGCGCGAAGGTTCTTCACGTGGCTATCGATGGTGCGCTCATAGCCCTCAAAGTCGTACCCAAGCACCTTCTCGACCAGCTCCATACGGTTGTAGACACGGCCGGGATGACGAGCAAGCGTGGTGAGCAGCTTGAACTCGGAAGCCGTCAGATCGACTTCCTTGCCCTCGACCAAGATCTTGTGGCCCGAGATATCGATGACCAGATCGCCGAAGTCGAGTACCTCGACGGCTGGCTCGTCGGCCTGATGGGCACGGCGGAACAGAGCGCGAACGCGGGCGACGAGCTCGCGCGGCGAGAACGGCTTAATCAGATAGTCGTCGGCGCCGAGCTCAAGACCGATAATACGGTCCTCGATCTCGCCCTTGGCCGTCAGCATGATGATGGGGACATCCGAGGTGTCGCGAATGGTGCGGCAAACGCGCTCGCCGGGGATCTTGGGGAGCATAAGGTCGAGCACGACCAGGTCAAACTGATGCTTCTCGAACTCCTCGATCGCGGACTGGCCGTCGCCGACGCCCACAACCCAGTAGCCTTCGCGCTCGAGATAGGCAGCGACGGCGTCACGGATTGCCTTCTCATCCTCGACCAGCAGAATCTTTTTTGCATCTGAAGCCATAACACGGCCCCCCTGTCTCAATTAGCTAAGAACAAGCCCATTTTAACGCACCTGAGCCCGCCGGATGCCGCTATGACGCGGCAGCTCGGCGGGCGGTACTCACAATTACAACGCGTTTATTCCCCTGTTGGCGCCTTTTTAACCCCTCTAAGCTTAAAGAGAGAATAGGCGTGCGGTGACCGTCTCTGGTATACCCTGGCTGTTGCGCACCGTGGCGTACGTAAGGAATGAGTCCGATTTTCCCGCCGTAGCTGGATAATCGCCATACTCCAAAGCGCGGTCGGGCGACAACAGCGAACCATAGGTCTTGGCAGAGGTGTCGATCAGGAAATGCGATGCCTGGACTTTAACCAGGTATTTATTTTTCCTTCCCGCAGCGCACGCGAGCGGCTCACGCGCAAGGAAGAGGTACGGCCCGCCCTCGTTACCGATATAGGTGCCCATATTGCCCAGGCTACCCACACCGTTATACGTCGCCTCAATGGAGAACACGAAGGTGTCGCCCATATACACGGCCTCGAAAGGCGCAACCGACGAAGGAAGCACCAGCTGAGCTCGCTTCGTATTGTTGCCGTCGGTCAGGTCGATTGCCGTCATACCGTAATAGACGCCCTCATCATTGTGCACGCGGGGCGAGATAGTCAGGATGCCGTCGCTCACGCGCGGGGCGGATGCGAAGCGGCCCGTCGACTTCCAGATAGTCTCAGGCTTGGACTCGCTGGGTGACTGACGGTAGCAGTACGAATCGTTACTCGTCTTGCTGCCGCCGGACGAAGGCATCTTATACCAGATGACCGACGACCCATACGCTGTGAAGAGCGGCGGATCGTAGTTTTCGCCACCGCGGTCGAGCTCGACAGCGTTACCGGTAAGGGAGGAGCCTGCAAGGTTTTGCGCATAGAGTTTCCAAGACGCATTGGCAAAGTTCATCTCGACCCACGCGAACACGCCATCACCCGCGCGAACGTCGTAAAACGCATAACCGGTTCCCTCAACGGGATCCTCGATAAGTGTAGTAAGCGAGCCATCGCCCAGGTTGAGCACACCGAGTGTGTTGGCGTGCAGTGCCG
>UQYE01000073.1:0-8717 GCA_900545145.1 uncultured Collinsella sp. | reverse complement strand
CTCAAGAGCACCTTAACAGTTACAGCTTGCTAGCGATCTTCTTTGCCGTGCGCTTAATGCCGGCCACCAGGCCTCCTGCAGGATGCTCCTTCTCGTATGCTAGGCGCTTCTCGCGCTTGGCGTACTCTTCGACGATGATGTCGCCATACTCGTCTTCGATCTTGTCGAAGAAGTCGACGGCGCCCTTAATTTCCTCAGCGGTCGGGTGTCCCTTTTGGACACCGCCAGCGAGCTTGAACGGCCCCCACGTGTCAAAGCCGGGGCAGCCGTAGACACCCATAAAGATGGCCTGCCTCATGCGGCAGATACCATCGATATCCTTGCCGTACCACTTGTTTTTGCCACCGTAGGTCATAAGGCCAAACACCTTGTCCTGCGGCTGCAGCACGTTAGTGAGCACGCGTGCCATGTCCTTGTCGATCTCGGAGTAATAGATGCCCGTGGCGACGCCGATCAGATGGTATTCGTGCAGGTCGGGGTATTCGTTTTTCCCGAGTGACTTCACGTCGAGGGTATCGATTTCGGGGTGCGCCTCGACGATGGCGTCTACGAGCTTTTTCGTATTGCCGTGGTGACGTGAGGCATAGAGGATGATGGTTCGCATAAGAAGGCCTTTCAGCTGTAATTGCATCAATGTCTGTATGGTACCCCGTTGCATGGCTGGGATACCGGACGCATCGACGAACGTGCGGGTTTGTCCTTTGGTCAGGGCCGAGACGGGTTCTTGCGAGCAAAAAGCAGTTGTTCGAAAGGATGGGCAATGGAATACGCTCTCTCCAACGATTCGATTTCTATTAAGGTGTCCACAGCTGGTGGTTCGTTTACCTCGATTGAGGCTGGAGGTCGCGAGTATTTGTGGCAGGGCGATCCCGCCGTGTGGTCCGGCCAGGCACCGATTTGCTTCCCGATTTGCGGAGGCTTGCGCGATGGTAGCGCCATGACGTTTGCCGGGCATCATGTAAAGCTCGCTCGCCACGGCTTTGCGCGCAAGCAGGAGTGGAGGCTGCTGTGCCAAGGCGAGAACGAGCTGGCGATGTGCCTGGCTTCGGAGGATAACGCCGCGCTGCTGAGCGATTATCCGTACCCGTTTAAGCTCGTCGCCCGTTATACGCTCGAGGACGCCGCCGTGCGCGTTTCCTATGAGGTGACCAACGAGGGCACCGAGGACATGCCGTTCTTTATTGGTGGACACCCCGGCTTTAGGTGCCCGCTCGACGAGGGCGAGGCCTATACGGACTACGAGTTGCGCTTCGAGAAAGACGAGGCTGCGGAGCTTTGCACCGCCGTGCCCTCGACCGGATTGATTGATGTAGCTAATCGTTCAAAGAACCCCATGGTGGGAAAGACGCTGCCCCTGTCGCATGAGCTCTTCGATTTTGCGGAGACCATCTTTGACGTGCTTGAGAGCCGTCAGGTCACGCTTTCCAAGAAGGGCGAGGACAAGGGCGTTCGCCTGAGCTTTAAGGGTTTCCCGTATCTCATTGTGTGGAGTAAGCCCGAGGGCGATTTTGTGGCAGTTGAGCCCTGGGGCGGCCTTTCGACCTGTTCCGATGAGGATGACGTGCTTGAGCACAAGCGCGGCTGCCTTGTCGCCAAGCCTAAGGAGACCGTCGTTCGCTCGTTCACGATTGAGATTCTGTAATTCCGTTTTGTCGACTCGTATCGCGAGGCACAAGGAGCCTGCGAGATAAGGAGCTAAAAATGATCCTCACCGTTACGATGAACCCGTCTGTCGATACGCGCTATCAGCTCGATGAGCTCATTATCGACGACGTCAACCGTGTGACGCCCGAAAAGACCGCCGGCGGCAAGGGCCTCAACGTGGCTCGCGTCCTGGGTCAGCTGGGCGACGACGTTGTGGCAACCGGTCTGCTCGGCGGCCACATGGGCGCCTACATGGCCGAGCTCATGGACGCCAACGGTATTAACAACGACTTTGTGCCCATCAAGGGCGAGACCCGTATTTGCCTTAACATCCTCCACGCCGGCAACCAGACCGAGTTGCTCGAGAGCGGCCCGACAATTGCCCCTGAGGAGCTCGATGCCTTTACCGCCAAGTTTACTGAGCTTGCGGGCAAGGCCGACGTCGTCACCATCTCGGGTTCGCTGCCCCGTGGTGTCGAGGCAGACTACTATGCCAAGATCACGGGCATTGCCGAGAACGCCGGTGCCAAGGTGCTGCTCGATACCTCGGGTGCTTCGCTCGAGGCAGCCCTTAAGTCCGAGGTCAAGCCCGAGCTGGTCAAGCCTAACCTGACCGAGATCAACGGCCTTTTGGGTACGAGCTTTACCACCGACGATGTGGACGAGCTCCGCGCCGCGCTCGCCTCTGACGCCCGCTTCTCCGATATCCCCTGGGTCGTCGTGTCCATGGGCGCTGCCGGCTCCGTTGGCTTCCACAATGGCCGTGCGTTCCGCGCAAAGACGCCCGATATCCCTGCCGTTAACGCCACGGGCTCTGGTGACTCCACTATCGCTGGCTTCGCGCATGCCATTGCTGCTGGCGCGGACGACGAGACGGTGCTGCGTACCGCCAACACCTGCGGCAAGCTCAATGCCATGGATCCCATGACCGGCCATCTGGTCATGGACCGTTGGGACGAGGTCTACAACGGCGTTGTCGTGACCGAGCTGTAAAAGCCTGGGCGTCGGCCCCGGCATTGCTTACTAGCTCATGTCGACGACAAGTGCGGTAGCATTATGCTGGGGCGCGACGCCGAGTTTGTCGTGTTCAATCCCGACCTTACCCTGGTCGAGGCGTATGTGGGTGGCAACAGCGTCGGTAACGCGTTTGCCGAGTAGCCGCCAAAGAAGCGATCCGAGAGGGGATTTAGATGATTTACGGTGCATTGGGCGATATCGAGGAGTACCGCGGAATGCTCAAGGGCCTCGACGTGCTGATCGACTGGCTCGAGGAGAACGACCCGGCAGAGCTCGAGGTCGGCAGCCATCCGATTCTGGGCGACAAGGTCTTTGCGAACGTCATGGCTCCCACGACGCGTCCCGAGGCCGAGGCTCACTATGAGACGCATCAGCGCTATCACGACCTGCAGATCGACGTCGAGGGTCGCGAGGCCTTTAAGGTCGCCACGGGCAGCCTGACGCTGGTTCAGGAGTTTGACGAGAAGGACGACTACGATCTGGTCGATTCCGACGCCTCGATCGCCGGCGATCTTGCTGACGACAAGTTTGCGCTGTTTGTTGCCGGCGAGCCTCACATGCCCACGCTCGAGTTCCCGGGCGATGGCGCACAGCCGGTCAAGAAGATCTGCTTTAAGTTGCTTGCCGACGCCTACTGGGAGGAGTAGCGAGCTGCTCGGCTGAGCTGTTCGTCTGATGGCGTGATTCCCCTAGGGAAATCACGCTAGGACCCCGCCAAACGTGCTTTCCCTAGGGGAATCACGTTTGGCGGGGTTTTCTGTTTTTGAATAGGGAAGCCTCATTTATTTGCGAAGAACATCGGCTAGCCGCAGGATTGAAATCATCGACCGATAAGTGAGTTCCACTTTTTCGCCCGCAAGCAGTCGTTTCGAGCCAATCTCATCTAGCCCCACAAGCCGAGAAAACAGCGGGCCGCTCATCGTGCCATCGTCAATTGATTCCCTTATGGTCTTCAAAACGTCCGTATCATGAAGCGATGCCGAGCTGTAGGGGGCAACACGAGCGGAACTCTCAATTAACGACGAGACAAAAGGATGGAGATGCTTTGGACATAGTCCATCAAACACCACATCCCCATTGTCGTTCGAGCCGACCAGGCGCCAAGTATAATGATCGACCCAGTCATCTCCGTCATATATGGCGTCCATGAGCAACTTCCCGTCTAGAGAGAGAAACCTATTTGGACATCGGGGCGCAAGACCGCAATCCATATCGGACCTGCAGCAGCTCCAACCCAACGCACCACTTAGGTTCCCTTTCGTACATGTGTATCAATCTGCCCCGAAATGCCGGTGAATGCAATTCCAGACCCGTTTGTCGGATAGCAATCGACGTATTTTTGTTTTCCACTCACAACCTTGTATAGATAAATCGTTCCAGCAAAAGAGAAGGGATCGTTCGCAATTTTGTCCGGAAGAACTTGCCACCTCAAAATCCCGCTACCAATATGGTCAAGCTTGACCGTTCCGCCGTCCCCCTCAAAAGTGGCAAGGGGATTTACCCCAGACTGAGAGTCGGCATCGCCCTCCTTAGCAGTTATCAGCAGGCTGCCCGTATAAGACTGCTAAGGCTCACCTTCAGGACAGGCAGCCTTGGCCCAAGAAGGGCCACTCAGGCAGAACAGTCCGAGCAGCATCAATACCAGCAAAAGAAAACCCTTAGTTCTTTTCATCTATATCCCCAACGTCTCTCGACATTTGTATATTGTGACTATTTTAGATCTATATGGCCAATTTGAGCCCTCACCATGGCAATTGTTGCAGCTGGGTTTCTTTTCATTAAGATTTCACTTTGGTAAATCCCCGCCCCTAAGCATTAAACCCGAAGTCCACCGAGTGGGCCGCCGTTGACGTGGCGATGTTTGGATTGGCGCGCACGCACTCAAAATCGGCAACAAAAAAGCCGCCCGAAGGCGGCTATCTTGTGTAATGGAGCCAGCGACCGGGCTCGAACCGGTGACCCCCGCTTTACGAGAGCGGTGCTCTACCAACTGAGCTACGCTGGCGGCCATATGATGACGCAACTGAGGCGTCAACGGCTGTCTATGATACGGGACATCGCACATCCGCGCAAGTGTTCTGACGGCTTTTCTCACTTTAAATGCACTAATATTAGAGGCGTGATGTCTGCAGTGCCCATTTGTTACTTGACCTGCTGTTGAGTTGGTGGTCGACGTCCCGCTCGTATGGGTCTCAAACAGAATGGGGCAGCCATGGCTCAACCCAAGATTCTTCTTACGCGTATCGATGACCGTTTCATTTACGGGCAAGACGTTGAGCTGTGGAACGAAGCCGTGGGTTCCAACCTTGTCCTAATCGTCAACGATGAGATCGCGGCGGATTCGCGCCAATGGGCACCAATGAGGGTGGCGGTGCCAGAAGGCGTTTGGACGCGGTTTTTCTCGGTGCAAAGGACTATCGACATCATTCATACCGCAACGCCGCGTCAATGGATCTTGATCATAGTGGCCTCACCCGCCGATGCGCTCGCGCTGGTTAAGGGTGGTGTGCCAATAACCAAGATCAGCATTGGCCATATGCAGGCAGGGGAGGGCAAGCGCTCTGCAACGCCTACCATTGCCGTAGACGATACGGACATCGCCGCCTTCAAAGGGTTGCAAAAGCTCGGCATAGAGCTAGAAATCCGCTATCTCCCCAGTTCCGCCCCCGACCCCATTGGCAATCTGTTCAACTGATCCCTTGGGGACGGAGGAAAACGGATCATTTTGCCCTTGCGAGGGATGCGCGCGATGCCGCCTGTCAAAAACTATGCCCATTTACTACGTTTGGTCGGCTATCGCCGAGCATGTCGAATTTGAGAAAAACAAAACCGCAGGTAGACGGCTCGCGAATTTAACAAAAACCGGTGCATGGTCGAGCAACCCGGGCTGAAAGTAGTAAATGGGCATAGTTATGATATGTCACTCATACAGTCACAGCGAAAATGAGCCAAAAGATGAAAAAACGCCCGTCGGCGGTGGTGCCGGCGGGCGTTGCTGTGCGATATGTCGCGTTGTGGGCTTAGTGCCTCATAAAGTGATATTCGATCACATTGCTATAGGGATGACCCGGGCCCACAATGCCCTGCGGGAACAGCGGCTGGTGCGGCGTGTCGGGGTACATCTCTGCCTCGAGGGCAAAGCCGGCGCCCCAGCCATAGTTGGCATCGTCCTTGGCGTGCTCGTCGCCCAGCCAGTTGCCGGTGTAGAGCTGCACGCCCGGGGCAGTGGTGTAGTAGTCCATCTCACGACCGGTCCACATCTCCTCGACGTGCATCGCGCGGCGCAGGTTGCGGCCGTACTGATAGCCATCGATGCACAGGCAGTGATCGTAGCCACGGGCCTGCTTGATCTGCGGGTCGTCGGCCTCCATGCCGGGTGCGACGGGGCGAAGCTCGCGAAAGTCAAACGGTGTTCCCTCGACCGGAGCGATCTCGCCGGTGGGGATGTTCTGCTCGTTAATGGGCAGGTAGTGGGCGGCGTTGGCGACAAAGAAATGTTCGCAGTCCATGCCGGCGTTATGGCCTGCAAGGTTAAAGTACGTGTGGTTGGTCATGGACACGTAGGTGGCGCGGTCGCTCTCGCAGCCATATTCGATGCGGAAGACGCCGGTGCGCGTCACGGTAAACACGGCCGTAAAGGTGCGGTTGCCGGGCAGGCCCAGCTCGCCATCCTCAAGCGAGGTGGTCATGCGCACGGCGTTGTGAGTCTCGTCGAGCTCAACATCCCACACACGTTTGTGCAGGCCGTGCTCAAGGTCGCTGTGCAGGTTGTTGGCGCCCTCGTTGGCGGGCATATGCCAGTCCGTGCCGTCGATGGCGATCGTGGCGCCAGCGGTGCGGTTTGCCACAGGGCCGATGGTCGCGCCAAAGCAGGCGGGGTTGTCAAAGTAATCCTCGAGCTTATCGAAGCCCAGCACCACATCGCGCACGTTGCCGGGAATGTCGGGCACATCGATACCAAGCACCGTGGCGCCATAGTCCATAATGCGAACGCAGATCTCGGGCCCGTCGAGGGTGTAACGATGAACGGGGGTACCGCACGGCGCGGTGCCGAAAAGCTCGGAAGTGATCATTTGGTTCCTAACATCGAGGTATTTCCGACAAACTGTAGCGCGAACAGGCGAGATTATCACTACACCCCACTAAAGCTGGGGGTATTTTTCTCAAAAAAGTGATGATTGGAGCTGTGCGGGCGTTCATTTTTGACGCGCACGAGTCTGATACAATTTGTTCGTTACTGTTTGAATGATATGCGCGCAAAGAACGGCGAGGATTCATCGTGATTAAGGCAGAGCGACAGGATAAGGTTCGTCAGCTGCTCGAGGAGCAGGGCACGGTCTCGGTCAAAGAGATTTCGGATGCGTTGGGCGTTTCGGACATGACGATTCGCCGCGACCTCGAAGAACTTGCGAGCCTAGGCGAGATTGAGCGCGTGCACGGCGGAGCCCGCAGTGCACAGGGCCGTCCGCACGCTATGTTGCGCCATGAGTATTCGCACAGCGAAAAGCGCACTAAGCATGCCGAGGAAAAGCTGCAGATTGCGCGCCGTGCGGTGGAGCTTATCGAGGAGGGCTCGACCATCTTTTTGGGCACGGGCACCACGGTTGAGCAGATGGCCTCGATGCTGCCGACGTTTCGCCTGCGCATTGTGACCAATTCGCTTTCGGTGTTTAACCTGCTCGAGGCGCGCGAAGACTGCGAGCTGTGCCTCGTGGGCGGTATGTACCGTCGCCGCACCGCCGCTTTTGTGGGACCAACAGCTGAGGATACCCTGCGCACGCTGGGCATCGATGCGGCGTTTATCGGCGCCAACGGTATCTTGGACGGTGACGTGTCTACGTCCAACATGGACGAGGGCCGTATCCAGCAGCTCGCCTTTAGCAAGGCGGACTCGCGCTATCTGATCGCCGACTCCAGCAAGATCGGCAAGCGCGATTTCTATACCTTCTGTCGCCTGGACAATTTAGACGCCGTGGTGTGCGAACCGGGTATTGCTGATGGAGATCGCGCCGCCATCGAGGAGCACACGCAGGTCATCTGCTAGCTCGTGCCGCCGGAGATATTGTTTGTTTTGACCATTTCAATGGTCGGTATTTTTGTAGCTATAAGGTCATTTATAGGTCGGTATTTTTGTATTATTCGATATATATAAGGGTCGGTATTTTTGTAAACTAGCAGGTAATTTATGCTGAGGTGAGCTTATGTTTAAACGGAAGGCATATGAGCGTCTGCAGGAGTGGAAAGAACGCTCGTAAGGGCGCACTGCGGTGCTTATTGAGGGTGCAAGACGCGTTGGCAAAACGACACTCGTAAAGTGCTTCGCGCAAAATGAATACAAGGACTACCTTTACATTGACTTTTCGGCTGCAAGCAAAGCCACGCTCGATATATTTCTGAATCATCGTGAAGATGTCGATCTTTTTTTACGCATGCTTCAGCTGCAGTATGGCAAGGCCCTCGTGCCGAGAGAATCACTGGTCATTTTTGATGAAGTGCAGCGGTTTCCCATCGCGCGCGAATACATAAAGCATCTTGTAGAAGACGGCAGATTTGATTACATCGAGACGGGCTCTCTCGTCTCCATCAAAAAGAATGTCGAAAGCATTGTTATTCCGTCAGAGGAAGAAAGAATCCCTCTCGAGCCCCTCGATTTTGAGGAGTATCTTTGGGCGACCGGAAAGGATCTTTACGCGGAAGAGATCCGTAAAGCGTGCGAATCTCGGACCGCGCTTCCGGACGGTGCTCATGCGACGTGCATGAGATTGTTTGATGAGTATATGCTTGTCGGCGGTATGCCTCAGTCGGTAGATTCCTTTGTGGCAGAGAATGATTTTAGAGGAAGCGACAGGGTTAAACGGCAGATTATCGCGCTGTACAGGGAGGACATTGCCAAGTTTGGAGGTTCGGACGCTAGACGTGCGCGGGCGGTTTATGACGACATTCCGGGTCAATTATCTGCGGCAAATAAACGGTTTAAATTTGACAGCTTGGAGAAAGGGTCCCGTTTTGAGACATATGAGTCGGCGTTAATTTGGCTTGAGGATGCGCGACTGATT
>UQYE01000072.1:0-9269 GCA_900545145.1 uncultured Collinsella sp. | reverse complement strand
GCAGCGAGCCCTGCACCACGATGCTCGATACGGCAATCACAAACACCAGGTCAAACAGGTCGTGACCGCCGGGAACGCCGGCTACCATGGCAAAGAGGCTAAAGACGACCGAAGCCGCGCCGCGCAAGCCCGCCCAGCTTACGAGTGCAACCTGGCGAGGGTTCGTCTTAAAGGGCACCAGCAGCAGACCGACGGCGATGGGGCGGCTCGCAAAGAGCATAAACGCCATGAGCGCCAGGCCCGGCAGCAGCATCTGCGGCAGGCGCGCGGGCGTGACGAGCAGGCCCAGCAAAAAGAAGATGGTCATCTCGGCCATCTCGGTGAGGGTGTCAAAAAAGCGCGCCATCTCGACCTTACCGGTGATGTCGCTTGCGCCCAGCACAATGCCTGCAAGGTATACGGCCAAAAAGCCGTTGCCGCCCAGGTAGCTCGGCAGCGCGTAGGCGACGATGGCCACGGCGAACAAGAAGATGGTCTGCGCGCCTTCGGCCGTTGCGTGTGCGCGCTCAATCAGACGGCTGGATGTCCAGCCGATGGCAAGGCCCAACCCCACGCCCAGGATGATCTGCTTGGTCAGCAGCACGGGAATGTCGATATTGCCGCCCGCCGCGAGGGTCGCGAGCACGGCGGTGAGCATGTAGGCGACGGGGTCGTTGGAGCCCGATTCGACCTCGAGCAGCGAGTCGGTGCCGCCCCTCAGCGAAAGGCTGTGCTCGCGCAGAACGCTAAAGACGCTGGCCGCGTCGGTGGACGCCACGACCGATCCCAGCAGCAGGCCGCCGATCCAGTCGAAGCCCAGCACAAAGTGGGCGAACACGCCGGTGATGCCTGCGGTGATGACGACGCCGAGCGTGCTCAGCAGCACCGCCGGCGCGGCGACGGGCTTGGCGCGGTCTATGTTGGTGTTAAAGCCGCCGTAGAACATGATGAACAATAGCGCCGTGCTGCAGACGGTTTCGGTGAGTGCGTAGTCGCTAAAGTCGATATGCGCCGGGCCGTTGACGCCCAGCAGCATGCCGAGCGCGATAAAGATAAGCAGGGTGGGGAAGGGGAGCTTTTTGCCGACGGGTTTGATGGTCAGGCACAAAATGATGACGAGGCCGATAAAAAGAAGGATCTGGTTCATGGATGGTGTCCGCTCCTGGGTGGTTGGCGTGGCACGGTTAGTTGTCTGCGGTTATTTGTACCCAAAGATGGTGGGTTTATGGGGTTGGATTGCGGGCGTGCGCGATATCGTCATAGACGGCTGCCGTCTTTGCCTCTGCTCGGAAACCCTTTCCAGCTTTATTGCAACGGAGTACAATGGGTAACGTTTAAGTTCAACTTGAAGTTTTAGTTGCGGCGCCGGGCTTTGGCCGCAATGCAAGGAGAGGCGTACCATGGCGATCTATGTGACATCTGATGCTCACGGGCACGTGCGTGCGCTTGACGAGGCCCTGTCCAAGATTTCGTTGACGTCCGACGACACGCTGTACGTGTTGGGCGACATGATCGATCGCGGGCCCGATCCGGTCGGCGTTATTAAGCTCGTGCGCTCGCTGCCCAACGCCCGCGTGCTCAAGGGTAATCACGAGCAGATCATGCTCGATGCCATCATTGGCCAGGATCCGCTCGATGCCGAGACCTGGGATATCAACGGTGGCTGGACGACGCGCGAGCAGCTCAACGACATGGAATTTGACGCATACGAGGAGCTCGTGCGATGGATGGCCGCGCTGCCGCTCTACGCGGTGGCCGAGACCGAGGAGTGCCCGTATCTGCTGGTACATGCTGGAATCGAGATGAAGGCGGCGCGCGCGTTTTTGCTTGAGCATGGCGTCGATTGTGCCGATGGCGTTGGAGCGGTGGGTGCCGATCGCGAGCTGCTGCAGCAGATGCTCGCGGTGCAGTCGGCCGATGACCTGCTGTGGATTCGTCACGGCTATTGGGATGCGCCGACCGGGCTGCTTTCTGCCGAGGGCAAGGGTCCGGTCGTGGTGAGCGGTCACACGCCAACGGTGTCGCTCGGGCGTTATTGCGAGGTCGGTGGTCTTGCGGGGCTCGATGAGGAGTCGGGCCGCGGGCAGATCGTGCGCCTGGGCGGCGAGGATGCCGCCGGTGTGCCCGATCGCATCGACATCGACTGCGCTGCCGCCACCGGCTCCGAGTTCGGTCGCGTCGGTATCCTGCGCCTTGATGACGGCGCCGAGTTCTATGCGAACATCAACCCAGGCGAATAATCGGTGCAAAGGGTAGCTAATTTGGGGCGGAGCTTTTTTGACTACTTTCGGAGAATAGCGCCTTCTTGCTCGGTAAGCGCGAGAAATGAGGAGCGTCTGCGTCCTCGGCAGTGCGAAAATGCTCGAAAAACCGTCGCAACGGAGTCAAACGACGTTGCGACGGTTCTTTTTTGGCTGCCCGCTGGCTAAGTGAGTAGACTTTTTTGGAAATGCCGAGCAGCCGGCAAATTTGCCTCAACAAAACCGCAGGTCACTGACTTGTGTTTTGCCGGTGTGGTCAGGGATTCGGCAAAAGTCTACTCACTTAGTTTTGCGTGTCGCAAATCGTCCGCAACGAGACCCCCATTGCGCCAATTAGGCGCCGTACGGGTTGCGGTCGCGCTCGATGCGTTGGCGGATGTGGGCGTATTCGATAATCAGCAGCACCAGGAGTAGGGCCATGATGGCTAGGTAGCTCACCACAGCGCCCATCAGACCCAGTAGCTTAATCAGGATCACCGGCAGCACCACGCTTACGGCGAAGCAGATCAGGTAGATCTTGGTGACGTCTCCAGCGTGGCGCAGCACCGTGATAATGGCGTAGATAAAATCGATGGCCGCGGTTACGCCGCCGGCGACGACCATCAGCAGCGCCAGCGTACGGTAGCGTTCAAAGCTGAGGCCGTACATAAAGCTCATGAGGGGAATACCGGGACCTGCCATAAATGCGGCGCACACGCCGGTGATGACCACGATCAGTGCCATAACGGCAACAATAATCAGGTCAAAGCGACGACGCTTGCGAGGATTAGCCCAAATGCTCGACAAACGCAGAAGCTGCGGTTTATAGATAAATCCAATGCTCAACAAAATAGCCTGCGCCGGAAAGAACAGGGCATTAAAGTACAGCTGATACTTGTAGGCCAGCGTGCCTTCCATCACGAACTTGGGCATGCTCTCGATAAGGTTGAACAGGAACAGCGCGCCAAAAAGCGGGGCGCACTGGACAAACAGGTGGCCGACCTCGCGCAGGCTCACACGGCGCGATTTTTCGGTTTCGAGCAGGGCGAGCGGCGCGGTGACCAGAACGAGCGAGGCGATCGCGGTAACACCCATGGCCATGGCGGCGATGGGCATGCTGCGCGTGAGGAACAGTACCACGCTAAAGACCGCGATGACGCCGACGGATCGTAGCGTTTGGCTCATGCCGGCCAGGTAGAGTTTGTCGGCCTGCTGCAGGCGGCCCTCGTACACGTCGGCAATGCCGTCGATCACCTTATACAGGTAGACGCCCAGGCCGATTGTGGCCATCTGCGCATCGTAGCCGCGGGCGCTGCTGTATACCAGGCCGCATGCCAGCGCGAGCGCTCCGCAGATCCAGCGGTTGAGCTGGTAAGAGGCAAAGGACGTCTTTTCGTCGATGTCCGAGACCTGGAAATTGCGCACGCCGTAGTTGCACGCGATCATGATGAGCGTGCCGGTGACAAAGGCGATGGAGAATTTGCCAGCCTCCTCGGCGCCCACGAGCTGTGTGGACACGATGGTGAGCAACGGAAACGCCATGCCCCATACGGCGGTGCCCAGGGTATTCCAAAGGTAGTCGCGACGGGTGGCGTGATCTTCGTACTCGGCTTCTTGCGTGGAGAAGCCGCCGCCGTAGACGGCTCCGAGCAGGCGGTTCCACCAGGCATTGACCATGCGGTGGATGGGGCCGGGCTGGCGATCGCGCTCGCGGCGACGGCGTGTGGCCTGGCTGCTGTCGGGACCGCCGGCGTTACGCTGGCTTAGCTCTTGGATTCGTGCGAGCTCCTCGGCGGTGTGCGATGCGGGGAACAGGCCGTTCTCGATGCGTCCGCCCTGCCCGTGCGCCCCGTCCGATACGGTGGGGTCGGCGACGCCATTGCGGCGGGCGATGGCGCGGCGAATGCTATCGATGGGCGTGATGCTCAAAGCGGAGTCCTTTCTATTGCTGCGCTCTAGTATAGACGCGACGGTGTTCGTTCGTGTTTTTGAACAGATTGTTCGATAATTTCGGCGGCGCCATTCAGTAGACGGCATTTGGGGACGTTCCTTATGTGCCGGCACTTTGGGAACGTCCCTAAGTGCCGGCATCCGGGGTCGCTCCTTGGTTGTTGCCTGTTCAAGAGTGTCCCTAACGACTAGGCCGCTTGCGTGCGATTTTTGACCGTTGGGCGGGCGCTTCGCCGTTGCCGCAAAAACGTTTTTGCATATCGGGTACAACGGGCTTTACGTGAGTAAAGTGCGCGCCGCGTCCACGTGTCGCGTTTTTAAAGGAGGCCCCATGCCAGGTGTTACCCCTGCAGAAGTTCTGTCCAACTTTGGCATTACGCTGGTCGAAGATCCCGCCGAGAACCAGCCCCGCCTGCTGGTCGACCTGCCGGCAGCCGAGCTCGTCGAGCACGCCATCCGTCGCAACGAAGGTCGTATGGCCTCCAACGGCGCGCTGGTGATCGAGACGGGGGAGCGCACTGGTCGTTCCCCCAATGACCGCTTTATCGTTGACACGCCCGACGTGCACGACAAGATCGCCTGGGGCGCCGTCAACCGACCGCTTTCGATCGAGAGCTACGAGACCATCAAGGCCGGCATCGTCGACTACCTCAACGAGCGCGACGTGTTCGTCACCCGCGGCATGGCCGGCGCCGACCGCAACCACACGCGCCGACTGCTCGTCGCCTGCGAGCGCGCCAGCCAGGCACTCTTCATTAAGCAGATGCTTGCCCGCCCGCTTGCCCGCGAAATCGCGCGCACCGGCGAGCCGGACTTCTGTGTGCTCGCCGCGCCGGGCTACCAGTGCGATCCCGCCATCAAGGGTCTCAACTCCAGCGCCGCCGTGGTCATCAACTTCCAGGAGCGCGTGATTTTGGTCGCGGGTACCGGCTACTCCGGCGAGATCAAAAAGTCCATCTTCAGCGTCATGAATTACCTGCTGCCCGTCGAGGACGACGTGCTGCCCATGCATTGCTCGGCCAGTATGGATCCCGTCACGCACGAGACCGCGGTGTTCTTTGGCCTGTCGGGCACCGGCAAGACCACGCTTTCGGCCAACCCCACGCGGCTGCTGATCGGCGACGACGAGCACGGTTGGTCCGACATGGGCATCTTCAACATCGAGGGTGGCTGCTACGCCAAATGCGAGGGCCTGGACGCGTTCCACGAGCCTGAGATCTTCAACGCCGTCCGCTTTGGCGCGATCTGCGAAAACGTGGTGCTCGACGAGAGCCGCAAGCCCAACTACGATGACGTCTCGGTCACGCACAACACGCGCGTGGCCTACCCTGTGGAGCACATTCCCAACGCGTGGACCAAGGGCATGGGCACCACTCCGAGCGTCGTGCTGTTTTTGACCTGCGACGCCTTTGGCGTGCTGCCGCCCATCTCGCGCCTGACGGCCGACGCCGCCATGTATCACTTTGTGACGGGCTTTACGGCCAAGATCCCCGGCACCGAGGTCGGCGTCACCGAGCCCACGCCCACGTTCTCTTCGCTGTTTGGCGAGCCGTTTATGCCGCTCGACCCCATGGTCTATGCCAAGATGCTCGGTGAGCGCATCGCCGACGGCCGCACGCGTGTGTACCTGGTCAACACCGGCTGGATTGGCGGCGGCTACGGCGTGGGCCATCGCATCGAGCTTGCCTACACGCGCGCCCTGGTGGCCCGCGCCCTCGACGGTACCATCGAGGACAGCGAATTCGTGCATGACGATATCTTTAACGTTGACATTCCCACCACGTGCCACGGCGTGCCCGACGGCATCCTGGTGCCGCGCCAGTACTGGCAGAGCACCGCGCGCTACGACGAGGCGGCGCACAACTTGGCCGTGATGTTCGAGGAGAACTTCGAGAAGAAGTACTCGCACCTGCCCGAGTCCGTGAAGGCCGCCGGTCCGCACGCTCAGGTGCACGCCGACACCCGTCATCGCGGCCGCGGCCTGTTGGGACTCCGCCACTAGCGTCGCCGCGAGTCCATATCCGCCACAAAGGGGACAGGCGCCTTTGTGGCGGTTTTGCTTGGGCGAATGACTCGGGTTACAATACGCCTGACATATCGCCCCCTTCTCCGGATGGGGGCAGCGTAAGCGCTCTTGTGGCGGCACCGTAGGACTTTGAAGGTGGCCGTCGTAAGGGCGCTTTTTGTTTAGGCACCCGGGCTCGGGCGCATGCTATGAAGGGAGAGCACATGAAGAGTTTCGTTGCCGAGGATTCGTTTTGGGAGCTATTTCCGCAGGCGGCTATCGGTGTTGTGGTCGTAAAGGGCATGAAGCCCGCGGCTCAGATTCCTCAAGAGGACGTTGATGCGATTGCCGCGTTGCTCGACCGCGCCAATATCGATGCGGAGCGTCACCTGACGAGTGATACCATCAGCGAGAATGCGCCGGTTAAGGCATGGCGCGAGGCATATCGCCTATTCAAGACCAAGAAGGGCGCGCGTTGCTCAATTGAGAACCTGCTCAAGCGCGTGCTCAAAGGAAAGCCGGTGGGCCACATTACGCCCGCGGTGGACATCTACAACACGGTGTCGCTGTCCTACGCGCTGCCCGTAGGCGGCGAGGATTTGCACGCGATTGAGGGAGACCTTTGCCTGAAGGTGACCGACGGTGGCGATTCATTTCTGCCGCTTGGCGAGGAGACAGATGACCCGACGCTGCCCGGCGAGCTCGCCTACATCGATGATGCGGGCGCCGTATGCCGCTGCTGGAACTGGCGCGATGGCGTTCGAACGGCGTTGTCCGATGATTCGGCCGATGCTTTCCTGGCGATTGAGTGCGTGGAGCCCGAGCGGATGGGGGATTGCCAGGCCGCGATCGATCGCTTAGCCGAGCTGCTCGAGCGCTATCTGGGAGCGACGGTTGTCGTTAAAACGCTTGTGACCCGCGACAATCCTTGCGTGGGGCTGTAGCGAAGTCTGCGGATCAAACTCGATGCCCCAAACCACCACAAAGGTGCCTGTCCCCTTTGTGGTGGTTTTTATGTTGATGGGTTAACAAATGGGATATTTGGGTACGGGTGTTGCCTTGTGCGGCTAAGATGTTTACCCGTTAGCATCATGTAGGCGAAAGGCGGTCGTCACCATGCAGCAGAACGACGAGACACGTTTTGAGGACTTTGTCGGACTGATCAGCGGCCTCTACAAGGAGATTCAGCGTATCAAGACGTCCGAAGGCGCAAGGCTGGGCCTCAAGGGCTCCGACGTTATGTGCCTGTACTATCTTGAGCGCAGCAAGGACGGCCTGACTGGCGCCGATCTCGCCCGCATGGCCGGCGTTACCCGTGCCGCCGTTTCGCGCACACTGGCACATCTGGAGGAGGGCGGCTACGTCGAGGTTGACGACTCGGGTGATGCGGCCGTCAAGTATCGTGCTCCGGTGCGCCTGACTGCCCTGGGCGGCGAGAGCATGAGCGAGGCCGATCGCATCATTCGCGAGGTGCTCGATACCACCGGCAAGGCCATGGGCGTGGAGCAGCGCGAGCAGATGTATGCATCGCTGCGCACGATCCTCAACACCCTGCGCGAGATCTAGGGCCGCGCTGGCGCTAGCTTTCAGCCAAGAACTGCATCGTCCCGTTTGAGCGCGTACGCCGTGCCGGGACATTGCTGTCAAAATTCCCTGCGCGAGACCTGCGCAAGAAAGGATTCGTTATGTCCGTCCGCATTATTACCGATTCCGCAAGCGATATGTCGCCGGCGGAGCACCCCGCTCTGCGTGTTCTGCCGCTGTCCGTCACCTTTGGCACCGATGTGTATATGGATGGCGTCGACATCGATCACCAGCGCTTTTACGAGATGCTTGTGGAGCGCGATGAGCTGCCCAAGACCGGTCAGGTCAACCCGTACGCCTTTTCGCAGGCGATTGCCGAAGCGCGTGAGGCCGGCGATGAGGCCGTGATTATTACCGTGGGAGCCAAACTCTCGGGCACCAACCAGAGTGCTCGTACGGCACTTGCCGAGGCGCCGGGCGGCGACATGTTCGTCGTGGACAGCAATAACGTGACCTTGGGCGAGCGCGTGCTGGTCGAGTATGCGCTGCGCCTGGTGGACGAGGGCCAGGGCGCGGCTCAGGTTGCGGCGGCTGTCGAGGCCGTGCGCGACCGCGTGGTCGTCATCGGCCTGCTCGAGACGTTGGAGTACCTGGTGCGCGGCGGTCGCCTGTCTGCTGCGGCCGGTGCCGTGGGTACGCTGCTCAACGTAAAGCCCGTGGTGGCTGCCGAGGACGGTCTGATCGTGCAGCTGGGCAAGGCGCGCGGTTCCAAGAACGGACGTAACCTGCTCAACCAGAAGGTCGAAAAGGCGGGCGGCATCGACTTTTCCATGCCGCTGGCGCTCGGCTATACGGGCCTTTCGGATGCGGTGCTCAAGAAGTATATCGAGGACAGCGCGGCACTGTGGGCTGGCCACACCGAGGGCGAACTGCCCGTTCACACCATCGGCGCCACCATCGGCACCCATGTAGGCCCCGGCGCCGTAGCCGTAGCCTTCTTCCAGCCCGTTAACTAGCCCACCTGCCAAAACCACCACAAAGGGGACAGGCACCTTTGTGGTGGTTTATGCTATTCCGGGTGGAAGGGAGCGAGCAATGGCGTCTGAGGGCTTTTTTGAGCGGGTGTACGAGGTGGTCGAGCAGATTCCCGAGGGGATGGTCGCCACGTATGGTCAGGTGGCGCTGCTTGCTGGACGTCCACGAAGTGCGCGGTACGTGGGGTATGCCCTGCATGGCAATCCGCGCCCCGGCGAGATTCCCTGTCACCGCGTGGTGTTTGCCGATGGCCGCATATGCGATGGTTTTGCTTTTGGCGGTCCCGATGCTCAACGTGAGCTTTTGCTAGGGGAGGGTGTGGCGTTTAAGGACGACATGCACGTCGACTTGGCCGCCTGTCGCTGGCCTGCAGGGCTCTAGCGGCTCTGCCGTGGTTAAAACCACCACAAAGGTGCCTGTCCCCTTTGTGGTGGTTCTAGTTTACCTGAGCTAACTTATGGAGAAGCTATGGGGGAACATATTGACGCTACAAAGTAAACCACGGTGAACTATATTGTATTCAGCAACGGAGCAGG
>UQYE01000071.1:0-9577 GCA_900545145.1 uncultured Collinsella sp. | reverse complement strand
CCGATATGGCGCAAAAGGGCGGGCCTTGCTACAGAGGGCAGCAGCTTCTGGACAAGCGCTCCTTGTCAAGCTGTCGCTGGCCTAGACAGCGGAGCACTGCCGTTTCCGGGACATCGTGCTTTGCTCGTCCAGTGGAAGCCTGACCGACACGCCAGTGGCTCCCCCTCTGGGGGAGCTGGCGTGCGCAGCACGACTGAGAGGGTACCAGTGTCGGAATCTGCATGAAAGCCTCAGCATCGCAGCCCTCTCAGTCACGGCGTTTCCGCCGTGACAGCTCTCCCATAGGGAGAGCCAAGGGGTACGACAAACCCCGATTTGCCGTTTTCATTTCCAGAAAAAGTATACCACACCCCATTCCATTGCGCAACTGAAATTGTTGGAGGTTAGGCAGCGCTAACGCCTTGCGCGGCGCAGAATGGGGTGCTATAATGGCGAAAAAGCAATACTATGAGGTGACACGCGATGACGATGGATGAATTGAAGCCCGGCCAGTCCGCCTTTATCTCGGCGGTGGGCGGGGATGGAGCTCTGCGGCACCATCTGCTGGATATGGGCCTGACGCCCCAGACCGAGGTCATGCTGCAAAAGGTGGCCCCCATGGGCGACCCCGTGCAGATCGCCCTGCGGGGGTATGAGCTGACATTGCGGCTGGAGGAAGCCAAGTGGATCGAGATCGGGAATGTCCATACAGACCCGGTGCCCGTCCATGGCAGGGAGCCCAGAATTCAGCCCATTCCCCACCCCGGCGTGGGCGAGAAGCAGGGCAAAGAGGTACATCTGAAAGAGGGGAAACTGACCTTTGCCCTGGCAGGCAACCAGAACTGCGGCAAGACCACCCTCTTCAACCAGCTCACCGGTGCCAATCAGCACGTGGGCAATTTCCCCGGGGTCACCGTGGACCGGAAGGACGGCACCATCCGCAATCACCCGGAGGCCACGGTGACGGACCTGCCGGGCATTTATTCCCTGTCCCCCTACTCCAATGAGGAGATCGTCACCCGGGACTTTTTGATGAACGACCGCCCCAGCGGTATCATCAACATTGTGGATGCCACCAACATCGAGCGCAACCTTTATTTGACCATGCAGCTGATGGAGCTGGAGATCCCCATGGTCCTGGCCCTGAACATGATGGACGAGGTCCGGTCCAACGGCGGCTCCGTGCGTATCAACGAGCTGGAGGAGATCCTGGGTATCCCCGTGGTCCCCATCTCCGCCGCCCGGAATGAGGGCATTGACGAGCTCATCGACCACGCCCTGTATGTGGCCCGGGCAGAGCAGAAGCCCCAGCGTGTGGACTTCTGCCTGGAAAGCGACGACCCCAAAGACCCTGTGGGTGCGGTGCACCGCTGCATTCATGCCGCCGGTACCCTTTTGGAGGCGGACATCCGCCGGGCGGGGCTGCCTGTGCGGTTCGCCACAACCAAGCTGGTGGAGCAGGATGCCCTGATGGAGAAAATGGTCCCCTTAAACCCGGAAAAGCAGCAGGCCTTCCGGCAGATCGTGTCTGTCATGGAGCAGGAGACGGGCCTGGACCGGGAGGCGGCCATGGCCAATATGCGCTTCCGCTTCCTGGAGACCCTGTGCAGAAAGACCGTGGTCCGGCCCCACGAGAGCAAGGAGCACAAGCGCAGCATGGCCATTGACCGGGTACTCACCGGCAGGTTCACAGCCATTCCCTGCTTTTTGGGGATCATGGCCCTGGTATTCGTTTTGACCTTTACCGTCATCGGCGGCGCCCTGTCCGATCTGATGGAGCTGGGCGTGGGCTGGGTGACGGACCTTATTGACGCAGGCCTCACCGCCTGGGACATCAACCCCGTGGTCCATGGCCTGGTGGTGGGCGGCATCTGCGCCGGTGTGGGCAGTGTGCTGAGCTTTTTGCCCACCATTGTGACGCTGTTCTTCTTCCTGTCCATTCTGGAGGATACGGGCTATATGGCCCGGGTGGCCTTCGTCATGGACCGGCCTCTTCGGAAGCTGGGCCTTTCGGGCCGCAGCTTCGTGCCCATGCTCATTGGCTTCGGCTGTTCCGTGCCTGCGGTCATGGCCACCCGGACGCTCTCCAGCGAGCGGGACCGGAAGATGACCATTTTGCTGACCCCCTTCATGAGCTGCTCTGCCAAGCTGCCCATCTATACCATGCTGATCTCCGCCTTCTTCCCCCGGCCCTGGCAGCCGGTGGCCATGATTGGGCTGTACGCCCTGGGCATTCTCTGCGGCGTGGTCTACGCCCTGATCCTCAAGCACACCGCCTTTTCCGGGGAGCCCGTGCCCTTTGTCATGGAGCTGCCCAACTACCGCCTGCCCAGCGCCAAGAGCGTGGGGCACCTGATTTGGGAAAAGGCCAAGGGCTTTTTGCAAAAAGCCTTTACCGTCATCTTCCTGGCCTCCATCATCATCTGGTCGCACACGATGGACGTATCGATTTCACTGGAATTCATCTGGTCATACGGGCGCACCCAAGCATCATCGGTAACGCTGCAAATAAGGAAGACAAGCGGAGCTCCAAAGATAGACCCATCACGAGCAAACCGAGGCTGACAAGCAGCAGCCTTCTCCAACAGCTCAGGCGTATCCAGCACCATCACACGGGCTGGATGATTATTACAAGCAGAAGGAGCAATACGCCCAGCCTCAACAATGGCATCCACCACAGCCTGCTCAACAGAACGGTCCTCAAAAGAACGACAAGAATACCGACCACGAGCCAGATCCAAATAAGACATACAAGCCCTCCTAAAATTAAAAATCAAACAAACCAAAAGTAACCCAAAGAGTACCCAAAGCAGCAATCAGCCAAACGCTCATCAAGGGCCAAAGTGTCCGAACGGATACCAAAGGTCCCTTCAGCCAAACCCCCGTCGCGCTAAATCTATCAGCCAAAGTTCCCAATGGTGGTGCATAAGGGAGCGGGCCCGGCCACTAATAACCTTTTGAACGACTCTGCTTGCAGCCGGAGTGAAAAAGGTTATTAGTGGCCGGGCCCGCGACCGGTGGGACATGTGCCCCCAATTAACTGTTCTTCATGACAATCGAATCCACGACATCGGCCACATTCTCGCAGCAGTCGGCGCAGTACTCCAGGAAGGCGTACACGTCACGCCAAGCGATGACCTCGAGCGGGTCCTTGCCGTTAACGTGCAGGTTACGCATGGCGTTGATATAGAGCTCGTCGGCCTCGGACTCGATGGTGTTGATCTGGATGACGAGCTCGCGCAGCGTTTTGGACTTGCGGTAGTTAGGCAGCTCGACCATCAGGTCCTTCATGGCGCGGCAGGCGTCGGTCACCTTGTGGGCGATGACGATGGCGTCGGGATGGATGCTCTGGATGTTGGTGAAGTAGACGCGCTGCACGACGCCCTCGATACGGTCGAGCACGGTGTCGAGCGAGCAGCTCATCA
This sequence comes from uncultured Collinsella sp., assembly GCA_900545145.1. Lineage (GTDB taxonomy): Bacteria > Actinomycetota > Coriobacteriia > Coriobacteriales > Coriobacteriaceae > Collinsella. Next base: position 6,173 of record UQYE01000071.1, on the reverse strand, counting down.
GATCCAGGTCCTCGCGCTCAAGCGGGGTGATAAAGGCCGTGAGCAGGGCGTCCTCAAGCTCATGGTGCTTCTTGTCGGCCGCATGCTCGATCGCGTGCATCTTGTCGAGCATATCGTGAATCTTCGCGGGATCGAAGTTCTCGAAAATCTTGGTAAGCAGCTCGGCGGCCTGGACGGCAAGGTCGGCGCAGGCGACGTAGTTGTCAAAGTAGAACGAATCGGGTTTCTTTGCCATGAGTGGGTCCTTTCGAGGCGAAGACGGGTGGGCGAAGTTTTGCGGTCCGGATGGACGCTCGTTTTGACTAGATGAACATCATGAACAGCTTGGCCATGACAAAGCTGATGAGTCCGCAGGCGGGGAAGGTGAAGAACCAGGTGAACATCATGTCCTTGACGACGCCGAAGTTGATGGCCGAAAGGCGCTTGACGGCGCCGACGCCCATGATGGCGCAGGTCTTGATGTGCGTGGAGGACACGGGGATGCCGGTAAGGGTGGCAAGCAGCAGGTTCGCGGCGCCCGCCAGGTCGGCGGAGAAGCCCTGGTACTTTTCGAGCTTGACCATGCTCTGGCCAACGGACTTGATGATGCGCTCGCCGCCCACGCTGGTGCCGATGCCCATGGTGGCCGAGCATAGCAGCATAATCCAGATGGGGATGCCGGCATCGCCGACGCTCGTCTGGCCGCTGGCAAAGGCCACGCCTAAAAAGAGCACGCCGATGAACTTCTGTCCATCCTGCGCGCCGTGCATAAAGCTCATGGCCGCAGCGCTCGCAATCTGAGCGTATTTAAAGAAGACGTTGGCACGTCGCCTATTGGCGGCGGCAAACAGAATAGAGACGAGTTTGCACAGGACCCAGCCCATGACAAAGCCCAGACCGATGGAGAGCGCCAGGCCGTAGATGACCTTCATCCACTCGTGGACGTTGACGCTGCTCGCGCCGCCGAGGGCGATGGCGGCACCGGTCAGGCCGGCGATAAGGCTGTGGCTTTGCGAGGTGGGGATGCCAAAACGCGACGCTGTGGCGCCGTAGACGACGATGGAGAACAGCGCCGCGCACAGGCAGGCGAGCGCCATGGTGCTGTTTCCGCCAAAGTCGACGATATGTGAGATGGTGTTGGCGACGCTCGCGTTAAAGTGCGTCATGATGAGCACGCCGAGGAAGTTGAATGCGGCACTCATGAGGATGGCGGCGCGGGCGGGCATGCAGCGCGTGGTGACGCAGGTCGCGATGGCGTTGGGCGCGTCGGTCCATCCATTGACGAAGATGGCGCCCAACGCGAGGATCACGGTGACGGCAAGGACTGGATTCGACACAATTTGGCCGAGGAAGGTTGAGAACGTTACGTCCATATATGGGCTTTCTCGAAGTTTGCAGGCACGTTACAGAAACATGATAAATCGTATCACCTCCTGCGGGTTTCTTTGCCGAGTTCTGATGGGAGAAGTAATTTTTTGGCACTAAAATTGAATATTAGCCCTGTTGACCGTGGGTGTTCTTTTTGCTATCACGCCATGCGGACACGCGCGTTCGCTCCGACATTCCAAAACCACAGTCTGTTCGCTTTACAATATGCAAACATGCGTTCGATAATGGGAAGCATGGAATATCGACAGACAGATGGCAAAACTCGGCGCGTGCACAAGCAGTATGTGGACGTCGTGGCTCGCATCCTCGCGGGCGGACAAGTCGTGCCGGTCACCGTCTGCTGGGTCGACGGTCGTTGCTTTACGATTGACGAGATTGTCTCGACCACTGGGTTTGGCCTGACGGTTCACGGCATTCGTACGGCAACCTATAAGGTGCGTTTTGGCGGACATGCGACCGAGTTGTATCTGGAGGACCAAACGCGTGAGCGGGCGGATGGCTCGCAGACGCATGTGATGCGTTGGTGGGTATGGGCGTTTGACCGCACGCTTGAGGGCGAGCGCCGCAGGTAAGAGCGCACGGCATTCGGGTACAATGGCAGGGATCTTGTCACCTACGGCGCTGTCGTGGCGCTTTTTGAAAGGACGAAGTATGAACGATATCCAGGGCTATCAGAACGGCCCCGTCGAGACCGGCGCAAGCCGCGCCAAGGAGATGTCGCCGCGCGCGTACAATCTCGCCATGTCCGCCCTGATCTTCTTGGGCTTTTGCGCCATGGGTGCCGGCGCCTACTTTACGAGCACCATGTCGTTTGCGCGCATGATGATGAGCGGCGCCGCCCTACCGCTGGTCTTTGGCTCGTTTATTTTAACCATCGTCGGCATGGTCATGATGTCGGCTGCTGCGGGCAAGCAGTCCGTGGGCCTGTCCCTTGTGGGCTACGTAATCTTTGCGAGTACCTTTGGCCTGACCGCGTCGTTTGGCCTTGCCAACTACGACCTGCCTACCATCAACACTGCCTTTATCGCCACGGCCGCCATCACCTTTGTCTTTGGTGCGCTGGGCGTGACCTTCCCCAAGTTCTTCCAGCGTGTGTATGGCATTGGTTTTGGCATCCTGTTTGCTACGATTCTGGTCGAGATCGTGCTGATGTTCATGGGCGTTTCGCAGTCCATCACCGACCTGATCGTGATCGTGGTGTTTGCCGGCTTCATCGGCTACGACACCTATGTGGCAACGACGGTGCCGCCCACGCTGCCCAACGCCGTGCTCATGGCGTCCAACCTATTCGTGGACATCATCAACGTGTTCCTGCGCATCCTGAACATCCTCGGTCGTCGCGACTAGCGCGGGGGATTGCAGCGTTTCTTGTCGGACGCGGTAAAACGATGTGAAAGGCGGTCCTTCGGGGCCGTCTTTTTTGTACGCGGCGGGGTATCATGGATGGGAAAAGCCGATAGCGGCAGCGACAGGAAAGGTGGCCACGTATGGCAGACGTCGACAACAGGAACCGTAACCGCAGGTCCAACCGAGCGGGTCAGCCCAATCCCAAGCGCGAGGCCCGTGCCAAGGCCGCCGAGCGTCACGTGGCAACTGTGTCCGAAGCGTGCGCCAAGGATATCGAGCGTTCGCTCGCCGGTGTTCGCGAGTTTGACGGTATGCCTGCCGGCTTTGTCGCGGCGATGAAGGCCAAGGTTCAGAGTGCTGTGGCCGCCGAAGAGCAGGTCGCCGAGGACGTCGAGAACGCGGAGACTACCGAGGTCGAGGCGGCGCCCGAGACCGAGGCGGCGCCCGAGCCCGTCGAGGAGCCTGCCGAGGAAATCGCCGAAGCTGAGTCCGCGCCTGCTGAGGAGCCCGCTCCGGTCCTGCCCGAGGTCACTGTGCTTGATGCCTCCGCCACGCAGGCAATCCTCGATAACGGTCGCGGCTATGCGCAGTTCTGCGACATGGCCGTGCTCGCCTTTGCCTCGTTTACCAATCCGGGCGGTGGATATATTCAGGGTTATCTGGGCCAGGAGGCCACGCTGTGCGCCGATTCGTATCTGTACAACGTTCTCGATAGGCAGCGTAAGTGGTACGGCGAGAACCGTCGCCGCAACATCAACTGCGAGCTCTATCGTAACCGCGCCCTGGTGGTGCCTGCGGTGCGCTTCGACCGCAACCACGTGCATGCATACGCCGACGTGATCGTGGCCGCCGCGCCCAACGTTAGGCGCGCCCGCCAGGAGTATCGCGTGAGCGACGATGCTCTGCTGGATGCCCTGCGCGACCGCATTCGCTTTGTGCTCGCCATCTGCGATGAGCTTGGTCGCGAGAAGCTCGTGCTGGGTGCTTGGGGCTGCGACAACAACGGCTTTGATGCCGAGGCCGTGGCCGAGCTCTTCCGCAAGGAGCTCGCGTCGGGCGACTTCAAGGTCAAGCAGGTCTTCTTTGCCGTGCCCTCTACGCGCTGGGACGAGGACTTCGCCAAGTTCGAGCACGTGCTGGCAAACTTCCCCGAGCGCAACGAGGAGTCCTATGCTCAGGTTGCCGCCCGCACCGCAGCCGCCCGTGCCGCCGAGCAGGCTCAGGCCGCTGCCGAGGATGACGAGGATGACGACGACTGGCGCAAGTACCTGTAAACGGTGCGCGTGATGCGATATACCGAGCCGACGGGGGCTGCTCCCGTCGGCTTTTTATTGAGTGGGGAGCTTACGATGAAAAACGTTCTATGCTTTGGTGACAGCAACACCTATGGTTACGATCCGGCGGGCATGCGCGACGGTACCGCGGTGCGCTATGCGCAGGATGTGCGCTGGTGTGGCGTGGTCCAACGTGACTTAGGCGAGGGCTGGCATGTAATTGAAGAAGGCCTCAACGGCCGCACGACGGTACGCGACGACATGTGCCATCTGGACACTAACCTCAACGGTATTCGCGCGCTTCCGATGCTGCTCGAGGCCCATAAGCCGCTGGACGCCATTGTGATCATGCTGGGCACCAACGACTGTAAGACGGTCTTTAACGTGACAGCTTCCGATATCGCCCGTGGCGCCATGGCGCTGATTCGCGCCGTCCGCGCGTTTCCGTGGACCGACGCTGCGCCTTGCCCGCGCATCCTGCTGATGGCTCCTATCAAGATCAAGCCGCAGATCGCCGATGTGTATATGACCGACTTTGACGAGCATTCCGTTGAGGCATCTGAGCATTTTGGCGAGTACTATGCGCACGTGGCCGAGCAGTTTGGCTGCGACTTTTTGAATGCCGCCGAGTTTGCCGAGCCGGGCGATATCGACTATCTGCATATGATGCCCGAAAGCCACGAGAGCCTGGGTCACGCCGTGGCAGCCAAGCTCAAAGAGATGCTCGGTGAGTAGCACGGCCCCAAGCCACCGCAAAGGGGACAGGCACCTTTGTGGTGGTTTTGCCCGGGTAAACGAACGGATTGGCTGCCATATGGGCATGGACGAGCTCATCGACCTCTTTGCCGAGGGCGATGAGCTCGTCTCCAATACCGCTTTTGAGGATTTGGATCTTGCCTACGACGTGGCGAACGGCGCGACCTTCGATGGCGTTGTGTTCCGATCTTGCGAGTTCGATAGCGTTGACTGGAGCGGCTCGACGTTTCGCGACGTGGTGTTTCGCGGTTGCCGCTTTATCCGCTGCAACATGGAAGGCTGCTGGCTCAGCCGCTGCGACTTCGTTGACTGCTCGGCACCGGGACTCAACTTGCTCAAGGCGCGCCTGTCGAGCGTGTCGTTTGGATCGTGCGATTTGAGCTATGCGAACCTTTCGGAGGGACGCATTGGCCCTATGACAGCATGCGATACACGTCTGAGAGAGGCTGCGTTTCAGGGTGCCAAGCTGGGTCAGATACGCCTGGATGGCTGTGACCTGACGCGTGTTGATGTGTTCAAGACGTCGCTTTCCGGCGTTGATGTGTCGCGCTGTACATTTGCAGCGCCCGTTGTTTCGGGCGATTACCATGAGCTGCGTGGCCTGACGGTCAATGCCGAGCAGGCGCTGGCACTCTCGGGTTTGTTGGGAATTCAACTCGCCGACGACTAGACGCCCCGGCCCTTTGCTCGACCGCTATCTAAAATCAAACCGTCGCAACATCCGATGATTTTTCGCGTTTGCACGATTTTCATCGAATGTTGCGACGGTTTTTGGTGCAAGGTAGCCTGTCTCTTTTTGGCAGGTTACTGGCTATTTAGTACTGCCACATGTGGTTGACGGGGCCAGAGCCTTTGCCCATGTCAAAGCCGGCGGCGAGAGCGCCCGTTAGGTAGGCCTTGCCGGCGTTGACGGCGTCGGCAAGATCCATGCCCTGAGCCAGCGCGCAGGCGATGGCGGACGAAAGCGTGCAGCCGGTGCCGTGTGTGTTGTCGGTCTCGATGCGCTTGTGGCGGAACCACGTGGTGAGCGGATCGCCCAGATGGTTGCCCTCGTCATCGAGTGGCGCGGGTTCGGCCAATACATCGTTGGCCTCGTTGACAAGATGCCCACCCTTAACGAGGGATGCGCAGCCAAAGCGGCGGGCGAGGAGCATGGCAGCATTTTGCTGCGTGCGCTCGGAGTCGACCTCGTAGTCGAGCAGGGCCATGGCCTCGGGAATATTGGGCGTGATAACCGTCGCCAGCGGGAACAGGCGGCGGGTGAGCGCCTCGGCGGCATCTTCGGCAATCAGCCGTGCGCCCGAGGTGGCTACCATGACGGGGTCGACTACCACGTTTGTCGCGTTCCAGGCGCTCAGGCGGTCGGCGATAACCTCGATAATCTCGGCAGAGGAAACCATGCCGATCTTGACGGCGCAGGGGCGGATG
>UQYE01000070.1:0-9630 GCA_900545145.1 uncultured Collinsella sp. | reverse complement strand
GAGGTCAGAAGTTCAAATCTTCTAACGCCCACCAAATGTTCGCAGCTCAGAGGCTATGCCCTCTGGGCTGTTTTGTTTTGGTCGCCAAATGGGTCGCCAAATCGTCGGCAAAAGGTACCTCGATTCATGAAAGAGCGGTTCTGAGCGTCAGTTTAGCCTTGTCATCTCAATCGAGTGGGGTTGACCATTTTGAACATAACCGTGCACCTCGTTGACGTTTCTGCGATCGATCCCGGCGAGACCGTTGATATGGCATCAATCGCGGGACGTTATGCCTCGCGTGCCTCCAATGGTGATCTCCCCATTGCGTCTCGGAGGGAAGCTGCGGGCGTGGGTCTGCTGCTTCGCGACGCCCTGGGTGTCTTCGACGACACCCAGCTTGCGCGTTCTGCTTTCGGCAAGATCGAGCTTGCGGATGGGGAGGCCCTCTCTATTTCCATTTCACATGGCGGAAGCGTGGCCGTCCTCGCTGTTTCCGATGTTGCTCGGTCGGTCGGAGGACCTATTGGCGTGGATATCGAGGCGGTCGATGAGATTGTACCTATTGCGGTTGAGCGTATGGCGAGCTCAAGGGAACGGGCGTGGATTGACGCTGCGGCAGATTCGCAGGAACGCGCCTTTCGGCTGTGTCGGGTTTGGACGCGTATCGAAGCCGTCCTGAAGGCGGAGGGGTCCGGCTTTTCAATCGATCCCCGCAAAGACGGGTTGCCGAGCGGATGGTTTACTTCCTCGGTGGTGTTTGGCCAGTGTGTCATCTCTTGTGCAGCGCGTTCTATGTCCCATATCGCCATTGAGGAGCATGCCTTTCGGGTAGCATAGTAGCCAATCGCCAACAGGGGAGGCCTTCTATGTCACTGAACGCTAAAAACGATATTGCTTCGCGGATCGAAGGCGCCGTCTTTGAACTTATGGCGACAACGCCTGTGCAATCGATTAAGGTCACCGACGTACTCCGTCTTGCCCATACATCAAAATCAACCTTCTATCGTTGTTACCGCTCTGTCGATGATGTGGTCAAGCGCTTTGAAGATGAGCTGCTCCAGAACATGCAAGACATTAACGACGTTGCCCTTGAGGCTCGTTTTGGTGATGCGCAGCTTGATCCCACGCCCACGATGATCAAGCGCATGGAAATCCTCAAGGCCAATCGCTCGAAAGTCCTGGCGCTTAACAGCGATAACGGTGATCCCGTGTTTGCACACAAGGCAACGATCTTCATGCATGACTATTTTCGCGATCGTTTGCGGTCGACGTTTTCAGATGAGACGGACCTCGATCTGTATCTTGCTTTTGCGCTTGCGGGCCACCATAACCTCATCCAGTATTGGCTCGAAGTCCGGCCTGACCTTGAGGCACGAACCGTTGCCGCCGCGCTCAATCGCATGTTCTACGCACCGCTCTTTGTCGACGATGCATCGCGCCATTGGCATCCGCGGATCCCTGATTTCGATAATACGCTCGGATGAACGGTCGCTATTTACGGGTAAATGGTTAGATCCATGGCGGTGTCATAATGATTTGCCGAATCCTTGCATTATTGATAAGACCATTTACCTGCTATTTGGAACGTTTTGCCCTATGGGTCTCAAATGATGGGACACATAGGGCCTTTTTGTCCCATACGTCCTGTCTTGCCCCTCGTAAACTAAAGTCACGTTCAAGAGAACCACTGCAGTAGTTCAACGTGTGACGGCACAGAAAAGCCGCGAGCGCTCTCTCACCTTCGCTCGCGGCTGGACTGCGCCATCACTCCGTACACCTTCACATGATTAGGATGTGATATTCAGTGGTTACGCTCGGAAAGAACATGCGCAGCGTCTCGATTGTAGGCGTGGGCTGCACCCCGTTCAAGGATTTTGAGGAACATCCCGAGACCCAGGGTATTGGCGAGGGCGAGGCGTTTGGCTATGCGGCCCTCGAGGCAATTACCGATGCCGGTCTTGAGCCCCGCGATATCGACTTTTTCTATCACGGCAGCGCCAATCCCTATCTCGTTGGCGATTGCATTACCCCCAACATGCAGGTTGCCGATTGGTTTGGCGTTCGCGCCAAGGGTTCCGTCCATCATTCCGAGGCTTGCTGCACGGGCTACGTCGCCCTTGAGCAGGCCGTGATGGCAGTCGCCTCCGGTGCCTACGATGTCGTCCTTACGGGTGCCTGCGATTTGGCTTCGACCCTTCCCGTTGAGCACATGCCCTCGCATATTCGCCAGGACTTTACGCTCGACGTCATGATTCCCTCGCTCGATAAGATCTATGACCGCGCGTATGGTCGCCCGCTCGATGGTGCCTTTGGCGTGTCGTTCGACAACTGGATCAACGAGTATTCGATGCAGTACGACCTTACTGCCGATCAGATCGATGACGCCCTGAACGGCCTTACCAAGAGCCTTCGCCGCGGTGCCGTCCTGAATCCCCTTGCCTGGTACGAGACCACGGTCGAGGAGGATGCGAAGGCGGCTGGGTTCGATACCGCCGACGAGTATCTCAAGAGCATGTACAACCCGCGCGTTACGCAGTACCTGCGCGTTACCGGCTTTGAGAAGAAATGCGACGGTGCCGCCGCTGTTGTCGTGATGCCCACGGAGAAGGCCAAAGCCATGGGTGTCCCGTATGCACCTATCGAGGTTCTGGGCACGGGCGCCTCTGCCGTCGAAGCCGGCCTGCTTCACAACGAGCACTGGGCTACCGAGCTTGCTGCCAAGCAGGTCTACGACCTTACCGGCGTGAGCCCCGATGAGATCGACCTGTTTATGTGCAATGACTTCTTCCTGGCTTCCGAGATCGTCTCGGCCGAGGAGTGCGGCTATATTCCGCGCGGTGAGGCTTGGAAGTATGCGATCGATGGCCGCACCGCTTTTGACGGCGATAAGCCCATCAACCCGCACGGTGGCCGTTGCAACTTCGGCCACGCTCATGGCGCATCCGGTATCGCCGATATCGTCGAGGCCGTCAAGCAGATGCGCGGCGTCGCCGGTGCAACCCAGATGAAGAAGATTCCTGAGACGGCCTTCCTGCGCGGTTTTGGCGGTTCTCAGAATGTGCGCTGCCAGATTCTTCGTACCGTCGCCTAAGCGACCGCGGTTTTCGATTTCCCATAAGGAGTATTCTCATGCAACTCAAAGATATGGAGCCCGTGGTCAAGAAGTTCTACACGGGTCTTGAAGAGGGCATCTATTGGGCACGTCAGTGCCCCGAGTGCGGAGCCGTCGAGTTTCCGCCTCACCTTGCCTGCAATGCCTGCGGCTACCACAAGACCGATTGGGTCCAGGTTTCCGGTCACGGCCATCTGATCGATTTTACCCTGCCTGGTCCGCAGAACGACAAGCCCTACCTCAAGGAGTATGGCAAGTACGCCTACGGTGCCGTCGATATTGACGAGGGTTCTCAGTACACCTACGTCATCTACGGCATTACCAAGAAGAAGGCCCCCGAGATCCGCGCCAAGCTCATGGCAGGCGAGACCGTTGGTGTCCATGCCAAGGTCATCGATCGACCGGGTTACAAAGAGCTCACGTTTGAGCTTGACGACTAGGTTTTCACCCTTTTAACAATTCGATTCCTCTCTTAGGCCACGGCGGGACCCATGTCTCCAGCCCGCCGTGGCCGCCCCTCTTTTTATCTTAGAAAGGCACCATCATGAACGAAGAACTCACTCAGCAGATCTGCGATTTTGCCAAGTCCGCTTACAACTACGATGGCGATGTGACCCCCGAGACGACGTTTGAGACCCTGGGCAAGGGCTCGATGAAGATGATCGCCCTGACCTCCATGATCGAGAACGAGCTCGATGCCGAGGTCCCCGTTCGCGAGGTCATGGTCATGAAGACCATCGGCGAGCTTATCGAGCGCACTGCCGAAGAGATGGAGTAGCTGCCATGGACCTGATGCAGACCCTGCGCGAGCAGGCTGCCGCCAAGCCTATGCGCGTTGCTTTTCCCGAGGGCGAAAACGAGACCATGATGCAGGCGGTCGCAAAGATCGCCGCCGAGCATCTTGCCGAATGTGTGCTGGTCGGCGACGGCGGTAAGCTCAAGGAGCTTGCCGATGAGCGCGGCATCTCCCTTGACGGCATCGAGATTGTCGATGTGACCGACGAGGAGGCGAACGCCGCCTGCTGCGAGCGCTACCTTTCGCATCCGGATTGCAAGTTTAAGCCCAAGGGCGCCGCGCGCCGTATGACGCGTCCGCTTGAGCGCGCCCTGATTTTGCAGGTGCTCGGCGATGTCGACGTAATGTTCGCCGGCATCGATAACGCCACGGGCGACATCATCCTGGCGGGTCAGACCATCGTCGGCCTTGCCGACGGGGTGGACACCGTGAGCTCGTGCGGTATCGCCGACATTCCCAACTGGAACGGCGGCGAAGGTGGCCTTTTGGCTTTTGGCGATTCCGCCGTTTGCGTTGACCCCACGAGCGAGGAGCTTGCCTCGATCGCGATTTCGTCGAGCGAAACGGTACGCTCGCTGACCGGATGGGATATCCGTTGCGCGCTGCTTTCGCATTCGACTGACGGCTCGATGGATAACGAGCTTGTCGACAAAGTACGTCGCGCTCGCGAGATTGCCAACGATCGCCGTCCCGACCTTGCCATCGACGGCGAGTTCCAGTTTGATTCGGCGATTAACCCCAGGGTTGCGGCCAAGAAGGTTCATCGCGAGTCTGCTGTTGCGGGACAGGCCAATGTGGTCATCTGGCCCGATATCAACGTGGGCAATATCGGCGTCAAGATCATCCAGAATCTGACCGGTGCCAATGCCTACGGCCCCATGCTTCAGGGCTTCAAGAAGATCGTGTGCGATTGCTCGCGCTCTGCGCCCGTCGACGAGATCGTCGGCAACGTGGTGATGAGCTGCGTGCGCGCCCAGGCGCTTAAGGAGGCTTAAGGTATGTCCGATAAAAAGACTCCCTGGCGCGTCCTGGTAGTCAACCCAGGTTCCACTTCCACGAAGGTGGGCGTTTTTGAGGGTGATGAGTGCAAGCTCAGCAAGAACGTTGCGCACGATGCGAAGGACCTCGCCCAGCTCGATGGGGTTTCGGCTCAGATGCCGTATCGCTGCGATCTGATTCTTGGAGCACTGGGGGAGGCGGGCCTGAAGCTCGAGGACTTTGATGCATTTGTCGGTCGCGGCGGCGGCTTGCTTTCGTTGCCCGGCGGCACGTATGCCATCAACGAGGTCATGCTCGAGCATGCCCGCATCGGTGCGAACGGCATTCAGCACCCGGCGCAGCTTGGCCCCCAGATTGCCCATGAGTTCGCCTCAAAGACGGGAAAGCCCTCTTTTGTGGTGAATCCTCCCGATACCGACGAGCTGTGCGACCTCGCACGTATGACAGGCATTAAGGGCGTGTATCGAAACGTGCACCTGCACGCCCTTAATCTTAAAGAGACTGCCATTCGTCACGCGGCAAAGCTCGGTCGCGCATATGACGAGTGCAACTTTATTGTTTGTCATATCGGCGGTGGCATTTCGATTTCCGCTCACCTTAAGGGCAAGATGGTCGACGGCAACGACATCGTCGGCGGCGAGGGCCCCATGGCGCCGACGCGCTGTGGCTCGGTCCCCGCAATCGAGGTCGCGAAGTATACGGCTGAGCATGGTCTCGACGTTGCCCGCGCCCATTGCATGAAGACCGGTGGCTTCGTCGACCTTTTGGGTACGTCCGATGCCATCGAGGTGTGCGAGCGCGCCGCCGCGGGCGATGAGGCCGCGGCTCGTGCCTGGGATGCGATGGTTTACCAAATCTGCAAGTGGATTGGCGAGATGGCCTGTGTGCTGAAGGGCGATGTCGACGGCATCTTGCTCGGAGGCGGCATGGTCCACAGCAAGGAGCTCGTTGCCTCGATTGAGGAATGCTGCTCTTGGATCGCCCCCGTGTCGGCTTATCCCGGCGAGTTCGAACTCGAGGCGATGGCGTCTGGCGCCTGCCGCGTGCTCGATGGTATCGAGGAAGCGCTCGTGTACAGCGGAGAACCCGTGTTCACCGGATTCAACGACTAATAGTGCTGTGTTTGGGGCGGCCGCTGGTGATATCTGGCCGCTCCGACCCTTTTCTTTAAGTGTAAGGATGGATCATGGATAAAACCAAGATCAAGTACCTGGTGGGCATTTATGCTGCCGCCATGTGCATTATGGGCATGTTGGTGCCCGTCCCCATCGTGGCTTCTGTCGCGGCGGCGTTTCCCAACGAGAACATCGCTGCCGTTCAGATGATCATCGGCATCATCCCGTTGATGATGGCGCTGTCCGCCATGCTCGTGTCTTCCCAGCTCGCTTCGCGCGTTTCCAAGAAGAAGACGACGCTTGTCGGTCATGCTATCGTGATGCTCGCCGGCGCCTCGGTCCTTGTGTTCCACGACTCGCTCGGCCAGGTCTTAGCGGCTTCTGCTGTCATGGGCCTTGGTCTCGGCGCCGTGCAGAATTCAACGGACGCTCTTATCGCGGATTACTTTGGCGAAAAGCAGCGCTCGTTTGTCATGGGCATCTACTCCACTTTTGTTGCACTGGGCGGCATTATCTGGACGATGGTTTCCGGCATCTTGGGTTCTGCCGAGTGGTTCCACAGCTATGCGGCGTACTTCATCATGATCATTTTCATCGTGATCGAGGCTGTTTGCCTTCCCGAGGGTCATCTTGAACCCAAGCGCAAGGTCAATGTGTTTGCCAATATGCCTAAAGAGGTCGCGATTATCACGCTCATGAGCTTTGTGTTCGTACTCACGTTCCAGCTCTTCAGCTCCAACGTTTCGCTGCTTGTTGTAGGTCGTGGCTTTGGCGGTACCGTGGAGGCCGGTCTTGCCTCTACCGTTATGACCGTTGCCGGTATTGCGGCTGGTCTTTTGGTCGGTCCGCTGTTTGCCAAGTTCAAGAACCTGGCTATGCCGATCGCGTGGGGCGTGACGCTCGTTGGCCTGGGCCTGACGCTGGTTGCGCCCGCCTTTATGGTGCTGTGCGTTGCGGGCTTTGTCGTTGCGCTGGGCAAGGAGACCTACGTGCCGTTGGAGGGCAATTTTGCCGCCGGCAACTCTGCCCCCGAGGGACGTGCGTTTAACCTTGCCATTGGCATGGCAGGCATCAACTTTGGCATGGCACTGTCTCCCATTGTGTTTGAGGCCGTGACGTCGCCGTTTGGTGCGACGATTGACCAGAAGTTCATCGCCGGCATGATCGTCTGTGCGGCTTGTGTCGTCTTTGGCGCCATTAAGTATCGCAAACTCACCCCTGCCCAGCTTGCCGAGGCCGAGAAGATGGCGGCCGGCGGCGAGGCGGAGTAGCCGCTCGAGTAGTTGCTTTGCCGCACATCATGGTTTATCGGGGCCGCCGACATATGCCGGCGGCCCTCTGTCTATCAATGACTTTGAAAGGCTTACGGCTATGAAGTTACCTGTCAGGCGCGTTATCGGTATTCTCAACGGCTTCTTTAACCCGCTATTGCTCTGCGCGTTTCTCCCCATCATTGAAGGGGCGCCTGGCTTGGATCTGACGGGCCCCACGGGCTTTTGGGGACAACTCGTCGTGGCCACGGTGATCGCCGAGGTTCTGAGCGCACTCCCGCTGTTTGGCAAAACAGTCGGTATGTGCCTGGACTTTTTTGCTTTTGAGCAGGGGAGTGCATCACACAAGATCGCCGGTACGGTCATCGGTGCCACGCTCCTTTTTATGGTGATCGGTTTTGGCGAGATTGCCTTCCAGGGAGGATTCGGAACGATTGAAGGCCGTACGTTCTTCGCGCGTTGGGCCGGCCTCGTCACAAAGGGATGGGCCTTTGTGGTTATCGCCGGCGTGCTGCTCGATCCCTTTACAGCGGCTCTCGGCCGCATGATAGTTCGCGAAGAGAGGTAATAGATCCTCGCCTGTCGAATGCCGGCGGACGGGGCGCCGGGGCTGTAGTCTTCCGAGCGTTTACAGTCCTGTCGCTCCGTCCGCCGGCATTCGACCGCAACATGTTGGTCAAGCATAATCTTTTGGATTCTTTTGGCGTGAGCGGCTTGGTTTTGGTAGGATTTGTCAGCGGCTTGACTAAGGGGGTTTTATAACTGCCATGCAGGTAGCCGTGTTGGTAACGTTTTACCGACTTGCCAAGAACCCCTCATAATTAATGCGTCTGCAAAATGACCAATTGCTTTGACCTGCTGAAACACTATATGTTGTGTTTGACCTAAAAAAAGAATACAGGATATAGATGCTTCTTTGTCGTATGATAGATGGCGGACAGAGAACGAGGACCTTATTTGCCCCATTTGGATGGATCTTTGAGCCGCTTGATCGGCCGCGAGGATTGTCCGCATGAGGACCTATGGTTTATCGAGAACACAGATTGCGCGACGGCGCCGCAAGACAGGGGTAAGCCCTGCCGGGCATCGTTTGGCTCTGAAGCGCAATGAGACTACGACGCGAAAGAGGCAAGAGGATGAAGATCATCAAGCGCAGCGGCACCGAGGTTGTCTTTGACATCGATAAGATCGTCAATGCCATCCGCGCCGCAAACTTGGAGGTCGAGGAGAGCTCTCGTCTAACCGACCGCCAGGTGGTTTACGCGGCACAAAACGTCGCCGAGGCATGCGAGAACGCGGGCCACACCGTTTCGGTCGAGGAGATCCAGGATTTGGTCGAGGACGAGATCATGCGTCTCGACTGCTACGAGGTCGCCCGCCACTACATCATCTATCGCTATGTTCAGAGCCTGAAGCGCCAGAAGAACACGACCGACGACAAGATTCTGTCGCTGATCGAGTGCAATAACGAAGAGGTCAAGCAGGAGAACTCTAACAAGAACCCGACCGTCAATTCCGTCCAGCGCGACTACATGGCCGGCGAGATCTCTAAGGACCTGACCCAGCGCGTGCTGCTGCCCCAGGAGATCGTGGATGCCCACAATGAGGGTCTGATCCACTTCCACGATTCCGACTACTTTGCCCAGCACATGCATAACTGCGACCTGGTGAACCTGGAGGACATGCTCCAGAACGGCACCGTTATCTCGGGCACGCTGATCGAGAAGCCGCATAGCTTCTCGACTGCCTGCAATATCGCGACGCAGATTATCGCCCAGGTTGCTTCCTCCCAGTACGGCGGCCAGTCCATCTCGCTGACCCATCTTGCTCCCTTTGTTGAGGTGAGCCGTCAAAAGATTCGCGGCGAGGTCGCTCGCGAGCTTGAGGAGCTCGGCGTCTCTGCGTCTGCAGAGAAGGTCCGTGAGGTCGTTGAGGACCGCCTGCGCGATGAGATCCGTCGCGGCGTCCAGACGATTCAGTATCAGGTCGTGACCCTTATGACCACCAATGGCCAGGCGCCGTTCGTGACGGTCTTTATGTATCTCAATGAGGCCCGTACGCCCCAGGAGAAGCACGACCTTGCCATGATCGTGGAGGAGACGCTTCGTCAGCGCTATGAGGGCGTTAAGAACGAGGCCGGCGTGTGGATTACCCCGGCATTCCCCAAGCTTATCTACGTGCTCGAGGACGATAACATTCGCGAGGATTCGCCGTACTTCTATCTGACCAAGCTCGCCGCCAAGTGCACCGCCAAGCGCATGGTGCCCGACTACATCTCCGAGAAGAAGATGCTTGAGCTCAAGGTGGACAAAAACGGCGAGGGCCACTGCTACACCTGCATGGGCTGCCGCAGCT
>UQYE01000069.1:0-9984 GCA_900545145.1 uncultured Collinsella sp. | reverse complement strand
GCTTTGCGCTGCTGCGGCCTGGATGCACATTCGTCGCAAGGCGAATGCGAAGGGAGGTAAGCGTCGTGAATAAGAAAGTTTGCTCCTTCCCGATCTTGTTTGCGCTGCTTACCCTCCTGATCGGCACCTGCGCGGTTGTGTTCCCCGCATCCGCGCAGGCCGCGCCGACCTCGACCGGTTCCATCACGGTGAGCGGCACCGTGGCGCGCAGCTACGACGCCTACCAGATCTTTAGCGCCAACGTCGTCGACGGCGACAGCGACGCCAAGATCGCCACCGACCTCGCCTGGGCAAGCGACGCCGTGCGCGACGCCGCGCTGCCTGTGCTGCACAGCGCCGGCATGCCCAATTCCCAGACCACCGCGCAGGAAGCTGCCGAGTGGCTCAACACCGATTCCCACCTTACGAGCGCGCTGAGCGCGCAGCTCGCTCGTTCCCTCCAGAGCTCTGGCGCCGAGCTCGCGGCCCTCAACGCGGGCACGGAGGCCGAGCTGCCCTGCGGCTACTGGCTTATCGTCGCCGACGACGACGCCATCGCCCAGGGCGAGGCCGGCACCGCGCCGATCATGGCCCTGGTGGGCGGCAGCGTCGTCACCGTTAAGACCAAGGCCGCCACTCCCAAGGTGGCCAAGCATGTGCTGGAGGACAGCACCGCCGCCTGGCAGAAGGCCGCCGACGCCACGGTCGCCGACGACCTGTACTGGCGCCTCTCTGCCACGGTCCCAGCGGGGCTCACTGCCTACGACACCTACACGGTGCAGTTCGTCGACACCATGAGCGTGGGGCTCGACCCCTCCAAGGTGGCCGCGAGCATGCGCGTGTACGTGGCGGCGGGCGCGGACGGCGGCTTCGACGCCGTCTCGAACGGTAAGGACGGGCGCGCCGGCACCGAGCCCGCGCAGGGCTGGACCGACATCACGGCCCAGTGCGCCACCAAGGTAGCGGCTGACGGCAAGACCTTCACCGTGCGCACCGGCGACCTGATCGCCGCGCTCGGCGGGGCCGACGCCTTCGCCGCGGGCGCCCGCGTGGTCGCCGTGTACAACGCGCCGCTCAACAGCGCGTGCAACCGCGGCATCGCGAAGGGCAACCCCAACGAG
Source organism: uncultured Collinsella sp. (assembly GCA_900545145.1). Taxonomy (GTDB): domain Bacteria; phylum Actinomycetota; class Coriobacteriia; order Coriobacteriales; family Coriobacteriaceae; genus Collinsella. Next base: position 8,884 of record UQYE01000069.1, on the reverse strand, counting down.
GTCTACCTGCGCTACCCGCGCTCTCCCTTTGCCGACCAGTCCGGCGATGCCGGCTTCACCCGCACGCCGAGCGACGATGCGTGCGCCTACACTTGGGATCTCGCGCTCACCAAGCGCGGCAGCGACGGCGACAAGCCGCTTGCCGGGGCGGTCCTGAGCATCGCCGACGACCGCGGCCGCACGCTGGCGGCCGACGGCACGTGGGATGCGGAGGGCAAGGCCACCGTCACCACGGGCGAGGACGGCCGTGTGACCGTCTCGGGCGTGGACTCGGGCAAGCTGGAGGTCCGCGAGCTCAAGGCGCCCAAGGGCTACACCGCCTTTGAGGGCACGCGCTCCGTGACGGTCAAGGCTGAGGGCCTGGACGTCGACCAGGTGGCGGCCGCCAAGCCTAAGGTGACCGTATCGGCCGAAAGCCCTCTGCGAGTTGATGCCGCCGATGCCGGGAAGGGTTTAGTCGAGTTGTCGGTGCTTAACACCCCAAGTAACGAAGTGAGTCGAGGCTTTATGCCCTCGACGGGAGATAGAACGTTGGTGTTGGTAACGGCTTTGGCCGTCATCGGAGTAGTGGCTATTGTCGTCGCGCTCGTCATCAAGCGGGGAGGAGGTCGCCATGATAAATAATTGTCCCCCCCCCCTGCTCAATGGCGTACTGCCTCCGTAGCGATTAGAGCGCAGGGAAATGAGCCTGCTGACTTTTGGTGATGACGAGAATTAAAGCAACCTCCAAGAAAGAGGTCCCAACATGAAAACAACCAAGAACATCGCACGCCTGGCAGTAACCGCCGGCCTCACCGCAGCCCTGAGCTTCGGCGGCGTTATGGCGACAGTCACGATGGCGTTTGCTGCGGAGGGTGCTGCCCCCAGCTATTCGCTCACGATTAACAAGTCCGTGGACAATGACTCCACTTCGTTCAAGGCGTATCAGATTTTTAAGGCTGACGTTATTGACGGAAAGTCCGGTAAGGTTGCGTCCAACATTGAGTGGCCGAGTGATGACGCAGAGACTGCGGTCCTGAAGGTGCTTGTTGATAATAATGTCCCAGGGATTACCTTAGACTCGACCGCTTCTGACGTTGCCGACTACCTTTCCAAGATCACTGATACCACTGATACCACGAGTCTGCCGCAGAGCAGCATCCTTAACAAGATTGCCTTGGCTGTAGAGAAGAGTGTTACCGCTACGGGCGATTCCTTTGCCGCCGGTCGCGCTTTCACCACTACGAGCGCTGGCTACTACCTGTTCATGACCGATACCGACTCGCTCAGTGCGAATGAGAAGCAAACCGGTACCTCGCCGATCTTTGCAGTCGTGGGCGGCAACGCAGTGGTCGTTACCGAGAAGACGAGCATCCCGACCGTGACGAAGCAGGTCAAGGACGATGGTGCGGACAACGACTGGAAGTACAAGGCGGACTCCCAGATGGGTCAGACTGTTCAGTACAAGCTGACCGGCACGGTTGCAAGCAATGTCGACACGTTCAGCACCTACTATTATGAGTTCCACGATGAGCTGTCTGCCGGTTTGACTGTTGATAAGTCCACTGTCAAGGCCGTGATTGGTGAGACTCAGATCACGCCTACTTCTGTGACCGTGTCTGATCCCGATTCAAATGGCAGAACGGTCTTGAGCGTAAAGTTTGACGATCTTAAGGCTGCCGCCACGGCGGCCGGCGTCACTGTCGGCGAGCATACAAGGGTCGTTGTCACGTACAGCGCCAAGCTCGACCCGAATAAGTCCCAGCATGTCGTTGTCGGTGGCACGGGCAACTCCAACACCGTCAAGCTCATCTACTCCAACAACCCTGGCCACGATTCCCGGGGTGAGTCTGTGCCCGACACCGTGCGCGACTACACCTATGCGCTCAAGCTCGTCAAGAAGGACGCGACGGATGAGAATAAGATACTTAAGGGCGTAAAGTTCACCATCCGTGCCACTGATCCCGACGATATTGCATCCAAGGACATGTATGTCCAGGAGAATGGCTCCCTCGGTACTGAGGCTTATGAGTTCACGACCACCGACTCCGGCGAGATTAACGTCAAGGGCCTCGATGCCGGCACCTACACCGTCAAGGAGACCCATACGCTCGCCGGCTATAACACCATCCCCGAGTTCACCTTCACCATCAAAGCCATTGGATTCAACCAAGCAGAGGGAGAGGGAGAAAACAAGATTACGGTCAAGACGAGCACCAGGGGTTCCAATTTGGTCGAGGTTGACACGACTAACACGGACAACGGTACTGCTGCCTTGATCGTCAAAAACAAGCAGGGTTCCGGCCTCCCGCTCACCGGCCTTAACGGCGTGACGTTCACTTGGATCGCTGGTGGCGCGGTGCTGTGCATCGGCGTGGCTCATCTCATCCGCAGCCGTAAGCAGGCTGAGGAGTCCGAGCAGGAGTAACGCTCGCTCACCCATCCCTTTGGCAGGTGGGATGTGATGGCCATGAGACTTGCGGACACTTTTCTCGTCCATCCACGTTCTTGCTTTGTCATTTTCTTTTCGGGGCAGACTCCGCACTGGATTCTGCCCCGTTTTTTGGGATAACGCAGCCAGCCTCCACCGTCCGATGCGGGTACGTTCGTCATCGCGTTTCTTGACTCGTATGAGGTTCGGATTAAGGTCCGTAGGCGCACGCGCGGTGCGGACGGTAGAAGGCATTTGCGCCGCAAGCGCAAATAAGAATGCCCGGGGGTCGGATCCCGGGCATTTAACTAAAGCTGAAAACTAGGCTGCCCGCGCTCCTAAGTACTTACGCGGGGTGCGTCGTTTTCTGTTGACATTGTATCCCGAATCGCCCCGCCGATTCGGGACATTTTGAAAACTCAAATGTGGGCTCATGCTCGCGCTGCGCAATGCCGCTGAGCTGCGTTGTCCGGCGTACGAGCTCGCGAATCGGCTATTATTTGTTTAGACAACTTGAGCTGTAAAGGAGTGACCGGCGATGGTGCAGGGCGCCAAACATATGAAGAGCAATAACGCCGCGGCCAACGGTGGCTCAAGCCCGCAGCCCAAATCTCAGCCCAAGCCCAAGCGCCGCCGCAAGCGACTGCCGCGCTGGGCCGATCGTCTCATCACCATCGTCATCATCCTTATTGGTGTGGGTCTTATGACTTGGCCGTGGATCTTGGACCGGCTCGAGGCCTCGGGCGTGTTCAACCAGATCAGCACCGTGTCCAGCACCGTGGACGCGCTGTCTGCCGAGGAGCGCGAGCGCATCCTGCTCCAGGCGCGCTCCTTTAACGAGCAGCTGGCGGGCGAGGCCACCGAGCTTCCCGCCGACCAGATCGAGCCCTACGCTCAGCAGCTCATCTTTGACCGCGACCCCATGATGAGCTGGGTCGAGATCCCCTCCATCGACGTGAGCATGCCCATCTACCACGGCACGAGCGAGGAAGTCCTTATGGCGGGCGTCGGCCACCTGGAGGGCACGAGCCTGCCGGTGGGCGGCACCTCGACGCATTGCGTGCTCACCGCGCACTCGGGCATGCGCAACCTGAGCATGTTCGACGACATCCATTCGCTGGAGCCCGGCGACCTGGTGCTGCTGCACACCATGAACAAAACGCTCGCCTACAAGATGGTGGACTCCGAGGTCGTACTGCCCGAGGAGATGGAGTCGCTGACCATCGAGCCCAGTGCCGACAAAGTGACGCTCGTCACCTGCACACCCTACGGCGTAAACGACCATCGCCTACTGGTGCACTGCGTGCGCACCAAGTACAACAAGAAGGACGTCGACAAGCAAAAGTCGCTGGCCGGTCGCCACTGGGGCAAGCGCGAGTTTGCCGTGCTTATCGTGGTCGTGGCCATTGGGCTGTTGCTGCTGGACATCGTGATCCACGCGGTCCGCAAACGCCGAAAGGCCAAGGCCCCGGCATAGACATCGTCCAAAACCACCACAAAAGGTGCCTGTCCCCTTTGTGGTGGCGGGCCCAAACCATCACAACATTCGGTGAAAATCGCGATTTTGCCGAAAAGCGTCGAATGTTGTGATGGTTTTCGTTGCGGGTGGGACGGTATTCCGTCGCGGACGATGCGCTTTTGCCACAGAACCGCCAGCCCGTGCCCGCCGCCCTCGTTACGTTTTCGCTGCATTTGGGTAAAGCGCCTGCTCCAAGCTGGCGTTGCCCTGTATACTAGAGCGGTTTAACTGTTATGCGGAAGGGAGCGCCTATGGCACTCAGCGAGAAAGACGTGCGCGGCATTGCCGAGTACGCAAAGATCGCACTGACCGATGACGAGCTCACCCAGATGACGTCCTATCTGAACGATGCCGTCCAGATGCTCGAGCCCGTCTTGCAATATGACTTGCCCGACGTGGAGCCCACGTTCCATCCCATCGGAAGCCTGTCCAACGTGATGGGCGATGACCTGCGCGAGCCCGAGCGCGATTTGCCGCTCGACGTCGCGCTCGAAAACGCCGGCAGCGCGCGCGACCGCTACTTCCGCGTGCCGTCCATTTTGGGAGAGGGGGAGAGCGAGTAATGAAGCTCAATCTCGATCGATTCACGGCCGCGCAGCTGGCCGAGCACGTTGCCGCCGGCGATTTCTCTGCCACCGAGGTCGCGCAGGCCTCGCTCGAGGCCATCGAGGCGCGCGAAGGCGGAGTCCAGGCATTTCTGCAGGTGGCGCCCGAGCTCGCGCTTGAGGCAGCTTCCAAAATCGACGCCCGCCGCGCCGCCGGTGAGGCCCTGCCCCCGCTCGCGGGCGTGCCGCTGGCCATCAAGGACAACATGAATCTCGTGGGTACGCGCACCACCTGCGCTTCCCGCATGCTCGCGGACTACCAGAGCGTCTACACCGCCACCTGCGTCCAGCGCATGCTCGATGCCGGCTGCCTGCCCATGGGCAAAGCCAACATGGACGAGTTCGCCTTTGGCAGCTCCACCGAGAGCTCGGCGTTCCACCGCACCAACAACCCCTGGGATACCGAGCGCGTGCCCGGCGGCTCCTCGGGCGGCTCCGCTGCCGCCGTCGCTGCGGGCGAGGTCGCGCTCTCGCTGGGCTCGGACACCGGCGGCTCCATTCGTCAGCCGGCGTCGCTGTGCGGCGTGGTGGGCTTTAAGCCCACGTATGGCGCCGTGAGCCGTTACGGCGTGGTTGCGTTTGGCTCGTCGCTCGACCAGGTGGGTCCCTTTGGCCGCACGGTCGAGGATGTCGCACTGGCCATGAACGCGCTTACCGGCGCGGGCCATGATCCGTACGACTGCACCAGCCAGGATTGCGCCGTCGACTTTACCGAGCATCTCAACGACAGCATCGAGGGTAAACGCGTGGGCATCATCCCCGCGTTTATGGAGGCCGAGGGCCTGACGCCCGAGGTCAAGGCCGCTGTTCAGCGCGCCGCCCAGGAGCTGCAGAACCAGGGCGCCGAGCTGGTCGAGGTCGACCTGCCGCACCTGGACGCCGCCATCGCCGCCTACTACGTCATCGGCCCGGCCGAGGCGTTCTCCAACTTGGCTCGTTTCGACGGCATTCGCTACGGCTATCAGGAGGAGGGCTGCGCCAACCTGTCCGACCAGAGCTCGCTTTCGCGCGCCCGCGGCTTTGGCGCCGAGGCCAAGCGCCGTCAGATGCTCGGCGCCTACCTGCTCTCCTCGGGCGTGTACGACAAGTACTACTACGCCGCGCAAAAGGCCCGCACGCTCATCACGCAGGACTACGACGCCGTGTATGCCAAGGTGGACACCATCCTCATGCCCGCCTCGCCACGCACGGCCTTTAAGTTTGGCGAGATCAGCGACCCCACGCAGATGTACCTGTCCGACCTGTACACCATCTCGCTCAACATTTGCGGCAACGGCGGCATCTCGGTGCCGCTGGGCCTGGGCGAGGATACTCAGCTGCCCGTTTCTGCCCAGCTGGTGGGTCCGGCCTTTAAGGACCGTCAGCTGCTCACATTTGCCCGCGCCTTGGAGCGCGGCTTTGCCGATACCGCCACGGGTGCGCCCGCGCTTTCCGTCGCGCCCGATTTTGCCGGGAAGGGAGGCGAGCTGTAATGAAGGAGCTTTCCGAGGTCCTGCAGGATTGGGAGGCCGTGATCGGCCTGGAGATCCATACCGAGCTCACCGCACTCGATACCAAGATGTTCTGCAACTGCAAGCTCAGCCACGATGACGAGCCCAACGCCAACGTGTGCCCGGTGTGCCTGGGCCTGCCCGGCGCCCTGCCGGTGCCCAACAAGCGCGCCATCGAGAGCATCGTCAAGGCCGGTCTCGCCACCAACTGCGAGATTCAGCGCCACTCGATGTTCTACCGCAAGCACTACTTCTATCCCGACATGGCCAAGAACTTCCAGACCACGCAGGGTCCGGTCGCTTTTGCCATGTACGGTCACCTGGACCTGGACGTGACCGGTCGCGGTGCCGCCGAACGCCCCGACTGCGCGTTTGGCGAGGCCGAGGCCCAGAGCCTGGCGAGCGCCTCGGCCAACGCCGAGGGCCTGTCCACGTCCATGACGTCGACCATGCGCGAGGGCAACCAGCGTGCCGGCCACCTGGCCAGCTACGATGCATCTAACCTGCAGATGCCTGAGCGTCGCGAGGACGGTTCCTACACGGTGCCCATCCGCATCCTGCGCATCCACATGGAGGAGGACGCCGCCAAGATGGTCCACGTGGGTGGCACCGAGGGCCGCATTACCGCCGCGGCCGAGTCGCTCGTCGACTACAACCGCTGCGGTACGCCGCTGATCGAGCTCGTCACCGAGCCCGACCTGCGCACGCCCGAGGAGGCTCGCCTGTTTATGGAGAAGCTCCGTCGCATCTTTGTGACGCTGGGCATTTCGGACTGCTCCATGGAGAAGGGTTCCATGCGCTGCGACGGTAACGTGTCGCTGCGCCGCCGCGGCGAGACCAAGCTGGGTACTAAGACCGAGCTCAAGAACCTCAACTCGTTTAAGAGCCTGCACGACGGCCTTGCCTACGAGATCTGCCGTCAGGCCGAGGTGCTCGAGGAGGGCGGCATCATCTACCAGGAGACCCGTCACTGGGAGCCCAGCCGCAAGCGCACCGTGGTCATGCGTGTGAAGGAAACGGCCGACGACTATCGTCTGTTCCCCGATCCCGATCTGGCGCCGTTCGATCTGGACGACGAGTTTATCGATCGCTGCCGTGGCGAGATTCCCGAGCTGCCCGATGCCAAGCGCGCCCGTTTTGAGGCCGACTTTGGCATTAAGGCGGCAGACGCCGAGCAGATTGCCGGCGACCCCGAGTTTGCCGAGTTCTTTGAGGCCGCCGCTGCCGGCATGGCTGGCAAGGAGGCCCAGACGGTCGCAAACCTGCTGGTGAACGAGATGATCGCCTACCTTAAGGGCGCGGGTGTGTCGCTCGCCGAGTCCGGCATCGCGCCGGCTCAGGTGGCAGCCCTTGCCAAGCTGCTGGCGACCGATGCCATCAGCTCCAACCAGGCGCACGAGGTCTTTGAGGCTATGGCCCAGACCGGCGACGACCCCAACAAGATCGTCGACGAGCGCGGTATGCGTCAGGTGAGCGATGCCGGCGCGCTGCAGCCGATCGTGGACGAGGTGCTGGCTAACTGTGCCGACCAGGCGCAGCAGTATCGTGACGGCAACCAGAAAGTCATCGGCTTTTTGGTGGGCCAGTGCATGAAGGCGAGCCGCGGCAAGGGCAACCCGAAGCTCTTCAACGAATTGCTGAGAGCGTCGCTCTCGTAGCTGCGAGGCCGGGGAAGCCCCGAGTCGCCGGGGTATTTCCTCCAAATTTCAAACAGTCCTATGCAAGACGAAGGCCACATTTAGTGGCCTTCTTTGCATGCGGAACTCATTTGGAGCAAACACCCCGGCGACTCGGGGCTTCCCCGGCCAGACGACTCGGCCGTTCGGGTCAGGTAGGCTGAATGGAATTTGGTGAATGAGGGCGCCGTTGGCGCCTTCATTCTTTATATATGTTGGGAGCGCCAAGCGGTGGGGGTGGTGCCGGTGTGTTGCTTGAAGGCTTGGGCGAAGGCGGCCTGCTGAGGGTAGCCTAGACGCTCTGCCACCTGCGCTATCGTCAGCGAGCTGTCGGCCAAAAGGTCCTGTGCTCGCTCCATACGGCGTCTGCGAATGTAGGCGCCCGGGGACTCGCCAGTTTGGGCCTTAAAGGTGGCGCATAGTTTGGAGCGGCTTGTGTAGAGCCCCTCGGCCACCTCGTTGATACCCACGCGTCTGCCTTTGTCGAGCGTGCGCTCAATCATTGCCGTTGCTTCTTCGGCAATGGTCACGCTGACGCGTGTGTCTGCCGCCTGCTGCGCCTGCTTGTGGGCCGCGCGCGAACAGGCGAGCTCCGCGACCATGGTCTCCACGATGCCCTGCATATAGACGTGTCCGCCTGCGGTGCGGGCGCGGTCCTCGTTAATCCGGCGCAACGTGTGGCAGATGGCAGACGTCGCCTCCTCGTGCCATGACTCGGCAAACGCCTCAAAGACCCCCGCGAACTCGGTGGGATAGCGGTGCTCCAGTTCGTCAAAATATCCAGGCAAAAAGAGGACCGAGCGCGAGTGGTAGAGCTGCCCTGCAAACAGCGGGCTTAGCTCCTCACCGCAGCTATCTTGGACAAAGCTGCAGATCGCGCTGTTCGGCCACGGTCCATGCAGCGGCTTGAGGTTCGCAGGCGTTATGCCGGCTTCGGGCATGCACATGAGCGTGGGCGCGCTGACCTCGCTCACGCACGCGTACGGTTCGGGCGTGTATTCGGCTAGCTGCATGTTGTGCGTCGGGGTAATGAAATGCTCCATGACGATGCAGGTGGGGGAAAGGGGCATGATCCATGCGCGTCCGTGCGCCCGATCGTTTGCCACCTCGCCGGTAAAGACGGCGCCCTTGCCGGAAAGCTCCAGGCCAAACTGCTCAAACTGCGGTGCGTAGAGCTCGGTTAT
>UQYE01000068.1:0-9990 GCA_900545145.1 uncultured Collinsella sp. | reverse complement strand
AGTTTACGCCGGACTGCTACGAGTATGGACAGTACAAGACAGGATTAAAAATGCGTGGTGTAACGTTTGCAGCGCAGACATTTTTTACAAAATTAAATGGAGCGATCGCAACAGCAGTCAGTGTGTTTGCGTTAACTTTAATCGGCTTCCGGGAAGGAGAAGGCGTTGTTCAGGCGGCAGGATTTGCCGATAAATTATGGACATTCAGCTGTCTTGGCGGCATTATCGGGGGTATTTGCACTCTGCTTATACTTCGTCTTTACAAGCTTAATGACCATGATGTCCAGCTGATGGCAAAATGCAACAATGGTGTGATCAGCCGTGAAGAGGCAGAGGCACAGATGATCAATCAGTATTAAGAAAAGTATGGAGGACTTTTGCGATGGACAGAATAAAGGAACTGATTTCTGAAATGACGCTGGAAGAGAAGGCAAGTCTCTGTTCGGGCGCTGATAACTGGCATACGAAAGAAATCAAACGACTGAACATTCCGTCAGTTATGATGGTGGACGGTCCTCACGGACTGAGAAAGCAGGAAGGGGAAACGGATCATCTGGGATTGAATGAAAGTGTGAAGGCCGTTTGTTTCCCGGCAGCCTGTGCAACAGCCTCCAGCTTTGATGTTGACCTGATGGAACGGATGGGAGAGACGCTGGGAGCGGAGTGTCAGGCCAAGAATGTAAGCATACTGCTTGGCCCGGCGGTGAATATTAAAAGGAGCCCGTTATGCGGGCGGAACTTTGAGTATCTGTCGGAGGATCCATATCTGGCAGGTAGGATGGCATCGGCATATATCCGCGGAGTACAGAGTCAGGGTGTGGGGACAAGCATTAAGCACTTCGCACTGAATAACCAGGAAACACTCCGTATGACGATATCTTCCGAGGTGTCAGAACGTGCGCTCAGGGAAATCTACCTGCCTGCGTTTGAGGAAGCGGTGAAAGAATCAGCTCCAAGAACCGTCATGTGTAGCTACAACAAAATAAATGGAGAATATGCTTCAGAAAACAGATATCTTCTGACAGATATCCTGAGAAAAGAATGGGGATACAAAGGCTGCGTCGTTAGTGACTGGGGCGCTGTAAATAACCGTGTGAAAGGACTGCAGGCCGGACTGGATCTGGAGATGCCGGGCCCGGCCCGCCATATGGGCGACCACCTGCTGCCTGCGCTGATGGATACCGACAGCGATGCCCGGCGTCTCGACGATGCCGCCCCCGCACGATACCAGCAGGCTGCGTTCGCTTTGAAGCGAACGGAGTGCCGAGGTCTCGAGTTCGCGAAAACGATCCTCGCCCTCGGTCTCAAATATCTCGGTCACCGACTTGCCGCATCGACGCACAACCAAACGATCGGTATCGATGAATCGACGCTTGAACATAGTGCCCACGTTGCGCGCAAGCGTCGACTTGCCCGCGCCCAAAAAGCCGATAAAGAAGATATGGTCGCAGCCGTGTTTGATGTGCTGAGACATGGTGAAACCTATTCCTCGCAGGGAAGGTCGCGCAGGGCCCGGCGCTCAAAAATACGGAAGATCTGCGTATACCACAGGTCCTGCGTCGCCTGCGGCTTTACCAGGATGGTATCGACGCCGGCTAAATTGCCACTCCACACGTCAGTGTAGAGCTGATCACCGATCAGTACCGCCTCGTCGGCCGTGGCGCCGAGGCGCTTAAGACCCGCCTTGAGGGCAAACGGCGCCGGCTTCATGGCGTGGCTAATGGCCTCGAGTCCCAGCTCGCGCGCAGAGCTCATGACCTGGTCGCGATGCCAGTTGTTGGACACCATGCACAGCTTAAAGCCTTTGGCGCGGGCGGCGTCAAGCCAAGCGGAAACCGCGGCGGGAACCTGCTCGGTGTCGCGCGGCACCAGGGTGTTATCGCGATCGAGCAGAATGGCGCGTTTGCCGTCGGCCCACAGGGTATCAAGGTCGATGCGATCGACCGAGGCAACGTATCGTTTGGGGCTAAAAATCCTCATGCTAATTCCAAGACTGTTGATGCTCTTCGTAGGTTTGCGAGAAGTACTCCTCGTCCTGTGTAATGTAGAAATACAGGTCATCGGAGTCGGTCGGCTCAAGGGTGGCCTTGAGCGCCTCGAGCGACGGAGAGCAGATGGGCGTGGGCGGCAGGCCCTCGTGCTTATAGGTGTTATACGGGCTATCGCTCTGCAGGTCGTCGGCGGTAACCTCGCCGCCGGTGACATACATCATGGTCGCATCGCTGTTGAGATAACGCAGACCGTCGAGCTTGCCGGCAAGGCGGTTGTAAAAAACCGAGGCCACGTGCGCACGTTGATCGGCGTTGAGGCCCTCGCGCTCAACAATAGAGGCCAAGTTGACGATGTCGTAGTCGGACATCTCCACACCGTAGCGTTCCATGATCTTCGCCTCGCAGCTGGCAAAGTCAAGCGACTTGTACTCGGTCTTAAACTGATCGAGCATGGCGCGAATCACATCATCGGCCGTCGGCGAATCACCCAACGAATAGGTCTTGGGGAACAAGAAACCCTCGAGCGAATCGTTGGCGGCGCCCTTAAGGAAGCTATAGTCGTCCACGTAGTTGGAGGCCTTGGCCTGGTTGAGGAAGTCTTCCTTAGAGATGCTATTGTAGGCCTGGGCCACACGGTCGGCGACTTGATCGACCGTCAAGCCCTCGGGAATCGTCAGCGCATTGGAGCCAGCGTTGGGGCCTTCCATGAGTTGCTGAACCACCTTAGTCGCGTCCATGAGCGTGGTGAACGAATAAGTACCAGGCTTGAGCGACATATCGGCGTTGAGCTTTTTCACCGCCGCATAGTAATCCTTGGGATTTTCGACGATATGGTTCTCAGAGAGAATCGAGGCGATCGTATCGCCCGAAGCACCGTCAGGAATGGTCACCTTAACCTGCTGACCAGCCGTGACATTCGAATCCTCACCGACAAAGAAGCCCTTGACGGCCGGCACGACAAAGAAAACGATCGCGACAAGCGCTAGCACGGCGACGACGACGCCGATAATCATAGGCACCGGGGAGCTTTTCTTTTGGGCACCGCGACGAGCATGCGTGTTGTAGCTCGATCGCGTGGCCGGAGCAACGCCGTGCGAACCGCGAGCGTGATGCGAATGCGATTGGGGGGCCTGTGCTCGCTGGGTAGGTGCCTGCTGCTTAAAGCGGGTACCGCCTGCAGGCTGGGCCGTACGAGCAGTGGGCTGTCGAACCGTCCGCTGAGCAGGTTGAGCCAAACGAGAGGAGGACTGCACCGGGCGCGCGGCAGGCTGAGCTGCGCGCTGCGTCGGCTGTGCCGGACGCTGGCCAGGCTGGGCAGGGCGCGGCACAGGCTGACGTGTACGAATCGGCTGGCGCGGATCGGAAGCGCTAGGCATGCGAGACCTCCTCGTTTTTACGATCAAGCCACGTCTGCAAAAACAGGCTGGCGGCAATCATGTCAATCTTGCCCCTCATCTGCTTTTCGTTGAGGCCCTGCTCGCGCAGGATACGCTTGGCCTCTTGCGAGGACAGGCGCTCGTCCTCAAACTCCAACGGAAGATCGAGCTCGTCGGCAATCTTTTGCGCAAGGGCGGCGACGCGCTCGGCCTGGGGACCGGGCTCACCGGCCATGGTCAGGGGACGCCCACTTACCAGGATATCGGGCTCATAGTCCTCGACCAGATAGCGGAACGTCTTGGCCATACCGGTGACCTCTGCAGCCGGGAGCACCTTGACAGGCATCGCCATCTTGCCATCACGGCTCGAGACGGCGATGCCGATCCTGGTCTCCCCTATGTCCAGCGCAAGCGCGACCACAGCGATTACCTAGATTCTTAGGCGCCGAGCGCGGTCTTAGCGGCCGCGAGGGCATCGGCGATGCCGGCGGCGTTCTTGCCACCGGCCTGGGCCATGTTGGGACGGCCGCCACCGCGACCGTCGACCAGGCCCGCGATCTGCTTGATCACGTTACCGGCGTGGAAACCGGCCTTGACGGCGTCATCGGAGCCGGCGGCGAGCAGGGCCGGGGTGCCCTTCTCGGTCACGCTGGCGACGACGCAGGCGACAGGACCGGCGACCTTCTGGTGCACGGTATCCCAGACGTTGCGCAGGTCGGCAGCCTCAAGGCCCTGGAGCTCAGCGACGACGAGCTTGTAGCCGTCGAGCTCAACGGCGCCCTCGATGGCGCTGGAGATAGCGTCGGAGGAGCCACCGGTCAGCGCCTTCTTGAGCTTGTTGGAAGTCTCGCGCAGCTCGGCCTGCAGGTTCTCCACGCGGGCGGGAACCTCATCCACGCGGCACTTGAGCGCAGCAGCGGCGGCGTCGACGAGCGCCAGACGGTCGGCCATGTAGTCGAGAGCACCCTTAGAGGTCACGGCCTCAATACGGCGGACGTTGGAGCCCGTAGAGGACTCGGAAATGATCTTGAACAGGCCGATCTCGGCGGTGTTGGCAGCGTGCGTGCCACCGCAGAGTTCGCGGGAGAACGGCTGGTCCTCGGCGCCCACGGAGACAACGCGGACGACGTCGCCATACTTCTCACCAAACAGGGCGACAGCACCGGCGGACTTGGCCTCGTCAATGCCCATGACGCGGGTCAAGACCGGCTTGGAGGCGAAGATCTGCTGGTTGACCAGGTCCTCGACAGCCTTGAGCTGCTCGGAGGACAGGGCCTCGAAGTGCGTGAAGTCAAAGCGCAGGTGCTCAGGCGTCACCAGCGAGCCGGCCTGGGAGACATGCTCGCCCAGGACCTGCTTAAGCGCGGCGTCGAGCAGGTGCGTGGCGGTGTGGTTGCGGCGCAGGAAGCCACGGCGCTCGGCGTCAAGCGTGGCGGTCACAGCGGCACCGACAGTCAGCGTGCCATCGACAACGTGCGCGACGTGGGCATACAGACCGTTGTGGTTCTTGGTGTCGGCAACGGTCAGAACAACGCCCTCGGCGGAAAGCTTGCCGGCATCGCCTTGCTGGCCACCCATCTCGGCATAGAACGGGGTGCGGTCGAGAACAACCTCGACATCCTCGCCCGCAGCGGCGGACTCGACGGACTCACCGTTGCGAACGATAGCGACAACTTTGGCATCCTCGATCACATCGTTGTCATAGCCGTCGAACTCGGTCGCAGCGACCTTGTCCGAAAGCTCGACCCACACGTCGTTGAAGCTGCCCCAGGCGTCGCCCTTGGCGTTGGCGCGAGCGCGGGCCTTCTGGTCCTCCATGCAGGCGGTGAAACCGTCCATGTCGACGTCGTGGCCAGCAGCGCCGGCAATCTCGACGGTCAGGTCGATGGGGAAACCAAAGGTGTCGTGCAGCTTAAAGGCAACGTCGCCCGGAAGGACAGCGCCGTCGGCGAGCGCGGCCAGGGCCTCGTCAAGGTAAATGCGGCCGTTGTCGAGCGTCGTTGAGAAACGCTCCTCCTCGGAGGCGACGATGCCCTTAACGAGCGCGACGTTCTTGAGCAGCTCGGGATAAGCCTCGCCCATCTGAGCGTTGACCTCGTCGATGAACTTGGTCAGGAAGGCGCCCTCGATGCCCAGCAGACGACCGTGGAACACGGCACGGCGGAGCAGGCGGCGAAGGACGTACTCGCGACCCTCGTTGCCGGGCAGGATGCCGTCGGAGATCATAAAGTCGACGGCACGGGAGTGGTCGGCGATGATGCGCAGGGAGCGGCTAGCACCGGAGTAATCGTCGGCGTCATAGGTCTTGCCGCTGATCTTCTCGCCCAGCTTGATGAGGTGCTGCATCAGATCGCCGTCGTAGTTAGCGGTCTTGTGCTGCATGATGGCGGCCATGCGCTCCAGACCCATGCCCGTATCGAGGTTGCGGTGCGGCAGCTCCGGCATGGAGCCATCCTCCTGGCGGTCGTACTGGGTAAAGACGAGATTCCAGAACTCCAGGAAGCGGTCGCAGTCGCAGCCGGGCTTGCAGTCGGGGCTGCCGCAGCCGACCTCCTCGCCCATGTCAAAGTAGATCTCGGAGCACGGACCGCAGGGGCCGGTGGGGCCAGCGGCCCAGAAGTTGTCGTCCTCGCCCAGACGCGAGATGTGATCCTCGGCAACGCCCAGGGAGCGCCACACGTCATGTGTCTCGTCGTCCTCGGTAAAGACGGTGAAGTACAGACGGTCGAGCGGCAGCTTGAACTCCTTGGTGATGAGCTCAAAGGCCCAAGCGCAGGCCTGCTGCTTGGAGACGCCGCCAAAGGAGAAGTCGCCGAGCATCTCGAAGAAGGACAGGTGACGGCCGTCCTCGCCGATGCAGTCGATGTCGTTGGTGCGGACGCACTTCTGGCAGGAGATCGCGCCGATCTCCTTCATGGTCTTCTTGCCCTGGTAATACTCCTTAAACTGGTTCATGCCGGCGTTGGCAAGCAGCAGCGAAGGGTCGTCGGGGACGAGGGACGAAGAAGGATAGAGCTTAAGACCGCGCTCCTCAAAGAAGTTGAGGAACTTAGAGCGGATCTCGGCCGTAGTCATTGACGGGTAGTCAGCACTCATAGAGGGAATCTCCTCGGTTTCACATCGAAACAGTTCAAACGTAACGATATTACCATCCCACCGCGCCTGTGCAAAAAAGAGGGCCGCCAAACAGCGACCCTACAGCGAAAGTGCACGTTATTTAGTACTGTGCGATCCTTTGAAAAAGGGCTGCTGTAGAATTACATATAAGAGTCACCCGGAAGGAGCGATCGATGAAAAGCAAACGATTTTTCCTCAATGCACTTCTGTTAGCGGCACTTTTAACGCTTTTGGCTTTCACCTGCTGGTACGCAAACCAACCAGCATTTGGCTACGTGTTGTATGCAGTAATGTCCGGCGATAAGGCTTATTACACTCTACGTGCAATTGACATTCTCTTTTTCTATGTTGCCGGCCCCTTATCAATCGCTTTGCTCGCGTTTCTTGTCATTTTCAACTTCAAGAAACGTTAATAGGACCTATTTAGAATCCGAGTCGTCCATGGAGCCGTCGATGCCGGTTTTGGTATCGTCGTCCGTGTTGGAGTCATCGTCCTTGGCAAAGGGGTTCTTGAAGAAGCCCGTGGCATCGGGCTGCAGACCAGAGAGCTTAATCCAGGGATTATCGAGTTCGGGCTTGGGCATGGCCTTGGCCTCGGGCGCAGTCTCGTTACCGATGAGCTCGGACTCATAGATGAACGTATCGTCCCCAAGCGCGTCGTAGGCGGCGACCGGGTTGCCATCGGCATCGCGGTACGGCGTGCCCTTAAACACGGCGCCGTCATAAGCCACAAGCTGGCGGCCGGTCTCATTCTCGAAGTAGTACACGAAGATACCCTTGAGGGCCGCACACAGCGGGATGGCAATAATCATGCCGATGGGGCCCATAAGTGCCGAGCCAATAACGAGCGCCGTGAGGCTCATGATGGGATGCACCTGCACCGAGCTCTGCATGACCTTAGGCGAAATCACGTTATCGGTGACGTTTTGCGCGACCATCGTCACGATGAGCGTCCACAACGCCAACATGGGGCTGAACATGAAACCGAGCACCGTGGCGATTGCTGCGCTCACCCAGGGACCGACGACCGGAACCAAATGCATGATGCCGGTAAAGATAGCCATGAGCGCCGCATACGGATGGCCGATGATAATAAAACCGATAAAAGCGAGGAAACCACCGCAGATGGACGTCACGACCATACCGCGCATGTAACCGCCGACAGAGCGAGAAAGGATGGCGACCATAAAGCGGTACGAGGTCTCCTTCTCCTGACCGATGATGGTGCAAATCTCGTGGTGCATGCGAGGGTAGTCGCAGGCCATCCAGTAGGCAAGCACCAGACCAAGGAAGATAACGAACAGCTGCGAGGCCGTATTGGTGATGAGCGGGAACACACCGCGGCCAAGCTCGGCAGCGATCTGAGACACGTACTTCGATGCCACGGTAACAAGCGACGAAAGATTATCGTCCAGATACTCCTTGAGCGGCGTGTTGTTAAGCGTCTTGGCATGCGAGATCATCTCGTTGAGGTCGCCACCCGCAACACGAAGCTGCTCAGGCAGGCGGCTCAGGACTTCCATGATCTGACCAAAGAGAATCGGCGACAAGATACAAACGACACCGACGAGCACGGCAACAACAACAATTAGCGCGATAAGCGAACCGATGCCGCGATTCACGCCATGGTGCTCGAGCCAGTTGGTGATCGGGGACATCACAAAAGCAATGATGGAGCCGACGGCAAGAAACTCAATAACCGGTGCCAGGATGCCCATAAGGTTAAAGATGACAGCGGCGATGACAATGCAGCCGACAACAGCCCAAATGCGAAGCGTCAGAATGCGGGTGTCGCGCAGCACGCGATCGATTTGTTGGGGGTGCTCACTCATGAACGAATCATCACTCCGTCGGGGTCGATCTTGTCCTGAATCTTCTTAAGCGTGCGGCGCAGCAGGCGCGAGACCTGCACCTGCGAGATGCCAAGCTTCTTGGCAATCTCGATCTGGGTCATGCCCTTAACGAAGCGCAGCTCGATAACCTCGCGCTCGCGCGGCGAGAAATCGCGGATGGCCTCTTCAATGACCAGACGGTCATCGGTAAAGTCGAGCTCGTTGTCGTCGTCGGCGTAACGGTCAAGAATCGAGGGCGCATCGTCGGAATCGGATGCACCAGGAGCCTCAATGGGCACCGAGGTATAGGCCGAAGACGATTCCATAGCCTCCAGGACCTCGTCGACGGTCACGTCCAGGTATTCGGCGATTTCCTCAACCTTGGGCGAACGCTGCAGCTCGTTGGTGAGCTTATCGGTAGCCTGGTTGACCTTGGCCGAGAGCTCCTGCAAACGACGGGGCACGCGCACGCTCCAGCCCTTGTCGCGGAAGTGGCGCTTAATCTCGCCCAAGATGGTGGGCGTGGCAAACGTCGTGAACTCGAGTCCGCGCTCAGGATCAAAGCGATCGATAGCCTTGAGCAAGCCCAAGTACCCGACCTGCAAAAGGTCATCGAGCGGCTCGCCGCGGTTCTTAAATTTGTTGGCAAGAAACCTTACCAGGTTCATATGGGACATGACGAGCTGCTCGCGAGCATCCGGATCGCCGGTCTCCTTATAACGACGAAACAGCTCGCGGGTTTTCTCCTTGTCCCAAGCGGTCTTGCCGCTCCGGGAACGTTCGGTCATATTAGATATCCGCCTTGAGGTCGAGGGAAAGCGTTAGGGGCGCCGCAGTCTTTTCGTAGGAATCGCACACGCTTGCAAGAATGAGCTCGGCATACACAGCAGCCTGGTCATCCTCGTCGACGGTGGCCTGTTCCCCAAAGGTAAAGGTCATGCCGACGTGAGATTCGTCCACATCGAAATTGATCGTGATGTCGTCGCAGTCGACCGCGGTGCACCCAAAGATGAAGGCTTCCTCGGCAGCCATGCGGATATCCTCGATGCGATCGACAGACATGGAGCACAGGGCACCAACGTTAGCTGCCGTCATGCGCACAAGGCGAGCGAGACGCGGGTCGCCGGCAACGGTCAGCGTGATGGGGCAGGTTGCTTCACTACTCATCGCAGGACTCCTCGGAGGTCTCGGCAGGCGTATAGGTGTAATACTGAGCAGGCTTGGCTGCGGGCTTCTGAACATCATCGTCGTCAGCAGCGGCATCGTCATCGCCAATCAGAACGCGCTCAGTAGGCTGCTCGGCCTCGGCGGCGGCAGCGGCGAGCTTGCGATCGGCGTCGGCTGCAGGAGCCTTCACCTTATTGAAGAGCTTCTGCACGGCGCCAGCAGCAGAATCAGTCACGCTCGATACGGCATTGCTGGCCTCGGCCACGCTGCCCGTGACCTCGGAGATGTCGCGAACGACCGCCTCAACCTCAACGAGGTTAGACGTCAGAGCATCAACGGCAGTCTTGCTCGACTTGAGGAGCGGCTCAACCTGTGCCAGCGCGGGGGTGAGCTCATCGACAGCGCCATCGAGCTTTGCCACCACAGGCTGTGCCTCGGCGAGCGTATTGTTAAGGTCACTCACCGTCTTATCGAGCGAGTCGACGACGGTGCGAGTCTTGCGCAGCG
>UQYE01000067.1:0-10784 GCA_900545145.1 uncultured Collinsella sp. | reverse complement strand
GGCAACATCCACTGCATCACCCAGCAGGAGCCGTCCGCTTAATCGTCTGACTTTCCGAGGCACCCCATCTCGCCGCTCAAACCGTCGCTCGCGTACCAAAGTACGCTTCGCTCCTCTTTCGCGGCGACCTGGGGCACCTCGAAAACCCAGCCGATCAATCGGACAATCGGCGAATCGAACCATCTTGGGGCATTGATGGTCGGCTTGCCCGATGTCTTGGTCGGTTGGGTTTTCTTTGGGCACTCCGTTGCCTCCACATCGGAGTGCCTTTTTTCTTTGATTGAATACGCTTCTGGCCTGGGATTTTTTGCGGGTTAGGCCAATTGTTCGCTTGAATTTCCCAGGTCAGACGCGTTTTCAATTGCCGAAAGTTTCCGGTCGCGAACGCGGCCGTTTTGATCGGAGTATCTATGTACCAGCGTATCGTCATCTACACGCGTCTGTTCCGCGAGCGTTGGTCCAACAACTGCATCCTCTCCTCTCTTTGGGATGGCACCTGTACCGGTGACGCAGCCTGCAACCCTACCTTGGGCTGCGCCTTCGGTACAGATGCCATCCTTTTTGCTGTAGGGGGAGCGTGCCGTGGCAGGTAAAAAGTTCTCCCTGTTCGAGGTCATCCTCTCGGTTATCTGCGTCGTGTTTACCATTGAGGCGGCGGCTCCGGCATCTGCCATGGGTAACGTGCAGTTCTTCTGGTGGATCTTCCTTATCATTACGTTTTTGCTCCCCTATGGTCTGGTGGTGGCCGAGCTGGGTACGGCGTTCGACTCCGAGGGCGGCCTGTACGATTGGGTTCGCCTGGGCCTGGGCGACCGTTGGGGCGCCCGTTGCTCTTGGTGCTACTGGGTTAACTTTCCGCTGTGGGTGGCAAGTATCGCCTGCATGTTCCCCAGTGTCATTAATGCGGTGTGGGGTATCGAGTTTTCACTCGGGATCCGAATTGCCATCGAGATTGCCTTTGTGTGGGGCGTCACGGTCATGGCAATGCAGCCGGTGGCGGAGGCCGATTGGGTTATGGACGGCGGCGCCGTCATCAAGGTGCTCATTACCGCTGTGGTGGGAATCGTCGGCATTTGGTTTGCCTGCAATAACGGCTTTGCCAACGACATGTCGTTTAAGACCTTCATTCCAGATCTGGGCGACACCAATTCGTTGACGTACCTATCGATTATCCTGTTCAACTTTATGGGCTTCGAAGTGGTCGCGACCTTTGCCAGCACGATGAAGAACCCGTCGTGCGATATCCCCAAGGCGGTTATTGCCGGTGGCGTGGCCATTGCGGCAATCTACATCATTTGCGGCATCGGCATTGGAGCCGCGGTTCCCGCCGAGCAGCTTTCGCTCGATTCGGGCATTGTGGACGCAGTCGCCGCTATGGTGGGGCGCATCCACCCGCTGACGATGATCGTGGGCATGGCCTTTTTGGTGACGTTGTTCGCCAACATGATCTGCTGGAGCTTTGGCGTCAACAACGTGGCGAGCTATGCCGCGCGTCATGGCAATATGCCGCGTCCCTTTGCGCTGGTGTCCAAGATGACCGGCATGCCCAACGGCTCGGCACTCATTAACGGTTGTTTTGCAAGTATGGTGCTACTGCTCCAGATTCCGCTGGGCGAGGGCTCCGATGTCTTTTGGGTCTTCTTCTCGATGAACGTCGTCTTTCTGCTCATGAGCTATATCCCCATGTTCCCAGCGTTTTGGCGTCTGCGCAAGCACGATAATCGCTCGCGTGTGTTCCGTGCGCCTTTCGAGGGCAAGGTGCTCGCGGTGGCGCTTGCGGTGCCGGTGGTAGAGCTCGTGCTTTCGATTGTCGCTACGATTGTGCCGCTCAACAGCTCACCTGCCGAGATGGCAAAGTTGCCGATTCTCGCGGGCGTAGTGATTGGCCTGTTATTGGGCGAGGTTTCGCGCCTCATATCGCGCCGCGGCCGAAGCGTCGACAATCCCGGCGTTGGTGCACGGGGGTCAGGTTACTTTGCACCAAAACAGTAAGCACCGCGAGTTGCGCAGCGCTTGGTGCATCTTGGATTACTGTTCGCGGTGCTCGGGATCGGAAACGAGCTTAGGCGCAAAGAAGGGGACGTGGCCCAGGTAGGGGCAGCTGTCCGAACGCGCCTCAACGGCGCAGGGGACATCATTGTAGGTAAGTGAGTCGCTCAGGTGGACGATGGCCTTGGCGGCAGGGGCAACGAGTATTTTGAGCGGTGCGATAGGCGCCATGGCATCTCCTTTCATCGGTGAGACACAGCTTGTTTATCTAAACGATACAGTACGTTTAATCGGTGAGTCTAATCTTGCGGCAAAGAATCTGTCAACATCCTCACGGCATCTAGACAGGGGAGGCGGGCATGAGTTTCGCGTTCTATATCTACACCACGATTATCATGGGTGTGGCTCTGGTGACCAGTGCCGTGGCATTGGTGGTTTGGCTCATGACGCGCCGTCGCGACAGCCTGGTGGCCGCGGCGGGCTTTTTGCTCTACATGCTCGATATGTCGGTCATTTTTTTTGACGAGTACAATCGGCTCAAATACGACTACGCTGTTACCTTTAGCGAGCCGTTGCAGCACCCCTTGCTGCGCTGCGTGCTCGGTATTGCCATCTATGCCTGCGTGGTACTGTGGATGTTTGCGCGCTTGCGCAAAAGGCCGACGTCGCGCATGCTCGGACTTGCTATCGTGCCGTTTTCAATCTTGCAATTGGTGCTGGTGCCTCGCAGCGGTGCTGCCGGAGAGATGCAGCAGTATCTCTTTTGGCTCACGCGTGACCTGGGCAATGTAGGATGTCTTGCCTATGCCGCCTGGCATTACCGGCACAGGGCCACGCGTGTTGAGAAACTCGACCTCGACCGCTCAAAGCTCTTTTGGAAGGTGGCACTCGTTCTTGCGTTTTGCGTAATCGCCGAGGACACCTACATGATTTTGCTCTGTCGCCCCGACTCTCAAAACCCCGTCATCAGCCTCTTTTTGTGGTATCTGTCCGAGCGCAATATCTCCGAAAACGTGCTGCTCATGGCATGCGCGGTCCAACTCTTTTGCCAGTTTAGCCATATCCTGCGCGTGTATGCCCGTCATCCGCGTGCCGATGAGGACGTGGCGGCCGAGAGCGCACGCTCTGGGGACGATCTAGCATCACGCGTTGTGATCTATGCCGATGCCCATAAGCTGTCGCGGCGCGAGCAGGAGGTGCTCACGCTGGTGCTGAAGGGCAACGACGCCCAAAACATCGCCAGCGAGTTGGTCATCAGCCCTGGCACTGTCAAGGCGCACTTGCATCGCATCTACGTTAAAAGCGGTGTCTCCAACCGAGATGACCTCATAGATGCCTTTTGGCGTTCCTAGTCCTATTCTTCCTTGCATGCGGGTCTTGCCGTGTGGGCGGGCACGCCGTTGGGCGTAATGACGCGGTAATAATCTCAGACAATAAACCTGCAGGTAAAGCGTGTAAACCTGCTTAAACTGACCGTTTGCGATCCCTGGCCTTGGCACGGATTTGCCCCTGTGTATCAATGGGTGTAGCGCGAAGCCGCGGACGTGGGACAGACGTCCGAGCGCGGCTTGTAGGCACGCGCCGATGCGGGAGCGCTACGCTCCCAACCGAGTGCCCACGCGGGCGGTGCGTCCGCGTTGCAACCAAAGATGCCTGAGGAGGCTTACATGGACAAGGCTGATGTAGTTATCAAGAGCAACGCCGTCTTTACCGGCGATGGGCTCGAGCCGTTTAAGGGCGGCGTTGCCGTGCGCGGTGATAAGATTGTTGCCTGCGGTGACGATACTCACCTGGCACCGTTTATCGGTCCCGATACCGAGGTGCGCGACTTTGGCGACCAGCTCGTCATGCCCGGCCTGATCGACTCGCACACGCATTTTGCCCAGGGCGCGTTTATGACCGACCCCGATTTTGCCGTCAACCTCATCGACTGCACCAGTTTTGAGATGGCGATGGAACGTGTCGTGGCGTTTGCGGCCGACCATCCCGATAACGAGTGGATTCTGGGCTGCCAGATTATCCAGTTCCAGTGGGATGTCCCCGAGATGCCCACAGCCGCGATGATCGATGAGTACATCTCGGACCGCCCGGTCTTTCTGCAGCAGGTTGACCTGCATACCTTTAGTGCCAATACCTGCGCCATCAACAAGGTGGGAGTAACTTCGCAGACGCCCGATCCCGCAGGCGGCAAGATCCTTAAGGATGCCGAGGGCAATCTGACGGGCGTGTTTTCCAACAACGCCAGCGTCTTCTTTATGGACGAGGTCTACGACCCAGCGCCCGAGGTTGTTGACGCGTCGTTTGCAAAAACCGCCCGGCGCGCCA
Organism: uncultured Collinsella sp.; assembly: GCA_900545145.1. GTDB lineage: Bacteria > Actinomycetota > Coriobacteriia > Coriobacteriales > Coriobacteriaceae > Collinsella. Next base: position 6,470 of record UQYE01000067.1, on the reverse strand, counting down.
ATGCCCTGGGAATCACTACGGTCGGCATGGTCAATCCTACGTTTGTGAGCATGGAAAACCCGTATGCGGTGTTGGCAGGTCTTAATGCCAAGGGCGACTTGCCACTGCGCGTGTTCCTGTACACCGATCTGTTCGAAAACGAGTCCTTAACGCTCGAGCAGATCAAGGAGAAATACGCCTTCTCGGGTACGCAGGTCGAGTGGCACGGCTTTAAGCAGTTTCTTGATGGCGTGTGCTCCGACCACACCGCTTGGATGCTTGAACCCTATTCCAACGCGCCCGATACCTGCGGTGAGCCCGCGGAGGATCCAGAGCGCATCCGTGCCGCCATTGTCAGGGCGCAGGAATGGGGCGTTGACACGCGCGTCCATACGATCGGCGATCGCTCGGTGCGTTTTGTGCTTGATTGCTTTGAGGAGGGCGAGCGCTTGCATGGTAAGCGGGGTTGCCGCCACTCCATGGAGCACAACGAGACGGTTCAGCCCGAGGATCTGCCGCGCTACGCGGAGCTTGGTATATGCCCCGGCATGCAACCGTGGCACATGCTGCTCGATATGGCTGACCTTGCCAAGGACGATGCCGTGGGCCCCGAGCGTGCAGCGCTTTCGTGGCCCCTGCACAGCCTGCTTGCCAGCGGTGCCGTGGTGCACTTGGGCAGCGACTTCCCCGTTGTGGGCTTGGAGCCCATGGAGGAGGTGTACGGCGCGGTCTTCCGCATGCTCGAGGACGGCTCCAACCCAGAAGGGTGGTTCCCGCAGGAGCGCATCACCATGGCCGAGGCCCTGCGCGCCTACACCTACGGCAGCGCCTACGCCATGCATGCCGAGGATCGCATCGGTACGCTCGCATGCGGCAAACAGGCTGATATCTGTGTGCTCGACCGCAACCTCTTTGACTGCGAACCGGCTGAGGTCCTCGAGGCCACGGCGTCTCTCACGATGATTGCCGGCAAGGTGGTCTACGAGGCCTAGCGGGGCTGCTGCATCGCTGGGCGGTGCCACAGCCTGTGCGTGCCGCCCATCCATTCATCCATCCATTCATCAATCTCTCATGGAAAGGGGAGAACAATGGCAGAAGAGACAACCGCCGCTGTTGAGGAGGAGCGTGAGCTTGCCTCGCAGCCGATTCCCGGCCTGGTGCGCAAGTACACCATCATTACCGGCCAGGGTATGCTCGCCCAGATTATCATGGTGGTCCTTGAGGGCCTCGTGATGGGTTGGGGCCTGGGTGCACACGGCCTGGCCTGTGTTTCGATCATCATGTCGGTCGAGTACATTAACCTGGCCTTTGGCAACCTGTTTGGCACCGGCGTGCCCGCCGTGGTGGGCAACCTTTTGGGTGCCGGCGACATTAAGGGCGCCAGCAAGGCGTTTAGCCAGGGTTTTTGGCTTACCACGATTGTGAGTGTGCTGCTTGCTGTGGTGATGGCTGTGTTTACCGAGCCCATCTGCGCATTCTTCGGCGCCACGCCCGACATCATGGCCGATACCGTTGCCGGCGTGCGCACCTTCTCCGTGCTGCTGCCGCTCACGGTCATTGGTCAGATGGTCACCGCCGTCATGCGTGTGGACGAGAAGGTTCAGATCCAGGCCAACCTCATGACCGTGTCTGCCATCGTCGCTATCTGCTGGCTTGCGCTTTCCACGTTTGTGCTCAAGCTTGGCGTTATGGGAGCTGGCGTGTACTACGGTCTTTCCATCGGTATCTGGGCCATCGGTATCTTCTGGTTCATCGGCGGTAAGAAGTCGCAGCTCCAGATCAGCGCCGCCGACCTCAAACTCGACATGGCCATCTGCGGCCAGATCATCAAGATTGGTTTCCCGTTCTTTTTGGTGCAAGCTGCCACGTTCATCTTCAACACCGTTGCCAACTCGTTGCTTGGCCAGCTCGGCGGCGACATGGGTTCGCTCTACATCGCGGCCTTTGGTGTGATCAACGGCTACATCCTCTACATTACCATGATGGTCGCCCAGTGCTTCTCGTACGGCCTGCAGCCCATTGCCGCCTTCAACGCCGGCGCCAAGGCGTGGGCGCGCCTCAAGGAAACGCTCTCCTGCACGCTTAAGTACCAGGTCGTGACGCTTGCTGCGGTGTCTGCTGTGCTATGGGTGGCCGCAACGCCGGTCTGCGCCTTTTTTGCTGGTAGCGACCCGGCGCTCGTCGAGGTTGCCGCCAACGCCACGCGCATCGTTATCCTGGCCGTGGCCCTGGGCTATCTTGCCATGACCATGTCGATGTACTTCCAGGCGGTTGAGAAGGTGGGTATCGCCACGTTCACCGGTCTGCTCCGCTACGTGATCTGCTCCGTGCCGCTTATGTACCTGCTTGGCAACATGATGGGCGTTCAGGGTGTCTGGTTTGCCTTGGTGGCGGCTGACGCCATCACTGGTCTTATCTCCATCGCCCTCGCCGTCCGCGAATCCAAGCGACTTGCCACGCTCTAGACTCGGACACGGCCGGCCCGCGATAGTCGAATAAGTCAACTCGCCTGCAAGCCACCACAATGGGGACAGTTCTCATTGTGGTGGCTATTGTTATTTAGGGTCTGAGATTTCGGCTCTATAAATAACGTTTTTGAACTGGGCTACTATAAGATTGTGGAAAACACTACTACAAGATTATGGAAAACGCTACTGCGAGATTATGGCAAATGATACTATACGATTATGGTAACAGCGTTATAAGGGGCGTTGATATGGCCGAGTACATTAACAGGGATTTGCATGAGTTGCTCATTCGCATGGCGGGTTGGTTTCCTGTTGTGTCGTTGACGGGGCCTAGGCAGAGCGGAAAGTCTACGCTGGTTAGGCATGCCTTTCCCGACTATTCCTATGTCACGCTTGAGGACCCCCAAACGAGGCGCGCGGCCTTGGAGGATCCGGTGAGTTTTATCCGCAACCGAAAGGGCGGACTCATCATCGATGAGGCGCAATACGCCCCGGATTTGTTCTCGATGATCCAGGTTGTTTCGGATGAGCGGGGAGATGCCGGTCAATACATCCTTACGGGATCGCAAAACTTTTTGATGATGAAAAGCATCGGCCAGTCTCTTGCCGGGCGAGTCGGGATCTTAAAATTGCTGCCATTTTCGTTTCGAGAAGCGGAGAGGGGCCAGCAGGGGCAGTTGGAAGTGGATTTGTTTGCGCTCGAAGGGGGATACCCTCGCCTGCGTTCCGCCGGAATGCCGTCCTCGGTTTATTTCCCCAGCTATATTGATACCTATGTTGAGCGCGATGTTGTGGGCTTGCTTGACGTGCGCAATAAAGCGGAGTTTCATAAGTTACTGTCCATAATTGCCCAGAGCGCCGGTGCTCTCATTAATATATCTTCGCTTTCTCGAGATACGGGTGTGAACGTATCGACCATTAAAAGCTGGTTGTCTATCCTGGAGCAGAGCTACCTGACGTTTTCGCTGCAGCCCTATTATGCAAATGCCAGGAAACGTTTGACTAAAACGCCCAAGCTTTATTTTTACGACACGGGGCTGCTCTGCTACTTGCTCAAAATTGGATCACTGGAGCAACTTTTGGAGAGCCCTTATCTGGGGGCAGTTTTCGAAAACCTCATCGTTTCCGAAACGGCGAAGAGCCATCTCAACGTGGGCGAGAATCCCGAGTTGTATTTCTATAGGGACGACGGCAAGCGAGAAATCGATTTGCTCGACTGCACAAACTCAGGGAGTCCCAAGGCTATCGAAATAAAATCATCCAGAACGTATCACGATAAGTACGCCCGCCATTTACAGGCTGTATGCGATGAGATCGACATTGCAAAAGATGCGCGCTATGTTGTGGCCCGCGTGGATTCAACGTATGAGTCGAAAGACTGTAGCGTGGTCTCGGCGCGTGATTGGCTTTTGCGATAACAAGTTCGGCGTATTAACAACTGCCGCGAAGAGGATCGGACCCCTTTCGCGGCGGTTTTTTGCCGATCCGGTGCGCCTCAGATGCAAGTGAGTAGACTTTTTTGGACTTGTCGAGCACACCGCGCCAAACGCTCAATAAAACCGCAGGTCAGCGCTGTGGCGATTCGGGGTGTGCTCGGCCTCCTGCAAAAAGTCTACTCACTTGGTTTTGGCTGCTAGAAGACCGCCGTGAGGGAAGGCAACTTCCTCGCGGCGGTTGGCGTTCGCCCAGATAAAACCTGCCAAAATAAACCTGTCTCTTTTTGGCATGTCCCTTTTGGCGTGGCTGATTGCTTTGGGCTGTCTTGGAGAAAGCCCGTGAGGCGGCACACAGGCTAATCCTGCGTGTCGCCTCCGTACATGTAGACGATAAAGCCGTCGCCGGTGTCTTGGCTGTGATCCTCCAGGATGCGTTTCATGTTGAGGTGCTCGTAGAACTGCCAGTCAGAGTTGCAGTCGCTCATCAGGAAGAACTTGGTGCACCCGGCTTTGGCGAGTTCGGCGCGCGCAAGGTCGATGAGCTCGCGGCCGAGTCCCTTGCCCTGCCACTCGGGCACAATGATGATCAGGTTGAGCTGGCCCTGGGCATGCTCGTTGCCCGTGGCGGCAAAGCGATCGGCCGTGGCCTTTTCGCGACTGTCGCCAAAGAGCGAGCCCTCGAGTTTGGCATCGGCGGTCTTTGCCATCTCGGTTGCCTGGGCGAACATCTCGTCGTAGCAGGGTACCCACGTGGGGTTGGTACGCGGCTTGCCGTCTTCGAAGATGCCGATGCAGCAGGCGGCGATAATGCGGCCCTCTGCCTCGGCAACGAGCGCGATAGGGGAGCGCTGCAGCTGCATGGCAATGTTGAAGCGCGCGCAGAAATCGGCAGCTTCGACGTCGCCGCGGTTGCGTAGCGTGTTGCACCACAGCCGGTTGTAGATGGCGGCGATACCATCCAGGTCGTCGAGCGTGGCGGCGCGCAGGGTTACGTTGTCAAGGCTCATGGAGGCTCCTTCCAAGTTGGGTCAGGCCATCTATGAGTGTGGCATGGCCGCAGGGCCGCCGCATCAACCATTCGGTAGACGACCCCCGATTCCACGGGGGCGGAGAGATAATCATTGGGGACGTTCTTAAACGACTAGTCAAACAAGAACGTCCCCAACGACTACTCATTTAAGTACGTCCCCAATGAGTGCCCCCAATGAGTGTGCAGCCAAGGTGATGCCGTTGTTTTGGCAACGACAGCGAAAACCCGCCAGAGCGAGCAAGGTGCCTTGAAACAAGGCGGCATTGACCTTTTGGTCATGCCGCCGAAGTTGAAAGGCAGATTGCCGCTCTGGCGGGCTTGCAGCGTCAACTGGTTACGCGGTTTGGTAAAACCGCGTAACTAAATCCGCTCCGCGATCTCGTGGATGAGGTAGTCGGTCTTTTCCCAGCCCAGACACGGGTCGGTAATCGACTTGCCAAAGACGCCGCCGTCGACCGGCTGGTTGCCGTCCTCCAGGTAGGACTCGATCATAAAGCCCTTGACTAGCTTGGAGATGGATTCGTTGCGGCGGCAGCTGTCGAGCACCTCCTTGCAAATGCGGTACTGCTCCAGCGGGCGCTTGCCCGAGTTGTCGTGGTTGCAGTCGATGACCGCCGCCGGGTTGGCGTAACCGGCATGCTCGGTGTAGCGCTCGGCCAGGCGCTCTAGGTGCTCGTAGTGGTAATTGGGGTAGGTACGACCGTCGAGACCGATGTAGCCACGCATAACGGCGTGCGCGAGCGGGTTGCCGTCGCACTCGACCTCCCAGTTGCGGAAGATAAAGCTCTGATGTGCCTGGGCGGCGTAGATGGAGTTGAGCATAACGGTGGTGGAACCGGCGGTGGGGTTTTTCATGCCCACAGGCACCGAAATGCCGCTCGACACCAGACGATGCTCCTGGTTCTCGACCGAGCGCGCGCCCACGGCGACGTAGCTCAGCAGGTCGACGAGGTACTGGTAGTTGGACGGGTAGAGCATCTCGTCGGCGGTAAAGAAGCCAGTCTCCTCGATGACGCGCAGGTGCATGTGGCGGATGGCCTTAACGCCTTCAAGCAGGTCATCGGGCGCCTCGGGGTCGGGGTTGTGCAGCAGCCCCTTGTAGCCGGTGCCCTTGGTGCGCGGCTTGTTGGTGTAGACACGCGGAATGATGATGAGCTTGTCCTTGACCTCTTCGGCGACCTTGGCCAGTCGGTTCATGTACTCAAGCACCGAGTCCTCGCGGTCGGCAGAGCACGGGCCGATGATGAGCACCTTGCGCGCGTCCTCGCCGGTAAAGACCTTGGCGACCTCGGCGTCGAATGCCTGCTTTTTGGCGGTAAGCTCGGCGGAAAGTGGCATTTCCTCGCGGATCTCCATGGGGATCGGCAGCCTGCGTTTGAATTCCATGGCCATACGGGGCCTCCTCAATCAATTGATGGCATCGAGAACATTGTCGAATGCTCGGCATTATCCGCTGTCGCACGCTAAAGTGCAACCCCTCGCCGCCCCGAAACCTACCAAATAGGGACAGGTTTATTTTGGTAGGTTTTATCTGGTGTTTTGCGACGCGACAGACAC